>NC_016803.1:3690000-3858580 GCF_000189295.2 Pseudodesulfovibrio mercurii | reverse complement strand
ATAAAACCCACAGTGCGCCGACGTTTTCAGCCGGGTCAGTATGAAACACCGGTGTAACAAGGGTTTTCACGGTCTCAATTTTTTCTAGAGAGCAAGAGTTTCAACAGCTGTGGAAAAACTTTTCAACAGTAAGAAATCCACATTTCATCGGATTAGACAGCCTTACACTCTTTTTCTTGCCCTTCATTTTTTATTTGTGACATCCTGTTCCCTACGAAACCGGGAGATAATCGGTATGGATGAGCGCAACACATTGAAAACAATGATGATATAAAAGCAACAATCATTCCTATACAAAGCCGCCGTCCAAATCCGTAACACCAATATCCCGCAAAAGCCCCGAGGGACAAGGGCTGCCGGGGATCGGTCCGTTAGGAACAGGTGCAACAAGTCGGATTAAAAGGCAAAAAAAACACCGTAACCGAAACGTCAAGAAGGACGGGGGCTCTCGGCAACGGGAGAAAATCCCAGTCTATGGAAAATTAATCAGCCCTGCGTCTGGCGGGTCGGGTATTTTCCGCAGGCGAATTTTGGGGATTCCGGGCAGTATCCGAGCTGCTCGCAGCGCGCCCCGCCGTTCTTGAAGAGGGCGGGCAGCTTCTCCTTGCAGATGGCCAGCATCTCGTTGGCCATGGCCCGGACCTCCCACTGGGCGCGGTTGCAGCAGCGCAGGTGGAAGAAATGGTGCAGGCTGCGGCAGTTCATGGTCAGGACGATCTTGGTCTCGGCCGCCTGGGGCAGGACGAAACGGGCGTCCTCGTTGGCCTTGGACTTGCGTCCGTTGGCCACCAGGATGTCGCGCAGGTCGGTGTAGGCGGACTGCACCTCGGCCATGAACGACTCGAACCGCTCCCTGGCCTCGGGAATTTTCGCGATGGCCGGAGGCAGGATGTAGTCCATGTCGTTCTCGGCCACGTAGCGCTGGCTCTGCTGCGAGTAGGAGGCGATGCGGTGCCGGACCACCTGGTGGGAGCAGGCCCTGGAGATGCCCTCCACCGCGAAGGTCATGGACACGTGCTCGATGGGGCTGTCGTGGCCCGACTCCATGGTCTTGGCCACGAAGTCCGCCTGGACCTCGGGATCGATCTCGCCGGAGAGCAGCCGGGGCCACATGTCGGCCACGAACCCGGCGTGGTAGCACTGGCGAAACGCGGCGTAGATGAGGGACAGGGCATTGGGGGTCACGGCCAGGCATTCGACCCTGAGTTGCTTTTCCGGCATGTATCGAGCTCCAATATATATGTAGTGGATGGGTGAAGGGTCTTCCTGCTTACCGCAAACCGGCCGGGCTGTCACCAGTCCCCGGTCCCCGCGTCAGGCCCGAGCGTCCGGCTAATAGCCGATCTTCTCCAGGGCGTCGTCCACCAGCTCCGCCGGGGACCGCGCGCCCTGCAGGATGAAGTGGAGCACGCTGTATAAGGTCGGCTCCACCTCGGCCAGCCGGGCCGAGAGCGTCCGCCACAGTTCGTCCGCGTCCGCGACGCCGTCCCGCTCGGCCACCCTGCCCGAGAGCAGCCGGGTGTCGGCCAGGAGGTAGAAGACCTTGCCCGCCGGGTGGATCAGCGGCCGGACCTCGGGGTGGTCAGCCAGCCGGTCCGGGAGCACGATGATCGCGCCCTGTCCGGCCAGGGCCTCGGCGGCCGAGGCCGCGTCCACGGGCGCGAGCACGGGCTTGCCGGTGCGCTCGGCGAGCAGACGGGCCAGCTCCGCCCGGCCCGAGCCGGGCAGGCCGAGCAGGACCACGTTGCCGGTCTCCCGCCACGAGTCTGCGTAGTCCTCGCGCCGCTCACCCCGGACGTAGCCCCGGGTCGCCCCGGCGTCCTCCACCTCGTATTCCTCGTTGATGAGATATTTGCCCATGCCCTTTCCGTTCCGTTGCAGGTTTGTGTTGCCACGGGCACGGTATCAAGTAGGATGGCGGAAAGGCAAACCCTAAACCGACCGCCATGCCCAAGGAACTGATCCACTTCAAGACCGCCGAAATGACCGCCGCCCGGCTGGCCGACACCCGTTTCGCGCCCGGCCTGGCCGCCCGGCCCCAGGCCATGCTTCTCGGGGCCGTGTTCCACGACGCCCTGTTCTTCGCGGCCCTGCCCCGCGCCCTGCCCATGGCCCGGCTGGCCCATCGCCTCCACGGGGCCCGGGGCGAGGACACCTATGCCCTGCTCCGGCTCCAGGCGCGCCACGCGGCCGGGGCCACGGACCGCGACCTGGCCGCCGCCCTGCTGGTGGGCATGGCCTCCCACCTGTGGGCGGACACGGTCATGCATCCCATGGTCTGGCACCTGACCGGCGACTACTACGCCGACTCCCGGCGCGAGAAGTCCCTGGCCCGCCAGCGTCACCGCGCCCTGGAGTCGCTCATGGACATGACCGCCTGCCCGGAGATGCTCGGCCGCCCCCTCTACCGCATCGGCAACCAGCTCGCCTCCCTGGGGCCTGCCCTGTTCGAGGCCCTGCCCATGGACGGCCTGGCGGACCTGGCGGGCGTGGGGCCTCGGCGCGCGGTCCCGGCCCTGGCCTCGGCCTTCGGGCTGTTCGCCCGCTTCCAGTCCCTGTTCCCCCGGACCGGGCTGGCCGGAGCCCTGTACCGGGCCGCCCCGTGGCTGCCGGACACGGCCAGGGAGATCGCCGCCCTGTTCTATGCCCCCCAGTGGCTCGAACAGGGGGCCCGCGTCGCCAACGCCATCCGTTACCGCGACCCGGTGTCCGACGAGGTCCGCGAGGAGACCCTGGCCCGGCTCATGAACCGGGCCGCCGACCGGGCCGCCGACCTGTGCCGCCGACTGGAACCGGCGGTCTTCGACGGGGCCGGGCGCATCCTGCCCGAGGCCGGGCCGTCCCTGGATTCGGGCCGACGCGGCGCGGGCACCAAAGACATGCGCCACATGGCCGATCCGCTCTTTCCGACACTTCCGCAACATTCCCGATAGGATGTTGCCCTGCCAACGCAAATGCCGTATCGTTTGCCCATAGTCCACACAACCAACCAGGAGTCGTCATGAAAAAATACATCCTCATCGGCGCAGGCGTCCTCGTCGCGGGCATCATCACCGCCATCGTGCTCGTCATCCTCAACCTCGGCGACCTGATCAAGACCGCCGTGGAGGAGTTCGGGCCGCCCATCACCAAGACCGAGGTCCGCCTCGGCGGCGCCGACATCTCGGTCCTGTCCGGGTCCGGAACCCTGTCCAACTTCTACCTGGGCAACCCGCAGGGCTTCAAGATGCCCAGCGCCGTGGAGTGCGGGACCATCCGCGTCAAGGTCAACACCGACTCCCTGACCTCGGACAAGATCATCATCGAGGAAATCTACGTGGACAGCCCGGTGATCAGCTACGAGAAACGCGGCAACACCGACAACTTCCAGACCATCGTCAACAACATCCAGAAGACCGTGGCCGGTGAAAAGACGGCCGCCAAGTCCGAGGAGAAGAAGTCCGAGACCGGCTCCGAAAAGAAGATCCAGATCAACGACTTCATCGTCAAGAACGGCAAGATCAACCTCGGAGGCTCCCTGCTCGACGCCTTCGGGGACCAGGGCATGGGCATCGACCTGCCGGACATCCACCTGAAGGACATCGGCAAGGAAAAGGACACCACCCCGGCCGAGGCCTTCGCCCAGATTCTCGGCGAGATGACCGGCGACGTGACCGGCACGGTCACCCAGGTGACCAAGCAGCTCAAGGAAGCCCTGGGCAAGGCCGTTGAAGGCGCGGGCAAGGCCGTGGAGGGCGCGGGCGAGGCCGGCGAATCCGTGGGCGGCGCCATCAAGGGGCTGTTCGGCGGCTCCAAGGAATAGCACCGAACCGAACGCGACATCAGGGGCCGCCCCGGCACATGCCGGGGCGGCCTTTCCCGTCCTCGCCCTCCGCACCCCGCCCTTGCCGTCCGCCCCCCGAATACAGTAAAGGTCCAGAGCATGAGCCCCACCCCGTACACGGCCGAAGCGGTCCTGGACAACAACGCCCTGGCGGACCTGCGCGTCCGCGTCCAGGGCAAGACCTGGCATCTGTGGGGCCGCGACGGGCGCGGACGCGAGGCCGAACTGGCCGCAGGCGTGCCGGACGACGGGCTGCCCGTGCTCCTGGGCGCGGGCCTGGGCCATGCCCTGGACCTCCTGCTGGAGCGCGGCCTGCCCGTGGCCGTGGCCGACCGGGAAAACGCGCTTCTCGAACTGACCGGGGCCCTGGACGGCCGTTCCGCCGGGACCTGCCTGCACCTGGACGCCCCGGACCCGGCCGAAGTCGTGAAGCGACTCGGCGAGTGGAGAAAACAACACGGCGGCCGCCCGCTGGTCCCGGTGATCCTGCCCCTGTACCAGCGCCTGGACCGCGACTGGTACGGCGCCCTGGCGAGGACCCTCAAGGCGGGCGCGGCCACGGACTTCTGGTCCCTGGCCCGCTATCCCAAGTTCCGCAACGCAGGGCCGCGCGTGCTCTTCCTCGACTCGGACTACTTCCTGTGCCGGGAGATCCTGGCCGCCCTGGACCGACTCGGCGCGGCCCACCGCACCCTGCCGCTGGACGACCGCGAGATCGGCTCGGGCGCATTCATCGAGGGGCTGCTCAAGGCGGTCGTCGACTTCCGCCCGGACCTGGTCCTGACGGTCAACCACTTCGGTCTGGACCGCGAGGGCAAGCTGGCCGGACTGCTCGACGACCTCGGCCTGCCCCTGGCCTCCTGGTTCGTGGACAACCCGCGCCTGATCCTCTTCGACTACGACCACCCCGGCGCGGACAACACGGTCATCTTCACCTTCGACGCGGGCAACCTCGACGAGATGCGCGCCAGGGGATTCCGGCACGTCCACTACCTGCCCCTGGCCACGGACCCCCACCGCTTCCGCCCGGACGCGGGCCCGGCCCCGAGCCGGTGGACGGCGGACCTGTCCTTCGTGGGCAGTTCCATGACCCGCCCCGTGGCCAAAAGCCTGGCCCTGGCCGGGCTGCCCACCCCCCTGGCCCGTGAGTACCGGGCAGTGGCCGGGGCCTTCGGACGCTCGGGCGAGACCTCGGTCACCCGGTTTCTTGCGGCCGAGCGGCCGGCCTGGCTCGCGGCCGTGACGGCGTTGCCCACGCGCGAACAGCGGCTGGCCGCCGAAGCCCTGCTCACCTGGGAGGCTACCCGGCAGTACCGCCTGGCCTGCGTGCGGGCCACCCTGCCCTTTTCCCCGCTCATCGTGGGCGACGACGGCTGGGCCGGGCTCCTGGACGGGGCGGACGCGCGGCTCCTGCCGCCACTGGATTACTACGCGGACCTGCCCCGCTTCTACCCGCGCTCGAAGATCAACTTCAACTGCACCAGCCGCCAGATGAAGGGCGCGGTCAACCAGCGGGTCTTCGACGTCCCGGCCTGCGGCGGCTTCCTGCTGACCGACCACCGCGAGCAGATGGAGGACCTCTTCGATCTGGACCGCGAGGCCGCGGTCTACCGTAGCGTGGAGGAGATTCCGGACCTGGCCCAACGGTTCGCGGCCGACCCGGCGGCGCGCACGGCTGTGGTCCGGGCCGCGGCCCGGCGCATCCTGGCCGAACACACCTACGAACACCGGTTGCAAAGGCTTCTTGATGTTGTCCGCGAGACCTTTGCCTGACCCCGGCAGTTCCTGCCTATCGGCAGTTTTTCTCCAATAATCACCGCATACTCTCGGCGCAATCCTGCGGCGCACACCGCCCTTTGCGGGCTGTCGTGAAGACGGCTCCGGGCCGCGCTCGGGGCCGTTTTTCCTTTCCACGTTCAGGGACGTAAAAAATCGTTCACGCAACCTAAAGTTTTCTTCGCCGTCGCCGATGAAGTGGGCAACAAAAGAAAGGTTTCCCGGCGGCATGTGACCGACCGGGGTAAGACCTAGGCATGGAAGCCAAAACAATTTCAAGGAGGAAATTATGTCCCTGGTTATCAACCACAACTTGATGGCGATGAACGCTGCGCGCAACCTGGGTGTGTCCTACGGCAACCTGGAAACGTCCACCCGTCGCCTGTCCTCGGGTCTGCGCATCACCCAGTCCGCCGACGACGCCGCCGGTCTGGCCGTCCGCGAATTGATGCGTGCCGACATCAGCTCCCTGCAGCAGGGCATCCGCAACGCCAACGACGCCATCTCCCTCATCCAGACGGCGGACGGCGCGCTCGGCGTCATCGATGAAAAGCTGATCCGTATGAAGGAACTGGCCATGCAGGCCTCCACGGGTACCTACAACTCCGACCAGCGCCTGATCATCGACTCCGAGTACCAGGCCATGGCCTCGGAAATCACCCGTATCGCCAACTCCACCGACTTCAACGGCATCTACCTGCTCAACGGCGCCCTGTCCGGCGCGACCCACGACGGTTCCGGCCTCAAGGCCACCGGCAAGCTGAAGGTCCACTTCGGCACCGGCAACGACTGCGCGGAAGACTACTACTACATCCAGATCGGCACGGCCACGGCCTCCGCTCTCGGTGTCGGTCTCGGCGCCACCGGTACCGCCGGCCGCTCCATCTCCACCCAGCAGCTGGCGCAGCAGGCCCTGGACGTCCTGAACAACGCGATCATCTCCAAGGATAAGATCCGCGCCAACCTCGGTTCGCTGCAGAACCGCCTGGAAAACACCGTGACCGTCCTGGAAATCCAGGCCGAGAACGTCCAGGCCGCCGAATCCCGCATCTCCGACGTGGACGTGGCCACCGAGATGACCGAATTCGTGCGCAACCAGATTCTGACCCAGTCGGCTGTCTCCATGCTGGCCCAGGCCAACAGCATGCCGAGAATGGCCCTGTCCCTGCTCGGCTAGGCAGTCATCGCATCGCTTCAAGGCGACTTTCGGGCCGGGCTCCTTTGGGGTCCGGCCCATTGTTTTTACTGGATATTTTTATATTACCACCGTGGCATCAGGTTTGCAGACCATTTCATACCTAATGGAATGGGAAAAAACTTCCGATCAAGGATGCAGCCATGGCAGACAGCACGTATACATCGGGTTCCATCAACTTTACCGGCCTGGGCAACGGGACGGACTTCAACACGCTCATCGACGGGCTCGTCGATGTCGAGCGGACCCGTGTCACGCGGCTGGAGAACTGGAAGGCCACCTGGGAGGCCAAGAACGAGCAGTTCCAGGAGCTCAACACCCAGCTGCTCAGCCTGAAGACCACCCTGGAGGGCATGGACACCCTCAATGAGTTCATGACCAAGGCCGTGGGCAGCTCCAACACCAACCTGCTGACCGCCTCGGCCGACGCCGAGGCCCTGGAATCCACCCACTCCGTGGTCATCAACCAACTGGCCACCAACGACATCCTGATCACCAGCTCCGGGGCGAGCTCCCTGGACGCGGTCATCACCTCCGCCGACACCTCCTTCACTTTTTCCTACGGCGGCGAGTCCGTGACCATCGACGACATCTCGGCGGGCACGACCCTGCAGGGCTTCGTCAACCTGATCAACAACCACCCGGATTCGCGGGGGATCATCCAGGCCGCGACGCTCTTCGACGGGACCTCGTACCACCTCCAGCTGTCGGGCAAGGGGCTGGGCGCAGACAACCAGCTGGTCATCTCCAACGCGGGCTCGATCATGTTCGGCGCGGGCAGCTTCACCGAGACCCAGAACGCCCAGAACAGCCAGATCCGCGTGGACGGCTTCCCGGCCTCCAACGCGGGCTGGATCGAACGCGGCTCCAACACCGTGGACGACATCATTCAGGGCATCACCCTGAATCTCAAGGAGGCGGACCCGGACTCCACCATCAGCCTGACCGTGACCACGGACACCGACTCCATCGTGGACAACATCGGCACCTTCGTGGAATCGGTCAACGTCATCCGGGCCCAGATCATCGCCCTGACCCAGGTGGACGACGAGGGCGAGGGGTCCATCCTGACCGGCAACTACGGCATCGACATCGTCTCCCAGAACCTGAAGAACATCACGGCCAACAT
The DNA here is from genome assembly GCF_000189295.2 of Pseudodesulfovibrio mercurii. Lineage (NCBI taxonomy): Bacteria > Pseudomonadati > Thermodesulfobacteriota > Desulfovibrionia > Desulfovibrionales > Desulfovibrionaceae > Pseudodesulfovibrio > Pseudodesulfovibrio mercurii. The sequence continues at coordinate 3,850,657 of NC_016803.1, read as the reverse complement.
CGGCGTGGGCTTCAGTCCCTGGGACGAGGACACCCTGTCGGGCGACAAGTACTCGGCCCTGTCCCAGCTCGGCATCCTGACCGACGCCGAACAGGGCTCGGCCACCTACGGGCTGCTGACCATCGACTACGAGCAGCTCGAGGAGGCCCTGTCCGAGGACCCCACGGCCGTGGCCGAACTCTTCGCCCTGGAGCCCACAGGGGTCAGCCGGACCACGGACTTCACCTTCACCTCGCTCATCGACGGCACGACCATGCCGGGCGAGTACGACATCCAGGTGGTCAGCGACGGCACCCAGATTCTCAGCGCGACCATCAACGGCGAGGACGCCGCGGTCTCGGGCTGGGAGATCACCGGCCTGACCGGCGACGCCAAGGGTATGGCGCTCAGGCTGAACAACACGGCGGCCGGGACCTACGAGGGCCAGATAGCGGTCAAGGCGGGCAAGGCCACCGAGATGATCGACGAGCTGACCGAACTGACCAAGCCGTACAACAAGTTCACCTACGACGGCGGCCCCCTGGCGGTCCTGCAGAACAACTACAACGACATCATGGACTCCATCGACGAGAAGATCGCCTGGGAGGAGACCAGGATCGAAAAACTGGAACGGAACCTGCGCTTGAAGTACGCCCGGCTCGACTCGCTGCTCGGCCAGTACGAGCTCCAGCAGGGGCAGCTTGAAGCGGCATTGGAACAGCTTGAATAGCGAGGAGTAATTGATGGCCAACCCAGCGAAGGCATACCTGGCGACCCAGATCGAAACCACCACCCAGGGGGAACTGCTCCTCATGCTCTATGAGGCGGCGATCAAGTTCCTCAAGCAGGCGAAGCGGGAAATCGACAACAGGGACTATGCCAAGAAGGGCATCTACATATCCAAGGCCATGGCGATCATCCATGAGCTGTCCGAGAGCCTGAACAAGGAAAAGGGCGGGGAGATCACTCCCAAGCTCGGCCAGCTGTACATGTTCTGCACCACCCAGCTGGTCAAGGCCAATATCCGCCTGGACAACCGGATGATCGACGACGTCATCAAGATCCTGGACGGCCTGCGCTCGGCCTACGCCCAGATCGTGCCCATACACGACGGCAAGGCGGCTCCCGGCGACACCGTGTCCATGGGCGCCCCCCGGCCCGTTGCCCCGCCGGTCCCCCCGGCGCCCCCGGTCATGCCCGCACAGGTCCCCCCGCAGCAGGCCCGGCCGGTCCAGCAGGCCAAGCCCGCCGCGAAACCGGCGGCCCAGCCCGCGCCCCAGCCCGCGGCGCCGGTCTCGCCCGCCCCGTTGCGCAGCGGCGCGGCGGCGGCCAAGTTCCGCGCGGCCAACGCCTACAACAACGCCAACCGGTGACGCAAACGGCCCCGCAAGGGGCCGTTTCCATTGCATCATAGACGGACGTTTACAACACATGCGGCATGTGTCACCTTGCCGCCATGACTGCATCCCCTGTGCGCGTGCTCCACGTGATCAAATCCCTGGGCCTGGGCGGCACGGAGAAGGTCATGCAACTCTTCGTGACCAACCTCGACCCGGCCCGGTTCACCCCGGCGGTCTACAGCCCGGTGGACGGGCCGCGCGCCGCGCAGATCCGCGCGGCGGGCGTGGACACGTACATCGGCCCCAGCCTGCTCGACACGCTCAAGCGCTTCCGGCCGCAGATCGTGCACCTGCACCGCGCCGGATGGCCCGAACCGAACCTGCTCGTGCCCCTCAAGCGCTTCCGTGTGCCCGTGGTGGTGGAGACCAACGTCTTCGGCCGCGACGACCCCAGTCCCCAGGCCGGGATCATCGACCACACCCTGTTCGTCTCCCGCTTCTGCCTGGCCCGCTACGCCCACGTGCTCGGCGAGCCCCTTTCCCCGGACCGCTACGGCTGGCTCTACAACCCCGTGGACACGGACTTCCTCGCCCGAACCGCCGCCCCTGACCGGGACTTCTCCCGCCCCGTGGCCGGACGCATCTCCCGGCCCGATCCCGGCAAGTGGTCGCGCATCGCCCTGGACTTCCTGCCCGGCCTGGTGCGCGACGTGCCGGACTTCCGCTACCACGTCATCGGCGGCATCCCCGAGGCCGTGGACTTCGTCCGCACGCACCGCCTGGAGCGCAACGTCCTTTTCCACGACCAGGTGGAGACCGACGCCGGGATCGCCGCCTTCCTGGACGGGGTCTCGGTCCTGGCCCACGCCAACGACGCGGGCGAGTCCTTCGGCCTGGCCATCGCCGAGGCCATGGCCTGCGGCCTGCCCGTGGTCACCCACCCGAGCCGGGGGATGCGCGACAACGCCCAGCTCGAACTGGTGGAGCACGGCGTCACCGGGCTTGTGGCCCGCAGCGCGGAAGAGTATGCACGGGCTCTCAACTACCTGTTTTCCCACCCGGACGAGGCCCGGCGCATGGGCCGGGCCGGACGGGACAAGGCCGCGCGCCTGTTCCGCATGCAGACCATCGCCCGCAGGCTCGAGGCCGTGTACCTGGACCTGCTCCGACGCAAAGGAATCACGCAATGAACAACGCATTGATAAAGGAATATACCGCCACGGTCCTGGCCTTCGGTTTCCGGGACGAGACCGTTGCGCCGCCCACTCCCCCGGCCACAGCCCCCGCCGACCCCGCCGAAACGGCCGCCTTTGCCGAGCGCTCCCTGCGCATCCTGGACAAGAGCCGGGGCGAGACCCTGGTTCTGTTCGGCCTGGGTGACGGCGAGCACGCCCTGGCCCTGGCCGCCGGGTTGCCGGAATCGGCCCGGCTCATCGTCTGCGAGACCGCCACGGCCACGGCCCGCGCCTTCCTGGCCGCCCACCCCGAGTGGAACGGGCGGGACGCGCGCACCCTGGTCCTGGCCGACACCTCGCCCTGGGCCCACATCTACGTCCTGGCCATGAGCGGGGTCCGCCCGGACAACGCGGCCCTGGCCCTGAACCCCTCCCTGGACGGGGACGAACGCGCCCGGTACCGCAATCTCCAACGGCTGTTCGGCAGCGCCAAACCACACCAGGCCATCAACAGCTCGTATCTGAGCCACGTGGGCGTCCAGGCCCCGGACCTGTCCGTGGGCGTGATCCTGGCCCCGGACGAACCGGACCTCGACGGCTTCTTCGCCCAGTTCCCGGACTGGGTGAAGGAAGTGGTCGTGGCCTGGGACGCGGCGGCAGTGCCCGAACGGGACATCGCCTGCGCCGCCCCGGTGCGCCACCTGGCCCGCCCCCTGGACGACTTCGCCGCCCAGCGCAACCACGTGCTCGGCCACTGCGAGGGCGACTGGGTCCTGTTCCTGGACGGCGACGAGCGGTTCAGCGAGGACGTCTGGGGGCTGCTCACGGCCTGCATGCTGGTGAAACGGCTGACCGCCTGCTGGTTCCCGCGCATGACCCTTTACCCGGACGAGACCCGCTGCAAGGCGGGCTACGGGCTGTGGCCCGATCTGCAGCTGCGCCTCTTCCGCAACGAGGACGGCGTGCGCTTCACCCGGCCCGTGCACGAACGGCTGACCGGCGTGACCGGGCGCACCGCCCTGGTCCTGGACGCGCCCATCCTGCACTACAGTCGGCTGCGCAAGTCCCCGGACGCACTGGCCGCCAAGCTCGAACGGTTCGACGCGGCCTCGGGCGGCCGCATCCGCCACGTGCTCAGCGACGACTACCCGACCATCCCGCGCGCCCTGCTGTCCGAGGCGACCTTCCTGGTGGGTTCCCTGTCCATGCTCCTGCTGGAGGAAAATCCGGCCTGATGCGCCGCCCATTGCAGATCGCTTGATTCTGACCTACAAAATGTATACGACCGATCATCGATGATATTCATGTCCTTCAAGGAACGACAATGCAGATAACATGCCCAGAATGCAGGTTCACCCGCGAAGTGGACGAGACCAAGATTCCCGCCCGCTCCCAGGTGGCCACCTGCCCGAAATGCCAGACAAAGTTCAAGTTCCGCGACCTGCCGGAAGAGGACTTCCTCATTGAGGAGCCCGAACAGGCCGCCGCCCCGAAACCGGCCGCCGAACCCGAACCGGCCGCACGCCAAGCCACCGCCCCCCGGATCAAGACCAGGACCCCGCCCGTGATAGGAAGCGGACTGCGCCCCCCGGCCCCGCCACATCCTGAGCGGGCCGAAGAGCCCGAGGACAAGACCTTCCCGGACCTGCCCGACCCGGACAAGGGCAACGGCGACGAGCTGTGGCAGCGGCTGCACACCATGACCCCGCCCGACAAGCCCCGCACCGTGCGCGACGAGCCCAGGGACGAGGCCGAAGACGGGCGCTACGGCGATCCCTTCGGCGAATCCCGCGACGAGCGGCAGGGTTCCGCCCGGGACCAGCAGCCCGTGCCCGGCTGGACCGGCGAGTTCAACGAGGACTTCCCCGATCCCATGCAGGACGAGTTCCTGAACGACGACGAGGACGAGGCCCCCATGCAGGTGCCGCCGCCCTTCGAGCAGCTGGACCGCTACGGCTTCTTCCACGGCCTGTTCCTGACCCTGAAGCTGGTCCTGTTCTCGCCGCGCCTGTTCTTCTCGGTCATGCCCGTGGGCAACGGGCTGTCCAAGCCCCTGACCTTCGCCATCCTGGTCTCCCTGATCCAGACCGTGGCCCAGTACGCCTGGGGCGTGGTCGGGCTGACGCCGGGCGTGGACGTCTCCGGGCAGGGGTTCCAGGCCGTGCCCTACGACGCCACCAACGGCCTGTTCGAGCTGCTGCTCACCCCGGCCTTCGTGGCCCTGTCCCTGTTCGTCATCGCCGGGTTCTACCACGCCATTCTCAGCGTGCTCAAGGCGGGCGACAAGGGGTTCGAGGGCTCCTTCCGGGCCGTGGCCTACGCCTACGCGCCCATGATGACCGGGATCATCCCCCTGTTCACCGTGGAGTTCATGGCGGGCTGGATGTTCCTCTACGCCCTGTGGGGACTGGTCCTGACCGCCATCGGCCTGAAATACATTCACAAGACGACCTACGGCAAGGTCATCCCCGTGCTTCTGCTGCCCCTGCTGCTGGGCATGATCATGGCCCTGCTCATGCTCAAGGGCCAGATGCCGACCGTCTAGGGAGGGTCCATGATCGGCTGGTTCAAACGGAAGGTTGAGACCTGGAAGGCCCACCGCAAGCTGGCCCGCCAGACCGACCCGCGCGCCTTCAAGCGCATGGCCATGGAGATCCGCGACCTGGCCCTGCTCGCCTCCCAGCTCAACCCGAAGGAGCGCGACATCCACAAGCTCATCCGCAGCGTCATCGTCGAGATGGAGCGGCTTTCGGAACTGGCCGACCGGCCCGAGTTCCGGAAGCTCTCCACCGGCAAGAAGCTGCTCCTCAGACAGGGACTCCAGGAGTCGCGCGAGCAGCTCCTGGAGTCCATCGAGTCCGCGCCCTCGCCGACCCAGACCCTCCAGTAGTTTTACCGGCATACATATTGCTCTGATCCCGCCGAGGATTCCGGCCCCGTCGCAAACCCGGCGGAAGGGCCGGGGCGGCATCAACCATCAGCCGGTGAATGACATGAAAAAAGCTTTCCTTTTCAGCTTGTTGCTGACTATCGCCGCGTGCTCTCACGTGGACCTGTCCCTGACCGACCAGACCAAGGTCTACACCGACGCGCCCGTCAGGAAATCGGCGCTCCAAGTCGCCGTGCACCCCAAGGGCAAGCAGTACACCCCCCTGACCGCCTACTTCCACCCGTTCATCATCCAGCAGGAGAACTCGGACCACACCGCCCTGTCCGCCTCCTTCACGCAGATATTCTTCAACGTCTGGACCGAGGAGCGCCTGTTCACGACCATGGAGCTGGCCCCGGGCTACGGCTACGAGGGCTATTCCTCGGCCCTGGAAACGGCCCGGCGGCGCGGCGCGGACCTGCTGGTCACGGGCAAGGTGCCCTACTTCTATGACGGCACCACCCTGGACGACTCGTCCGTGACCATCCAGGTGGACGTCTTCGCCGCGGGCAGCGGCACCCGCCTCTGGACCATGCTCCAGTCGGCCAGCATCGAGCAGCGCGACCCCGAGGACTTCATCTACTTCGTCCACGAGACGCGCATGTCCCACAGCCCCTTCGACCAGATCATCCGGGCCATCGCCAGGGACATGGCCGTACCCCTCAAGGCGTGGCTGCCCGACCCGGACGCGACCTACCCCTACGCCTCCACCCCGGAGGCGGTGAAGGCCGGGCTCGAGGCCGGTCCTTCGGCAACCGCGCAGGGGCGGGACCTCCCGCCCGAACAGACCGCCGGAACCCCGGCCGCAGCGCCCGCCGGACAGCCGGTCCAGGGCGCGGCCGCCAGGAAGGAACCCGCCGAGGACGAAGCGCCCCGCCCGGGCATCTCCGGCGTGGACCTGAACATCCAGTTCGACTTCGACAAGGCGACCATCCAGCCCGCGTCCCTGGCCGTGCTCGACGCCCTGGGCGAGACCCTGAACTCGCCCGAGTTCAAGGGCCGCTCCATCATCGTGGGCGGACACACCGACGCCTCGGGCGGCGCCGAATACAACCTGACCCTGTCCAAGCAGCGGGCCGAGGCGGTCAAGTCCTATCTGGTGGACAAGTGGCACATCAACCCGGACCTCATCGAGGCCGTGGGCTTCGGCAAATCCCGCCCCCTGACCGAGGGGACCACGGCAGCGGATCAACAGCGAAACCGAAGGGTTGAGATTCGCCTCGCAGCCCAGGCCCTGCAATGATTTCTTGACTTTCCGGGAATAGTTCTTATCTTCGCCTTCAGGCACGCGACGGGGGCCGGACCTGGCCTCTTTTTTCGTCTTTTACACCGCGCATTTTGTGTGCTACCTGAGAGACCTTCATTTCACCTGAGAGGTATATTAATGATAGGCATTTCCAAATTGTATTGCGGCGCCGTGGAAGCTTCCGACGCCCTGCGCTACAACCGCGAATCCGGGCAGCTGCCGTCCCACCTGCTTCAATTCTCCAAGGACAAGAAGCCCGTCGTGGTCTGGAACATGACCCAGCGGTGCAACCTCAAATGCGTCCACTGCTACGCCCAGGCCATCGACCCGAGCGGGCACAAGGACCCCATCTCCACGGATCAGGCCAAGGAGATGATCGACGACCTCGCGCAGTTCGGCGCGCCGGTCCTGCTCTTCTCGGGCGGCGAACCCCTGGTCCGCGAGGACCTGGTGGAGCTGGCCAAGTACGCCACCACCCAGGGCATGCGCGCGGTCATCTCGACCAACGGCACCCTGATCACAAAGACCAAGGCCAAGGAACTCAAGGAAGTCGGCCTGTCCTACGTGGGCATCTCCATCGACGGCAACGAGGAGGTCCACGACAAGTTCCGGGGCGTCAAGGGCGCCTACAAGAAGGCCCTCCAGGGCGTCGAGAACTGCAAGGCCGAAGGCCTCAAGGTCGGCCTGCGCTTCACCATCAACAAGCGCAACGCCGTGGAGATTCCCCACCTGTTCGACCTCATCGAGCAGATGGACATCCCGCGCATCTGTTTCTACCACCTGGTCTACTCCGGCCGGGGCTCCGAGCTGATCAACGAGGACCTGAACCACCAGGAGACCCGCGACGTGGTCAACCTGATCATGGACCGCACCCGCGCCCTGTTCGACAAGGGGCTGCCCAAGGAGGTCCTGACCGTGGACAACCACGCCGACGGCCCCCTGGTCTACTACCGGCTCCTCAAGGAGGACCCGGAGCGCGCCGCCGAGGTGCTCGAACTGCTCAAGTGGAACGAGGGCAACTCCTCGGGCCGGGGCATCGGCTGCATCTCCTGGGACGGCAAGGTCCACGCCGACCAGTTCATGCGCCACCACACCTTCGGCAACGTCCTGGAACGGCCCTTCTCCGAGATCTGGACCGACCCGAAGATCGAGCTGCTCCACATGCTCAAGGACAAGCGCCCCCATGTGGGCGGCCGCTGCGCCGGATGCCGCTTCCTGAACATCTGCGGCGGCAACTTCCGCGCCCGGGCCGAGGCCTACTACGGCGACTTCTGGGCCCAGGACCCCGCCTGCTACCTCACCGACGAAGAGATCACCGGCGAGAAGCTCTAAGCACGTCCATCCCGAGGCCGGGGGAACTCCGAAGGTTCCCCCGGCCTTTTTCCCCGCCGTCCCCCTACTCCGCCGTTGACGGGCGCGCGTCGCCCCGCCTCCTTGCGGCGGCGGGCGGACCGGTATAAGACAAGGCAAACTGAATCTCTTTCCTGGAGCGGACACATGATACCCATGGATTTCTATCGCGGACGCAGGCTGCGCACCTCGGCCGCCATGCGTGAACTGGTGCGGGAGCATGCCGTCACGGCCAACGACCTGATCATGCTCTACTTCGTCATCGACACCGAGGACGAGAATTTCAAGAAGGAAATCCCGTCCATGCCCGGCCAGTACCAGCTCTCCCTCAAGCAGCTGGAACTCAAAGTGGCCGAGGCCGTGGACAACGGGCTCAAGGCGCTGATGCTCTTCGGCATCCCGGCCTCCAAGGACGAGCTGGGCTCCGGGGCCTACGACGACGACGGCATCATCCAGAAGGCCACCCGGCGGCTCAAGGCGCGCTGGCCCGAGCTGATCGTCATGGCCGATACCTGCCTGTGCGAGTACACCTCCCACGGCCATTGCGGCATGGTCCAGAACCAGTGCGTCCTGAACGACCCGACCCTGAACCTGCTGGCCCGGACCGCCGTGTCCCAGGCCCGGGCCGGGGCCGACGTCATCGCCCCGTCCGACATGATGGACGGCCGCGTGGCCGCCATCCGCCAGGCCCTGGACGATGAGGGCTTCACCGACGTCCCGATCATGTCCTACGCGGTCAAGTACGCCTCGGCCTTCTACGGCCCGTTCCGCCAGGCCGCCGAGGGCGCGCCCAAGTTCGGCGACCGCAAGACCTACCAGATGGACCCGCCCAACGCCCGCGAGGCCATGCGCGAAGCCGCCGCCGACCTGGAGGAAGGCGCGGACATCCTCATGGTCAAGCCCGGCCAGCCCTACCTGGACATCGTCCGGCTGGTCCGCGACAACTTCGACACCCCGGTGGCCGCCTACCAGGTCAGCGGCGAATACGCCATGATCAAGGCCGCCGCCCTGAACGGCTGGATCGACGAACAGGCCGTGGTCATGGAATCCCTGGTCGGCTTCAAGCGGGCCGGGGCGGACCTGATCCTCTCCTACTTCACCGAAGACGTTCTCAAGGTACTGAAATAATATGAGCGAACACCAGAATCATCCCGGCCACCCCATGACCGGCTGTCCGCCCGAGGGCCATCCCGGCGGGCACCCCGGCGGCCACCCCCACGGCAACACGCACCCCGGCGCCGAACACGCGCCCAAGAAGTACCTGGACGACGGCGTCACGCCCATCTGCCGCCTCATCGCCTGGGAAGTGACCCGATCCTGCAACCTGGCCTGCAAGCACTGCCGGGCCGAGGCGCACCCCGAGCCCTACGAGGGCGAGCTGTCCACGGCCGAGGCCAAGGCCCTCATCGACACCTTCCCGGACGTGGGCTCCCCGATCATCATCTTCACCGGCGGCGAGCCCATGATGCGGCACGACGTCTACGAGCTGATCGCCTACGCCAAGGACAAGGGCATGCGCTGCGTCATGGCCCCCAACGGCACGCTGATCACCCCGGAGACCGCCCAAAAGATGAAGGACGCCGGGGTCGAGCGCTGCTCCATCTCCATCGACGCCCCCGAGGCCGCCCAGCACGATGAGTTCCGGGGCGAGGTCGGGGCCTTCGCCGCCTCCATGCGCGGCATCCAGTACCTCAAGGACGTGGGCATCGAGTTCCAGATCAACACCACGGTGACCAAGAACAACCTCCACCTGTTCAAGGACATCTTCCACCTCTGCGAGGATATCGGCGCGTCCGCCTGGCACATCTTCCTGCTCGTGCCCACGGGCCGGGCCGTGGAGCTGGGCACCGAGATCATCTCCGCCGAGGAGTACGAGGACGTGCTCAACTGGTTCTACGACTTCCGCAAGACCACCAGCATGCAGCTCAAGGCCACCTGCGCGCCCCACTACCACCGCATCCTGCGCCAGCGGGCCAAGGAGGAGGGCGTCCCGGTCAACTTCGAGAACTTCGGCCTGGACGCGGTTTCGCGCGGCTGCCTCGGCGGCATCGGCTTCTGCTTCATCTCCCACCGGGGCCAGGTCCAGCCGTGCGGCTACCTGGACCTCAACTGCGGCAACGTGCGCGAGATTCCCTTCCCGGATATCTGGAAAAAATCCCCGCAGTTCCTCAACCTGCGCAACCCCGAGGTCTACGACGGCAAGTGCGGCTACTGCGAATACGAAAAGGTCTGCGGCGGCTGCCGCGCCCGCGCCCAGACCATGAACGGCCACTATTTGAAAGAGGAGCCTTTGTGCTCCTACACCCCGAAGAAAAAGCCGAAGGCGTGACGCCTCCGGCGGCCGGGGGAAGGGGAGAGGGGAACCCTTTGAAAAGGGTTTCCCTCTCCCCTTCCCCCGGACCCCCATCCCCTCTCCCCTCCTAAACTTTTTACGCCGCTTCGCGGAGGTAGGGGGATGACGGGAGGATGTGCCGCTTGACCGGGGGACGGTAATTGAAGGAAAATGTATCGCGCGCCGACGCACCCGCCGAAGGCGCGATAAAAAAAGTTTAGGAAGGGGGGTCCAGGGGGGACAACCCTTTTCAAAGGGTTTCCCCCCTGGCCGCCGGAGGCATGCTTCATGGACAATTACGACAAGCAGATACTCGACATCATCCAGTCCCATTTCCCGTTGGCGTCCCGTCCGTATGCGGAGGTCGGCGAGCGGGTGGGTTTGACCGAGGCCGAGGTGCTCGATCGCGTTCGGGCCATGAAGGCGTCCGGGCTGATCCGGCGCATGGGGGCGAACTTCAACTCCAACACCCTGGGCTGGCAGTCCACCCTGTGCGCGGCCTCGGTGCCCGAGGACCGTCTGGACGCGTTCGTGGCCGAGGTCAACCGGCACGACGGCGTGACGCACAACTACCTGCGCGAGAATGATTTCAACGTCTGGTTCGCGCTCATCGCCCCGGACATGGACGCGGTGGAGGAAATCCTGGCCTCCATCACCGAGGCCACGGGCATCAAGGTGCTCAACCTCCCGGCGTACAAGCTGTTCAAGATCAAGGTCGATTTCAAGATGGACAAGTAGGGAGACCGGGCCCATGCACAAGATGTACAAGATTCTGCTGCTCGGGCTGGCCGCGGGCATCCTGAACGCCATCCCCATGGTCTTCCTGGACGTCCCGTTGCAGGCCGTGGCCGCGATCCTGCTCCACTGGCTGGGGTTGAGCATCATCATCGCCTTCGCCCGCATGCCGCTGGAGAGCTGGGCCACGGGCATGCTCATCGCCGTGCTGACCGCCCTGCCCCTGGGCATCCTGCTCCACCCCGACGCTCCCCTGGGCGTGCTCCAGGTGGTGGGCATCAACCTGGTCCTCGGCGGGCTGCTCGGCTACGCGTCCGAGCGGCTGATCACCGACCAGCCCTGACCAGCCGCCGGAATCCCTTGCGGTCCTGACCGCGAGCGGGTACATCTTTCCCAGCAAAAACACCAAGCGGAGCGACGCGAATGATTCTTTCCCCCTCCATGCTTTCCTCGGACTTCGCCAACATGGAAACCGAGCTCAAGGCCCTGGAAGCCGCGGGCCTGTCCTGGGTCCACCTGGACGTCATGGACGGCATGTTCGTGCCCAACATCACCTTCGGCCCGCCGATCATCAAGGCCATGCGCGCCAAGTCGAAGCTCTTCTTCGACTGCCACCTGATGATCAACGATCCCGGCCGGTACATCGGCGACTTCGCCGACGCCGGGGCCGACCTGATCTGCGTCCACGCCGAGGCGTGCACCCACCTGGAGCGGGTCTGCGCCCAGATCGTCGAGGCCGGGGCCAAGCCCGCCGTGGCGCTCAATCCGCACACCCCGCCCGAGGCCATCCGCTATCTCCTGCCGCAGCTGTACATGGTCCTGATCATGTCCGTGAACCCCGGCTTCGGCGGCCAGAAGTTCATCCCCTTCTGCCTGGACAAGGTCCGCGACCTCAAGGCCATGATCGACCGGGCCGGGGCCGACACCCTGATCCAGATCGACGGCGGCGTGACCCTGGACAACGCGCGCGAACTGACCGAGGCGGGCGTGGACGTGCTCGTGTCCGGCTCGGCCTTCTTCAAGCATCCGCCCTACGGCGAGCGGCACAAGGCGTTTCAGGACGCCTGCAAATAGGCGCAGGCAACGATTGCAACGGGGCTGTCCGGCAGCCCCTTTTCTTTGAGCGACAGTATGGCCCTGGTCAGTTTACGAGACATTTCCATCAATTTCACCGGCACGGTGCTGCTGGACAAGGTGTCCATGCAGATCGAGCCGGGCGAACGCGTCTGCCTGCTCGGCCGCAACGGCGAGGGCAAGTCCACCCTGTTGTCGGTCATCGAGGGCAGGACCGCTCCCGACTCCGGCAGCGTGGACTACCAGCGCGGCTGCCGCGTGGCCATGCTCCCCCAGGAGGTGCCCCAGGAGCTGGCGGGCACGGTCTACGACATCGCGGCCCAGGGGCTGGGCGAGGTCGGCGCGCACCTGGCCGCCTACCACGACGCCTCCCGCGCCCTGGCCGATTCTCCCGAGCCGGGTCAGGACCTGGTGGACCGGCTGGAGCGCGCCCAGCACGCCCTGGAGGACGCCGGAGGCTGGCCGCACCACCAGACCATCGAGGCCGTGCTCTCGCACCTCAAGCTCGACGGCGACGACCGCTTCGGCTCCCTGTCCGGCGGGACCAAACGCCGCGTGCTCCTGGCCCGCGCCCTGGTCTCCGGCCCGGACCTGCTCATCCTGGACGAGCCCACCAACCACCTGGACATCGACTCCATCTCCTGGCTCGAGGATTTCCTGTTGCGCCAGAACGCGGCCCTGCTCTTCGTCACCCACGACCGCGCCTTCCTGCGCCGGCTGGCCACGCGCATCGTGGAGCTGGACCGGGGACGGCTGACCAGCTGGGAGTGCGACTACGAGACCTACCTCGCGCGCAAGGACGACGCCCTGTCCGCCGAGGCCAGGCAGAACCACAACTTCGACCGCAAGCTGGCCGAGGAGGAGGCCTGGATCCGGCAGGGCATCAAGGCCCGGCGCACCCGGAACATGGGCCGCGTGCGCGACCTCATGAAGCTGCGCCAGGAGCGCGGCGCGCGGCGCGAACGCGTGGGTTCGGTCAAGATGGTCATCCAGGAGGCCGAGCGCACGGGCAAGCTGGTCATCGAGGCCAGCCACCTCTGCTTCGGCTACAGCGACACGCCGCTCATAAACGATTTCTCCGCCACGGTCATGCGCGGGGACAAGGTCGGACTCATCGGGCCCAACGGCGCGGGCAAGACCACTCTGCTCAAGATCCTGCTCGGCGAGCTCGCCCCGCAGTCGGGCAGCGTGCGCCACGGGGTCAACCTCCAGGTCAGCTACTTCGACCAGCTCCGCGAGCAGCTCGACGAGACCCGCTCCGCCCGGTACAACGTGGCCGAGGGCAACGACTTCGTTGACCTCAACGGCCACCGCGTCCACGTCATGACCCACCTGAAGAATTTCCTGTTCACCCCGGACCGGGCCAAGGTCCCGGTGGGCGTGCTGTCCGGCGGGGAGCGCAACCGGCTGCTCCTGGCCCGGCTGTTCACCCGCTCGTTCAACGTCCTGGTCATGGACGAACCGACCAACGACCTGGACGCCGAGACCCTGGACCTGCTGGAGGAGCTGCTCATGGACTACTCCGGCACCCTGCTCCTGGTCTCCCACGACCGCGACTTCCTGAACAACGTGGTCACCTCGTCCATCGCCTTCGAGGGCAACGGCCGGGTGGCCGAGTACGTGGGCGGCTACGACGACTGGCTCCGGCAGCGCCCGTCGGCCGCCCCCTCCCAGGCCAGATCGTGCAGGCCCAAATCCGAACCGGAACGGCCCGAGCCCGCCAGGCGGAAGCTGAGCTACAAGGAAAAGTTCGAACTCGAGAGGAAGCGGGAGGAGCTGAAGGCCATGCCCGCCCGCATAGAAACGCTGGAGAGAGCGCTCACGGCCCTACAGGAGCGCATGTCCGCAGCGGATTATTACAAGTATTCCGGCGAGGTTATGGCCGACGACCAGAAGCGCATGGAAGCCCTTGAGTCCGACCTTGAAATCGCCTATGAGACCTGGGAAGAACTCGAAACCGCCCTGGAGGGCGTGGAGCTGGACTGATCATGAAAGCCCTGACCATACGCCACGCGGACATGGACGACCTGCCCGCCTGCCACACCATCGAGGCCAACTGCTTTCCGCCCGCCGAGGCCGCCTGGGCGAGCAGCCTGCGCAACCGCATCGAAATCTATCCCGAGGGATTTCTGGTGGCCGAGCTGGAAGGCCGGGTGGTCGGCCAGGTGAACGCGGGCTCCACCGACAAGGACGACATCACGGACGAGGAGTTCAAGCAGCTCATCGGCCACGACCCGGACGGCCGCAACATCGTCATCTTCTCCCTGTCCGTGCACCCCGATTTCCAGAAGCGCGGCATCGCGGGCAAGCTGCTTGCGAACTTCATCGAGCATGCCCGGGACATGGGCAAGTCCGCGATCAAGCTGTTGTGCAAGGAGCCGCTGACCTCCTTCTACACCCGTTTCGGCTTCACCGACGACGGCCTGTCCCGGTCCACCCACGGCGGCGTGCCCTGGCACGCCATGACCCTGATCCTGGCGGACTGAGCGCCCCCCACGAAAGACAAAAAGGCTGCCGGGATCGTCCCGGCAGCCTTTTTTCCGTTGTCGACAGCGGGGTCTACCACCCCTTGGACTTGAGGATTTCGTTGACCTTCTTCTCGGTCTTCTTCTCCACGATGACCATCTTCTTGGCCTGGGCCTTCTTGATCTTGTCGGTCAGCGCGTCGATGTCCGCGGGCTTCTCCATGAAGTCCATGGCCCCGAGCTTCATGGCCTGGATGCCGGCCTCCAGGGTGGCCTGGCCGGTCAGCAGGATGACCTGCATGTCCGGATTGGTCTTGCGGATGACCTTGAGCATGTCGATGCCGTTCATGTCCGGCATCTGCAGGTCCAGCACGATGGCGTCGTAGTCGCCCGAATTGATCGCGCTGACCGCGGCGTTGGCGTTCTCGGCCGTGGTCACATCCATGCCCCGGATCTCCATCCGTTCGGACAGGGCCTCGAGGAATTCCACTTCATCGTCAATAAGCAGTACTTTTTCTGCCATGTTCTCTTCTCCGATCAGGTATGAATGTTGTTCTACGCGGGTGCGCCCGCGGCCGCAAGCAGCAACTGGCTCGTCCCGGTCTTTTCGTCCACCTCGACCCGGGCGTTCAGGGCCCTTGCCTGGTCGGCGAACGGTTCGTCATTCTTGAGCGGGGCATCCTTTCCGGGCACGGAAAGGGAGAACGATGCGCCGCCGTCTGCGGGGGACACGGTGATGACCAGCGTGTCGCCCGGCCGCATGGAATCGAAGGCCGCCACCATGGAGGAGTGCAGCAGCCGCGTCAGATCAAAGGGGCACGCGACCATGGACACGGGCTTGCTCTCGCCCACGGTCAGCTTGATCTGCCGCATGTCGGCGAACCGGGAGGTCAGGTCCGCCGCCAGTTTCAGGGCCTCGACCAGGTTCACCTCGCGGATGTCCTCGTCGGTGGAATGGGCGAAGGCGTTCATGTTCCTGACGATGCCGTCGCCGCGCCGGATCTGGCCCTGGATGGTCTTGGCCGCGCCCTTGAGCCGCTCCGGCTGGATGGGCATTCCGCGCTCGGCCATGAGCGTGAAGTCCTCGATCAGCCCGGCCGCCTCGTTGATCACGGCGAACACGTTCTTGATCTCATGGGACACGGAGGCGCTGATGCGCCCGAAAAATCTGAGTCCCTCGCGGGGCTCGCACTGGGTCCGGCTCATGCCCTCTCCTTTGTCGTTACGCCGCCACCTTGCGGATCAGGGCGACCAGTTCCTCGAGCTGGATGGGCTTGATCAGATAGTTGCAGCCCGCGGCGCAGCCCGCCTTGAAATCCGATTCCGAGCCATGGCCGGACAGGAAGATGAACTTCATGTCCGGGTGCCGTTCCGCCAGCCGCTCCATGAGCTCCAGGCCGCTCAGCTTGGGCATCTTCATGTCCAGGACGGCCACGTCGTAGGCGGTCTTGTCGGCCATTTCCAGGGCCGACTCGCCGTTGTCCGTCCAGTCCGCGTCCACGTCCCGGAACCCGAGGCGCTCGGCCATGGCGGAAACCAGTTCCACTTCGTCGTCTACCAACAGTACTTTCATGCTATGCCTTGTCCGTCTTGCATTCGGGCTTGGTCCCCTTGAGGGGCATGGTTATGGTGAAGGTCGTCCCCTTGCCCACCTCGCTCTCCACGGCCATGGTCCCGCCGAGTTCCTGGACCAGGCCGTAGGTGATGGACAGGCCGAGCCCGGTGCCGCCGGTCTTCTTCTTGGTCGAGAAGAACGGGTCGAAGATGCGCTTGATATCCGCCTCCGGGATGCCGCAGCCGTCGTCGGTCACGGCGAAGACCAGGTGGTCGCAGGCCGTCTCCCTGGCCGAGATGGACAGGTGTCCGCCGTCGTTCATGGCCTGGAAGGCGTTGTTCACCAGGTTGAGGAAGATCTGTTGCAGCTTGCCCCGGTCCGAGATGAACGGGGGCAGGTTCTCGGGGATGTCCATCTCGATGGCGATGGACCGGTACTCGGCCTCCTTGCGCAGGAAGTCGATGACCTCGTTGGCCAGGTCCTTGAACTCGATCTCGTCCATCTCCACGTCGATGTGCCGGGCGAAGCTGAGAAGCCGCTTGGTGATCTTGCCGCACCGGGCCACGGAGTTGAGGATGGAGTCGATGTTCCGCAGCAGCCGCTCGTCGTGGGCGTACTCCTGCTTGTAGATGAACAGGTCGCGGACCAGTCCGGCCTTCTCGTTGATGATGGCCAGGGGGTTGTTGATCTCGTGGGCCACGCCCGCCGCCAGCCGTCCGATGGAGGCCATGCGGTTGGTGTGCTCCATGCGGTGCAGGGTCCGCGCCCTGGTCTGGTCCGCGATGTAGACCTTGTTGACCAGGTAGGTGGCCACGCCCACGATGACCAGCAGGATGATCAGGATGCTCGAGATGAGTATCCAGAGCAGTTCCATGCGGATGGTCTGCAACGGCTTCATCAGTTCCTTGGTGCGCTTGACCACCAGGACGACGAACGGCGTGTCGTGGATGTAGGCGAAGCCCACGGAGTACTCCAGCCCGTCCCCGCCCCGGACCTGCTCCACGCTGGTCGTCTCGGAATAACCGGGGATGGCCAGGTCCACCTTGGTCAGCAGCGCGCCGTGCTCCCTGGACGGGGTCTGGATGATGCCCTCCCGGTCCACCACGAAGGCGTCGCCGCCGCCGGGCAGGTCGAGCTGAAGGATGGAGTTGAACTGGTCCGTGTCCAGCGTGGCCCGCAGGATGAAGTCCTCGCCGGACGGACCGTCGTGCACCTTGCGCGAGACCACCAGGTGCGGCTCGTCGCGGAAGCCGAGGAAGACCCGGCTGATGTAGGTGCCGTGCTCCATGGTCGTGGAGAACCCCTCCTGGCCGCTGTAGTCGCGGCCGAGCAGGTCGTAGGGGCCGACGTAGGCGATCTGCCGCCCCTGGTCGTTGATCACGCCCAGGTCCACGAACCCGCCGAAGCTCTGTTGCAGGGAGGCCAGGACCGCGGCCAGGTTCTCGCGGCTGCGCAGGGCGCCCACGCCACGATCCAGGGCCAGGAACTCCAGGGCCTTGGCCCGCTCCTCCAGGAAGTAGGCCACGGACCGCCGGGTGTTGGAAGTGGTCCGGGCCGTGCGCAACAGGTTCTCGGATTCCAGGGAATGCCGGGTGACGTTGTAGTCGATGAAGGCCATGACCATCAGGGGGATCAGGGCCACCAGCGCCAGCAGGACGATGGCGAAACGCCAGATGCGCCGGTAGTTGAACAGGTTCTTGCCCGCTCCGCCGCCATCTTCCGTGTCCCAGAATTTGGGCCGTATCTTTTCGAACAGTGCTGCCATGACGCCACCCGGCTCCCGCCGTTACTTTTCGGCTCTGATCTTGTCGTTGGCGGCCTTGAGCGTCTCGCTCAGGACGTCGATGTCCACGGGCTTGTGCAGGTAGGCGAAGGCGCCCAGCTCCATGCACACCTGGCGGTCCGCCTCCGAACCGTGGCCGGTCAGGATGATGACCTCGATGTTCGGGTGCTCGCTCTTGACCCGGCGCAGAACCTCGATGCCATCGATGCCGGGCATCTTCAGGTCGAGGATCATGACCTCGGGCTCGTCTTCGCGCACCAGATCCAGGGCGGACTCCCCATCGTAAACCACGGCCGAACCCATGTCACGCATCATCAGCCGTTCGGACAGGGTCTGGACGAATTCGCGCTCGTCGTCCACGAGCAGGACCTTGGAGGGCACCTCGAAGTCCATCTTGCGGTAGATGTCGGTCTGGTGGAATCCCTTGCCCACCTGGGCCTCCACGGCCATGACCCCGTCCACGTCGGCGACGATGGACTTCAGTTCGCGCTCCAGCTTCTCCAGCAGGAGCACGTGCTTGTTGATGGTCAGGGTGACGGTGCCCTTGTGGGCCGAGACCTGGACGCTGTGGCCCTCCTTGGCCAGCACGGTCTCCACGCGGGCGGCCAGGAGGAAGTCCTGCACGGCCGCGCGGGTCCGGTCGGTGACCTGGACCGCGGCGTTGGAGAGCTGCTCGACGATGAGGTCCGCGCAGCGGTCCACGCCGGTGGAGGCCACGGGCAGGACCAGGTCGTAGAGGGTGCCGGACCACGGATCGTCCACGTCGCGCAGGGCCTTGACCCAGGCGGCGCGATCCTCGTCGTCCTTGCGGATGAGCTTCATGGCGTGCTTCTCGGCGAAGCCCTCCTCACGCTCGGCCACGGCCACCCGCGCCTTCTTGTCGGAGATCAGGCAGACCTTGAGGATGTGGCCGATGTTCGGATCGGGCAGCTGGGAGGCGAAGCCGGGAATGACCATGGCCTCGTCCTCGACCAGCCGCTTGGCCACGGCCAGACGCATCCAGGCGATGGCCTGCTCCTTTTCGTGGCTGAAGGTGTTGAAGACCGAGGCCTTGGCCTGGAAGGCCCGGGCGATGCGGTCCTCAGCCATGCCGGACAGGCGCGCGGCGTCGGCCACGATCTCCTGGTCCGTGATCAGGCGGCAGCCCGTGGCGTCCACGACGCGCTTGACCACCACACCGGCTTCGCAAAACAATCCGTTGAAAACGGTAATAACTGACATATTGACTCCCTATTAGCGCCTTAGGCCAGGCGGCAAACGGTGGTGAGGGGACAGCTGTCTTCGTTGCCGTCGCGGTGCGCACTCTCGTGCGTGGCGCAGATGGCGCTCTCCATGGTCGCGTACACGTGGTCCTTGCCGATCTTCTCCAGCAGGTGGGTGCGCTCGAGCACGGCCATGACCGCCTCGTTCACCCCGCACAGGGAGATGTCCAGCCCACGGGAGCGGACGCGGTCGACGATCAGCGACAGGGCTTCCTCACCCGAGGCGTCCATGTCGTTGATGCCGTTGGCCACGATAATGATGTGCCTGAGCTTGTCGTTGCCCATGAGCCGCTCGGTGATCTGGTCCTCCAGGAAGCTCGCGTTGGCGAAGAACAGCGGACCGTCGAAGCGGACCAGGGAGATGTGCTGGCACTGCTTCAGGCCGAAGGCCGTGGCGTCGCGCAGGGACTCGTCCTCGCTGCGGGACAGGTTGGCCACGCGCGGCCGCATGGACTTGTACAGGAAGACCAGGAGCGACAGGACCACGCCGACCATGATGCCCTTGTCCAGGTGCGGGGCGAAGGCCAGGGTGCACAGGAAGGACAGGATGGAGATGGCCCCGTCGTACCACTGGGCCTTCCAGGCGTGGATGAAGCCCGAGGCGTTGATCAGCCCGATGACGGCCATCATGATGACCGCGGCCAGCACGGCCTGGGGCAGGTGATAGAGCAGCGGAGTGAAGAAGAGCAGCGCGATGACGACCATGAGCGAGGTGAACACCGAGGACATGCCGGTGACCGCGCCCGCCTGAAGGTTGACCGCCGAACGGGAGAACGAGCCCGAGGCCGGGTAGCTCTTGCCGCAGGCGCCGATCATGTTGGCCAGCCCCTGGCCGATGAGCTCCTGGTTGGGGTCCAGCCGCTGGCCGGTCTTGGCGGCCATGGCCTTGGCGATGGAGATGGCCTCCATGAAACCGAGCAGGGAGATGATCGCGGCGAACGGGATCAGGTGGAGCATGACCTTGAGGTCGAGCGACGGCATGGAGATGGCCGGGATGCCCGAGGGCACCACGCCGACCACGGCCCCGCCGCCCATCATCTTCAGGGAGGCCGGGTCGAGTTTGGTGTTGCCGACCTTGATGCGCCAGGTCCGGCCGTCGGCGGTCATGCCGTCCGGGACCGCGTCCCGGGGAACGAAGATCAGGTTGCCGTCGGGCTGCTCCACGCCGGTCATGAGCTCCTCGCGCAGTTCGGTGCGCAGCTCGTGGGCCTTTTCCTTGAGACCGGCCATGCGGGCGCCGACCACGTTCTGGTCGTGCTGGATGTCGATGACCCGAATGGGATCGCCGGACTCCTTGGCCTCCTCCATCTTCTTGGCCAGGGCGGTGCGCTCCAGGGCCAGCTCGTCGAGGGCGGCCACGGTGGTGTTGAAGCCGACCAAGGCCTCGTGCACGGCCGGGATGCGGATGGCGTCCACCGAGGCCTTGACGTCGTGGTTGAAGCCCAGCCCCCAGGACAGGGCCGTGGTCACCACGACCGCCACCAGGACGTTGGGAATCTTGGGATTGACGCGCTTGAGGCCGACCATGATGCCGAAGGCGAGCACGCCCATGCCCAGGGTGGGCCAGTGGGTGTAGTGGAAGGCGGACTCGACCACGCGGATGATGGTCTCATAGTGGTGCTCCGCGCCGTCCACGTAGACCCCGAAGAGCTTGGAGAACTGGGACGAGGCGATGATTATGGCCGCGGCGTTGGTGAAGCCGTTGACCACGGGATGGGACAGGAAGTTGACCACCAGGCCGAGCTTGAGCACGCCAAGCAGGAACTGGAACATGCCGACCATCAGGGCCAGCAGGATGGCGTAGGCGATGTAGCCCTCGCTGCCCGCCGTGGCCAGCGGTTCGAGCGAGGCCGCGGTCATGAGCGAGACCACGGCCACGGGGCCGGTGGCCAGCTGGCGGCTGGAGCCGAACAGGGCCGCCACCAGGGGCGGCAGGAAAGAGGCGTACAGGCCGTAGTAGGCGGGCATGCCAGCCAGCTGGGCATAGGCCATGGATTGGGGGATGAGCACCAGGGCGACGGTCAGCCCCGCGATGGCGTCGGCCCGGAGCGCCGCCATGTTGTACCCTTTGAACCAGCCGATGAAAGGGAATATTCGTGAAAGCATGCAGCCTCTTCCTTGCATTACGCCTGCAACATCCGGCGACACGCCCGCATCAACTCGTTGAACAGCGCGCCGGCATCGTACAGGTTGTAGTTTTTGAACCGAACCAGACCATCAGCCATCGTGAACAGAATGAGCGCCGATTTCCTGGGATGGACCTCCTGGCAGATGGACCCGTCCTCCAGCCCCGTCACGATGGCCTTCTCGAAGATGTCCACGAGGCAGTTGTAGATGTCCTCGAGGTTTTCCCTGAACTCCGGGTTGGACTCGGAGAACTGATAGAGAATGTGACGGTGCAGCAGCAGGAACTTGTCTTCCATCAAGCCGGCCAGGTAGAGATAGAATGAGATGACCTCCTCCGTCATCTCGAGACCCGATTTGAACGGCCTGTTCTCAAAGAACCGCTCAAACTGGTCCACGATCTCGTCCCTGGTCTTCTCCAGGATCGCCAGCAACAACCCTTCCTTGGTCTTGAAATGATAGAAGATGGTCCCCTCGGCCACCCCGGTGAGGCGGGCAAGCTCCTGCCCGGACGTGTCCGCGAACCCCTTGTGCGCGAACATGAACGTGGCGGCCTTGAGGATGGACTCCTTCTTCTTCATGCCTTTGATCCTTTTTTCCCAAGCGTACCGAGTGTTCACTCAGTTTTTTCCCTCATACTTTGTAAAATCCTACAATGTCAAAAAAATCCCGCAAACTGAGTATGCACTCAGTTTCACAATCGAGGCGTATAATATCATTGAAAAAGTAGACGACCCGAAATCGTTCCCCCGAAAAAAAATGAAAAAAAGTTCCGCCGCCGGCCCCTCCCCTCCTCTTCCCACCCTCTCTCTCCGCCACCGCACATCCCCCGGCAACGACGCCTGGCCCCACATCCCCGCACCCCGCGAAGCGGCGCCAAAAAGTTTAGGAAGGATGAGGGGATGGAGGTCCGGAGGAAGGGGGGAAGGGAACCCTTTTCTCAAAGGGTCCCCTTCCCCCCTTCCCCCAGCCGATCGCTGCTGTCCTCATCCGTAATGCTCAAGACCCGCCAACGGCTGGAGGCCCGGAGGCAACGAATAAAAAACCCCCGCCCGGTTAACCGGACGGGGGGGGTTATTCGTATCGCGTGATCGGCTAGCTCAGCCAGTCGTCGCCTTCCTCGATGGGGGCGAAGCCCCGGCGCATGGTGTTTTCGCAGACCAGGCGCGGGTCCATGAACTGGAGCAGGTAGTCGGGGCCGCCGGACTTGGAGCCCACGCCGGACATCTTGAAGCCGCCGAAGGCGTGGCGTTCGACGAGCGCGCCCACGGAGTGCTTGTTCAGGTACAGGTTGCCCACGCGGAAGTCCCGGTAGACCTGTTCCAGATGGTGCGGGCTGCGGGAGTAGACCGCGCCGGTCAGGGCGAACCGGGTGGAGTTGGCGATGTCGATGGCCTCGTCCATGTCCTTGGCGCGCATGACCGCGAGGACCGGGCCGAAGACCTCTTCCTGGGCGATGCGGTGTTCCTTGGTGATGTTCTCGACGATGGTCAGGGGCACGTAGCAGCCGCCCGTGGCCTTGACGTCGTCGGACACGCTGCGCTTGACCAGCACCCGGCCCTCCTCTTCGGCGATCTTCACGTAGCGCAGGACGTTTTCCTGAGCGGCCTTGTCCACCACCGGGCCCATGTAGTTGGCCGGGTTCTCGGCCGGGCCGAGCTTGATGGACTTGGCGGCCTGGGTCAGGCGGCCGACGAAGCGGTCGTAGACGGCGTCGAGGACGATGACCCGCGAGCAGGCCGAGCACTTCTGGCCCTGGAAGCCGAAGGCGGAATAGAGCACGCCGAGCACGGCCTCGTCCAGGTCGGCGTCGTCGTCGATGATGGTCGCGTTCTTGCCGCCCATCTCGGCGATGACCCGCTTGCAGTGCTGCTGGCCGGGCTGGGCCACGGCGGCGCGCTCCTGGATGCGCAGCCCCACTTCCATGGACCCGGTGAAGGCGATGAGAGCCACGTCGGGGTGGTCCACCAGGTGGTCGCCCATGACCGACCCGCGTCCGGGGCAGTAGTTGAACACGCCGTCGGGCAGGCCGGCGGCCTTCCACATGTCCACCAGGGCGCGGCCCACGCAGGAGGAGGACCCGGCGGGCTTGTAGACCACCGGGTTGCCGCAGACGATGGCGGCGGAGACCATGCCCACGGAGATGGCCATGGGGAAGTTCCACGGGGCGATGACCGCGGCCACGCCCTTGCCCTGGTAGAAGAGATGGCTCATCTCGCCGGGGGCGCGGCCCATGCGGCGGGGCTTGCCCAGGCGGATCATCTCGCGGGCGTAGTATTCGAGGAAGTCGATGGCCTCGCCCACGTCGGCCTGGGCCTGATCCCACTGCTTGCCCACTTCGAGGACCTGGAGGGCGGCCAGGTCGTGGACGTTGGCCTTGAGATATGCGGCAGCCTTGAGCAGGGCCTGGGCGCGCTCCTCGGGCGGCACGTCGCGCCAGGCGAAGTACGCCTCGCGGGCGGCCTCCACGGCCGCGTCCACCTCGGCCACGCCCGCCTGGCAGACGGTCCCGAGGATCTCCCCGGGATCGGCCGGGTTGTAGGAATCCAGGGTGTCGTCGGTGGTCACGTCCTTGCCGTTGATGAACAGCGGGACCTGTTTGCCCATGGCGGCGCGCAGCCGGGCCATGGACGCGGGATAGGCCGCGCGCTCGGCCGGGACGGTGAAGTCCACGGGCGGATAGTTGCGGAACCGGGGCAGCCCTTCCGTGTGTTCGGGCTCGACCCGGCACTTGCCCTCAAGCTGGCGGCGCAGGGTCTCCTGGGGGTTCTCCAGGAGCCGGTCCCGGTCCGCCTCGTCGGCAAAGGTCTGCTTGAGGAAGGACTCGTTGGCCGTGTTCTCGAGCAGGCGGCGGACCAGATAGGCCATACCGGGCAGCAGATCGCCGTAGGGGCAGTACAGGCGCACGCGCTTGGCCACGTTCTTGAGACCCTTGCGCACGGGCTCGGCCATGCCGTAGAGGACCTGGAACTCGTAGCGGTCCTCGGGCACCTTCAGCTCGGCCGCGTTCTCCATGACCGCCGAGATGGTCCGGATGTTGTGCGAGGCGCAGGCGAAATGACAGATGTCGTGGTTTTCGAGGATGTAGCGGGCCACGCGCTCGTGGGCCATGTCGGACTCGGGCTTGTGGGTCCAGACCGGCACGGGCCAGTCGTTCTGCTTGGCCAGCACGGTCTCGTAGTCCCAGTAGGCGCCCTTGACCAGCCGGATGGAGATGGGCAGGTTGACCTCGCGCGCCCACTCGACGAGCAGGCGGACGTCCTCGTCCACGCTCTTGAGGTAGGCCTGGAAGACGATGCCCAGGTAGGGATAATCCGGATACTTGAGGCGGAGGCGCTTGTACAGTTCGACCGTGGCCTCCTTGTACTTGAGCTGCTCCATGTCGATGCACATGAAGCCGCCCATCTCCATGACCTTCTTGTAGACGGGCTCGATGCTGCGGACCATGCCGTCCACGGTGCCCTCGAAGTCCACGGGTTTGGACTGGGAGTAGAAGGCGGACGGCTTGACCGCCACGTTGACCTTGGGGGCGTTGCCCCAGTCCAGATCGCCCTCGCCGCCGTCCAGGGGCTTCCACTTGTCCAATTCCTTATGGATGGCGTCCAGGACCTCCATGTAGCCCTCGCGGTAGGCGTCGGACTCCACCTCGGACACGGTGGCCTCGCCGAGCAGGTCGAGGACGAAGGCGAACCCGTCCTTGCGCAGCTTCTTGATGCCCTTGACCGCCTCCTTGGCCTCCTGGCCGATGATGAACTGGCGGGCCATGGACTCGATGTTGGAGCGGATGGTCTTGTGCAGGACCTTGGCCACCAGGCCGCCGCCGAACTTGGTCTTGGTCGCGCCCCACTTGAGCACGTCGGGGATGTTGGAATCCTCGCCCGCGAAATATTCTTCGATATGGCGCGACAGGGACTCCGAGGTGTTCAGGCAGGGAAGAACATCAACGAATCTGAACATCTGGACCTTGAAATCCTCGTTTTTCATGGCCCAATCCATGACCTTTCCGGTCCACCAGCCCTTGTTGAAAACCGAAGGAGATTCGCCGGAAATGGACGTAAAAAACTCCCTGCCCCGAGCAATGATTCTCGGGTCCAGGGAGGTCGGTGTAGCGGACATTGTTGACTCCTTGTGTTCTAGTCGTTTTCGTGGGGTAGCGGTATGACCCGTGACTCCTTGACCGTGGTCAGGACGATGGTCGAATTGGTGTCCCGGACCGGCCCGATGGTGCCGAACTTGGCCAGTGTCGCCTGCAAGGCCTCGGTGTCCTCCACCCTGACCTTGACCAGATACGAATCCCGCCCTGCGGTGTAATGAACTTCCAGAACCTCCGGAAATTCGGCCAGTTTCTGGCCGACCTCGGTGGCGCCCACGCCCTCTTCCACCCGGATGGATGTGAAGGCGGTCAGCCCGCGACCCAGAGCTTTGTGGTTGACAATACATTCATAGCCCTTGATGATACCGCTCTTCCTCAGCTTGCGCACGCGCTCAAGCACGGCCGAGGGAGCCTTGCCGACCTTCCGGGCTATTTCGGCATTGGAAACCTTTCCGTCTTCCTGAAGGATGTTCAGGATTTCCAAATCCAGTTTGTCAATTTTTCTGATATTCATGGAATAAAGGAATAATATTCTTTTCACCCCCTGTCAAGCGACTTCGGGCGGCCGGACGACCGATCGCGCACATACGACTTTTCTTTTCCCGTCTCCTCGGATAATCTGACAATTCGATATCTTCGGATGACATTCCAGGAATCACGCGAGGAACGACACCCCATGGCCACCAGCAACAAACGCAGCCCCACCGACGCGCGGGTCACCGTTTCCCCCAGGGACGGCGGCCTGGTCCTGGCCCTGTCGGGCCGCCTGGACGCGGCGGGCACCACCGCCGTCTGGGCCGAGGCCGTCAAGGGGGCGTCCGGTTCCGGCTTCTCCCGGCTGACCGCCGACTGCGGGGGCGTGACCTACATGGACGGCTCGGGCGTGGCCCTGCTGCTCAAGCTCAAGGAGCTGTGCGCCGAGAAAAAGGCCGCCATCGAACTTACGAACCTGCGCGAGGAGGACAGCCGCCTGGTGGACCTGACCTGGGACACGGCCCTGCCCAAGCAGCGGGACAGCGAACGGGAGCGGCGCGGCCTGGCCGAGGCCGTGGGCGCGGCGGGCGGCGAGCTGTGGCACAACGTGCGCGAGATGATCGCCTTTGTGGGCGAGTCCTTTTCCCTGCTCGGCCGGGCCGCCGTGCATCCGGGCATGGTGCGCTGGAAGGACGTGGTCCTGGCCTGCATCAACGTGGGCGTGGAGTCCATGTTCATCATCGTGCTCATCGGCTTCCTCATGGGACTGATCATGTCCTTCCAGTCGGCCATCAGCCTGCAGCGGTTCGGCGGCGAGATATTCGTGCCCAACATGCTCGGCCTGGTCATGTTCCGCGAGATGGGCCCGCTGGTCACCTCCATCCTCCTGGCCGCCCGGTCCGGTTCGGCCTTCGCCGCCGAGATCGGGACCATGAAGATCAACGAGGAACTGGACGCCCTGACCACCATGGGCCTTTCCCCCATGCGCTTCCTGGTGGTTCCCAAGCTCCTGGCGACCATGGCCATGGTCCCGCTGATGACCATGTTCTTCAACCTGGCCAGCCTGGTGGGCGGAGCCCTGGTCATGCTTTCCATGGGCTACCCCCTGGTGACCTTCACCTCGCGCGTTTTCGCCAACGTCAGCGCCACGGACTTCTGGGGCGGCATGGCCAAGGGGCTGGTCTTCAGCTTTCTGGTGGCGGGCGTGGGCTGCCTGCGCGGCATGCAGACCCGGTCCGGGGCCAGCGCCGTGGGACTGTCCACCACCAGCGCCGTGGTCTCGGGCATCATCCTCATCGCCTTCGCCGACGGCCTGTTCGCCGTGGCGTACTATTATTTGGGGATATAGGCGGAGGCCATGGCGGACAACACACCGGTCATCAGCGTTCGCAACCTGACCTGCGGCTACGACGGCGTGGTCATCGTCAACGACGTGACCTTCGACATCAACCGGGGCGAGGTCTTCATCATCCTCGGCGGCTCGGGCTGCGGCAAGTCCACCCTGCTCAAGAACATGATCGGCCTGATCGAGCCCATGGCGGGCCGGGTCCTCTTCGGCGGCGACGACCTGACCTCGGCCACGGGCGAGGCGCGCCAGACGATCATCCGCAAGTTCGGGGTCATGTACCAGATGGGCGCCCTGTTCGGGTCCATGTCCGTGCTCCAGAACGTCATGCTGCCGCTGGAGGAGTTCACCGACCTGCCCCAGGAGGCCATAGAACTCATCGCCAAGTCCAAGCTGGCCATGGTGGACATGGAGAACGCGGCCTACAAGATGCCCGCCGCCCTGTCCGGCGGCATGAAGAAGCGGGCGGCCATCGCCAGGGCCATGGCGCTGGACCCCGGCATCCTCTTCCTGGACGAGCCGGGCGCGGGGCTGGACCCCATCTCCAGCGCGGTCCTGGACGACCTCATCCTCGACCTGTCCAAGAACCTGGGCATCACCTTCGTCATCGTCACCCATGAATTGGAAAGCATTTACAAAATAGCGGATCGGGTTATCATGCTCGACAAGGAAGTCAAAACCATCGTGGCCGAGGGCGACCCGCGCGTGCTGCGGGACACCTCGGACAACCCGTTCGTCAGGCGCTTCTTTCTCCGCCAACCCGACATCGACACCCCCGGCCACGGCCCGGACGGACAACCGGCAGCCCAAGGATAGGCAATGGTACGCAAAAAAGACTATTTCAAGCTGGGGTTGTACATCATCCTCGGCACCGGCATGCTCCTGGCCGTGGTCGTCATCCTCGGGGCCGGACGCTACTTCCAGACCACCTTCCCCCTGGAGACCTACTTCGACGAGTCGGTCAACGGGCTGTCCGTGGGCTCCCCGGTGAAGCTGCGCGGCGTTCAGGTGGGCCGCGTGGCCGAGATCAACTTCGTGTCCAACATCTACCACGACGCCAAGTCGCCCCAGTCCCGCTACGTCTACGTCCGCTGCGAGGTCAACCCGGACCTGTTCAAGGAGATGACCGACGACGAGTTCGTCGAGCATGTGGCACGCGAGGCCAAGCGCGGCATGCGCATCCGGCCCACCTCCCTGGGGCTGACCGGCCAGCTCTTCCTGAATACGATCTACCAGGACCCCAAGACCAACCCGCCCCTGCCCATCGACTGGACCCCGGAATACGCGTACATCCCGTCCGTGCCCTCCACCCTGAGCCGGGTCGAGGAGGCCGTGACCACCATCAGCAAGACCCTGAGCAGCCTCAGGCAGGAAGACCTCCAGTCGATCATCAAGGACGTCAAGTCCATCGTCGGGACCATCGACGACTTCATGAAGACCGAGGGCGGCCGGGAGGCGGGCAACCGCGTGCTCGACATCCTCCAGTCCACCCGGAGCATCCTGGGCCGGACCGACAGGCTGCTGGCCGACCCGGCGGCCGAGACCCTCATCCCGCACACCGCCTCCATCCTGTCCAACGTGGACCGCATCACTTCGGAGTCCGCCGACAACATCATCAAGGCCGCGGCCGAGACCAGGGCGGCCATCGCCAGCTTCAAGCAGGCCTCCCAGGTCCTGAGCAAGACCCTGACCGACCCGCGCATGGACAAGGCCATGGCCGAGATCGCCCCCTCCCTGGAAAACATCTCCAGGGCCTCGTCCGACCTGGCCGCCGCCGTGACCAAGGTCCACACCCTGATCAACCGCCTCAACGGCATGGCCGCCTCCCAGGAGGCCAACGTCCGGTCCATCATCGAGGACACCCGCGAGGTCATGCAGAACGTCAAGGAACTCACGGACGACGCCAAGCGCTACCCGTCCGGCGTGATCTTCGGCACCCCGCCGAGCAAACCCCATCCCGAAGGCAACTAAGCGGTGACCGTCATGAAACGATACGCCCTTCTCATCGCCCTCCTGGTCACGGCCCTGGCCGCTTCGGCCTGCGTCAAGCTGGGCAGCAAGCCCCTGGAAAAGCGCTACTACCAGATCGCCCCGGCACGCACCGCGCCCAAGGCGGCCGCCCCCCGCGACATCATCCTCCTTGTCCGGCGGCTGTCCGTCTCGGACCTCTACAACACCCGCGAGCTGGTCTATCGCGGCCCCGAGGAACGCATTGATTCCGATTTCTACAACATGTTCTTCGTCAGCCCGGCCAACATGCTGACCACCGAGTTGCGCCGCTGGCTGCGCGAGTCCGGCCTGTTCGCGCACATCATCGAGCCCGGCAGCATGGCCGTGCCCGGCCTGACCCTGGAGGGCACGGTCAACGCGCTCTACGGCGACTATTCCACCGCCGCCCCCGCCGCCGTGGTCGAGATGCAGTTCTTCGCGGTGGACGAATCCACCGCGGACAACACCATCGTCTTCTCCGGCTCCTACTCCGAACGCATCCCCCTGGCCGACGGCTCTCCCCAGGCCCTGGTCAAGGGGCTGACCCAGGGCGTGGAGACCGTGTTCACCGCCCTTGAATCCGACCTGGCCGCCGCGCCGCTGAAAAACTGATGGCAAAGAAGAAACCGACCTACCGGCCCGAGGAATTCGACGAGATCGACGACCGCCCGAGCCGCTCCCAGCTCAAGCGCGACATGACCGCCCTGCAACAGCTCGGGGCCGACCTGGCCGCGCTGGGCGACAAGGTGATCTTGGAGGCGGACCTGCCCCCCGAGGTGGAAAAGGCCCTGCTGCTCATCAAGACCCTGACCAAGCACGAGGCCAAACGCCGCCACATGCAGTACGTGGGCAAGCTCATGCGCACCTTCGACACCACCCACGTTCGCGAACTGGTGGAGGCCGCCCACCTCGGCCACGAGGTCAAGACCCAGGCCTTCCAGGCGATCGAATCCCTGCGCGACCGCCTCCTGGACGGCGACGACGACCTGCTCCAGGAACTGTTCGAGACCCACCCGGACAACGGCCAGCGCATCCGCCAACTGACCCTTGGCGCCCGCCGCGAAAAAACCGCCGGCAAGCCCCCCAAGGACGCCCGCGCCCTCTTCCGCCTCCTCCGCGATCTCCAGTCAGCGGAGTAATAGAAGCCTCCAGCGGCCGAGGGAAGGGGGAAAGGGAACCCTTTGAAAAGGGCTTCCCTTTCCCCCTTCCCCCGGGCCCTCATCTCCCTTTCCTTCCTAAACTTTTTATCGCCGCTGCGCGGAAGGCGTGCGGGCGCGCGAAGCCGTGCCCGGATAGCGGATAACAAGCACGAAAAAGCCCCCGCGTTCGCATCCCGCGAAGCGGAACCAAAAAGTTTGGGAGGGAGAGAGGGGGATTGGGGGGTCCAGGGGGAAAGGGGAGAGGGGGAACCTTTTTCTCAAAAGGTTCCCCCTCTCCCCTTTCCCCCTGGCCGCCGGAGGCGATAAAAAAACAACCCCATGGGGTTGACGGCGGGGGTTGGGGGATTATTTTGTATCCATCGATAAAACGACGGCTTCAGTTGCCGCATGCAAGGAGATACAGCGATGGTCATTCATGAATACGCGGGCATCGTCACCGAGTTGCCCGACAAGAACTGTCCGCATTGCGGCCAACGGCTGGACCCCTGGCTGGCGCCGCCCGAAACTGGCTGGGGCGTCATCCTCATCTGCAACAACAACAATTGTCCGCATTATCTCAGTTCCGAGACCGACATCCTGCACAAGCGCGACGATTCCCACCTGGGCTGCCGCTACGCCGAGGATCCGGACAACGGCTTCAAGCCCGTCAACGTCCTGGCCGTCTGCCCCCACTAGGGCGAGCATTTCATAGAACACCGTGAAAAGGGTCCTGCGCGAGCGGGGCCCTTTTCACGTTCCGGGCCCCGCGCGGATGGCCGCCATCCGAATATATGATGGCCCACGCCATTCCCTTCAACCGTGAACAATGGTAGACGATTCGATCACATCCGCAGGAGTCGTTCATGGGTATCGCTGAAGGGAAGACAAAGGCATTGCTGGCGCTGTGGGCGGCCGTCCTGCTCTGGGCCAGCTCGTTCATCGTGCTCAAGATCGCCTTTCAGCGCTTCGACCCCATGGTGGTCATCTTCGGCCGCATGTTCGTGGCCTCCCTCTGCTTCCTGCTGGTCTTCAGGAACCTGCGCCACATCGACTACCGGCCCGGCGACTGGAAGCTGCTGGCCTTCATGGGCATCTGCGAGCCGGGGCTGTACTTCGTGTTCGAGGCCCTGGCCCTGACCTACACGGACGCCTCCCAGGCCGGGATGATCTGCGCCCTGCTGCCGCTCATGGTGGCCCTGGTGGCGCGCCTGACCCTGGACGAGCCCCTGACCCGGCGCACCGCCACCGGCTTCGGCCTGGCCATCGTCGGGGCGGTGGTCCTGTCCAGCGTGGCCGAGGCCACGGACACGGCGTCCAACCCGATACTCGGCAATTTCCTGGAATTTCTGGCCATGATCTGCGCCTGCGGGTACATGATCGCCCTGAAGAAGCTGACCCCGCGCTACGACCCGTGGTTCCTGACCATGGTCCAGGCCTTCACGGGCTCCCTGTTCTTCTTCCCGCTGCTCTTCCTGCCCACCACCGAACTGCCCACGGCCTTCGACACCACGGGCGTGCTCTCCATCCTCTACCTCGGCGTGTTCGTGACCATCGGGGCCTACGGCATGTACAACTACGGCATGTCCAAGATCCCGGCGGCCCAGGCCTCGGCCTTCATCAATCTCATCCCGGTGATCACCCTGATCCTGGGCATGGTCCTGCTGGGCGAGCGCCTCAACTGGATGCAGTACGCGGCCTCGGCCCTGGTCATCGCCGGCGTGTACGTCAGCCAGGACCGCAAGGCCGCGCAGGCCGACTAGCCCCTACAGCTCGATGAAGATGTCCGGCCGACGGCAGCCCGCCTCGGCCAGCAGCCTGGCCACGGCCCCGGCCCCGGCCTCGCCCGCGTCCAGGCTGTAGTCCGTGACGAAGGTCTCGATGTGCGTGCGGATGACGTCCCCGCTCAGTTCCTGCGCGTTTTGGCGGATGTACTCCCGCCCGGCCTCGGGATGGGCGCGGGCGTAGAGCAGGCTCCGCCGGATGGCCTCGTTCATGCGCCGGGCCGTGTCATCGCCGAGCGACCGCCGGATGGCGATGGCCCCCAGCGGGATGGGCAGGCCGGTGTGCGCCTCCCACCACGCCCCCAGGTCGAGCACCCGGACCAGGCCGCGCTCGGCAAAGGTGAACCGCCCCTCGTGGATGACCACGCCCGCGTCCGCCCGCCCGGCCCGCACCGCGTCCATGACCCGGTCGAAGACCATGGGCGCGCGCCGTACCGCAATCCCGGCCTCCCGGCAGCACAGCCCGAAGATCAGATTGGCCGTGGTCCGCTCGCCCGGAATGGCCACCGTGCCGCCGTCCAGAGAGTCGAGGGTCCGCCCCTGCCGGGCCACCAGCACCGGCCCGGCCCCGTAGCCCATGGCCCCGCCCGCGCGCAGCAGCACGTACTCGTCCAGAATCCCGGCGGCGGCGGCCGTGGACACCTTGACCACGTCCAGCGCACCCTCGGCGGCCAGCCCGTTCAGTTCCTCCACGTCGGCCAGGGTCAGGTCCAGCCCGCCCGGCCAGTCCACCAGCCCGCTGGTCAGGGCGTGAAAGATGAAGGTGTCGTTGGGACAGGGAGAATGGCCGATGGTCAATTTTTTCTGCATGACAACCTTCTGTTTTACCTAATTTTCATCACCATACTTGACACGATCTCCGCGTCCTTGTACTCATGGTGACCACCTGGTCACCACTACTGGAACCGACCGGAAAGCGCAAGTACGGGAGCCCGGCATTGACAAAAAACACCTTTGAGAACCTGCCCGAGGAGAAGCGGCGGCGCGTCCTGGACGAGGCCACCGTGGAGTTCGCCGAGTACGGCTACCACCAGGCCTCGGTCAACCGCATCGTGGACCGTCTGGGCATCGCCAAGGGTTCGCTGTTCAAGTATTTCGGCAACAAGCAGGGGCTGTTCGAGCACATCTTCAGTCGCGCCGTGGCCGGGTTCAAGAAGCCTCTCAAGGTCATCCGCGACACGCCGGGCCTGGACTTCTTCGAGCGCATGGAGATGAGCTTCCTGGCCGGGACCCGGTTCGTGGACGACCACCCCAACCTGTACCGCATCTATCTGAAGATGCTCTTCAACGAGAATTTCCCCCTGCGCGAACGGTTCCTCGGCGAGATCCGGGGCGCGCACGCCAAGTACCTCCGGCAGCTCATCGAGGACGGCATCCGGGCGGGCCAGCTGCCCGCCGCACTGGACGTGGACATGGCCGTGTTCACCCTGCACGCGGTCATGGACCGCTTCATCCAGGGCTATGCCGTGCCCTCCCTGGACAACGGGCTCGCGCCCGCCGCCTCCCTGCCGGACCTGGCCCGCGCCCTGGCCGCCTTCCTGCGCCACGGCCTGGCCGACATCCCTTCACAGGAGTAACCGCATGAACCTGTTCAAAAGCGACTATTTCGACAACATGGGCCTGGCCGACGTGCGCGACAAGGTCGAGGCGGGCGAGCGCCTGTCCTTCGACGACGGCGTGCGCCTGTTCCGCTGCCCCGAGCCCCTGGCCGTGGGCGCGCTGGCCCATCGCGTGCGCACCCGGCTGCACGGCGACAAGGCCTTCTACGTGGTCAACCGCCACGTCAACTACACCAACGTCTGCGTCAACGGCTGCGTGTTCTGCGCCTACCAGCGCGAGGAAGGCCAGTCCGGCGGCTTCGTCCTGACCCGCGACGACGTCCTGGCCAAGCTCGCCGCCGCCCCGCTCCCGCCGCGCGAGGTGCACATCGTCGGCGGCTGCCACCCGAAGCTCGGCCTGGCCTATTTCGAGGACATCCTCGCCGCCGTGCGCGACCGCTACCCGGACGCGGTCCTCAAGTGTTTCACCGCCGTGGAGATCGCCCACTTCGCCCGCCTGGAAGGCGTCCCGACCCGCGAGGTCCTGGTCCGCCTGCAAACGGCCGGGCTGGGCATGCTGGCCGGCGGCGGGGCCGAGATATTCGCCCCTTCGGTGCGCGAACAACTCTGCCCGCGCAAGGCCACGGCCGACGAGTGGCTGGCCATCCACGAGGAAGCCCACGGGTTGGGCATCAGGACCAACGCGACCATGCTCTTCGGGCACATCGAGGCCGTCGAGGACCGCGTGGACCACCTCATCCGCCTGCGCGAATCCCAGGACCGGGCGCACGGGTACACCTGTTTCATCCCCCTGCCCTTCCTGACCGAGAACAGCAAACTCAGGATCGACAACCCGTTGACCGGCCTGGAGGAGCTCAAGACCATCGCTGTATCCCGGCTGCTCCTCGACAACATCCCGCACATCAAGGCCTACTGGGTCATGCTCGGGGTCAAACAGGCCCAGGCCGCCCTCAAGTTCGGGGCCGACGACTTCGACGGCACGGTGGTCGAGGAAAAGATCGGCCACGAGGCCGGGGCCACCTCGGAACAGGGGCTGTCCCGGTCCGAACTGACCAACATGATCCGGGGCTGCGGCTGCACCCCCGTCGAACGCGACGGCTTTTTCAACGAGGTGTAATGCCTCCGGCGGCCGGGGGAAGGGAAAAACCTTTGAAAAGGGTTCTTTCCTCCCCTTCCCCCGGACCCCCATCCCCACCTTTTCCCAAACTCTTTGGCGCCGCTTCGCGGGGTGAAGTTCGGGCGGGAGGTTCAGGAGAGAACAGTATGAGCGAGCTTGAAAAAATATATGGGAAGGTTCTGGACGGCGGGCGGATCGGGTTCGACGAGGCCGAGACGCTGTATGCTGAGGCGGAGTTTCACGACCTGGGGCGGTTGGCCCATCAGGTGCGGCTGCGCAGGCATCCCGAGCCCGTGGTCACCTACGTGGTGGACCGGAACATCAACTATTCCAACGTCTGCGTCTGCTGCTGCAAGTTCTGCGCGTTCTACCGCGAGCCCGGCGGAGCGGACGGCTACGTGCTCTCCTTCGAAGAGATCGGACGCAAGATCGACGAGACCATCGCCCTGGGCGGCACCCAGATCCTCATGCAGGGCGGGCACCACCCGGACCTGCCCCTGACCTGGTACGAGGACATGCTCCGCTTCATCAAGGCCGAGCACCCCGTGCACATCCACGCCTTTTCCCCGCCCGAGGTGGTCTTCTGGGCCAACAGGGAAGGTCTCTCCGTGGCCGAGGTCATCCGGCGGCTACGTGCGGCCGGGCTGGACTCCATCCCCGGCGGCGGGGCCGAGATCCTGGTGGACGAGGTCCGCTCCCGGGTGGCTCCCAACAAGTGTCCGTCCGACCAGTGGCTCGGCGTCATGGAGGAGGCCCACCGCCAGGGGCTGCGGACCACCGCGACCATGATGTTCGGCCACCTCGAGACCCCGGTCCAGCGGCTCGAACACCTCTTCCGGGTGCGCGAGGTCCAGGACCGCACCCACGGCTTCACGGCCTTCATCCCCTGGACCTTCCAGCCCGACCACACCGCCCTGCCTCGCTGCCGCAAGCTGACCAGCGTGGAGTACCTGCGTACCCTGGCCGTCTCGCGCATCGTCCTGGACAATGTGGACAACATCCAGGTTTCCTGGGTGACCATGGGGCCCAAGATCGCCCAGCTGGCCCTGTATTTCGGCGGCAACGACTTCGGCTCGACCATGATCGAGGAGAACGTGGTCAAGGCCGCGGGCGTGTCCTTCAGCCTGTCCCGCGAGGAAATCCACCGCCTGGTCCGGGGCGCGGGGTTCGTCCCCCGGCAGCGGACCATGGACTATACCCTTCTGGAGGCCGAATAATGAGCGTGCGTCTCGGCAAGATCGGCTATCTCAACGTCCTGCCCATCTACCATCCCCTGGAGACCGGCATCCTGCCCATGGACTGCGAGGTCACTTCGGGCCCGCCCGCCGAGTTGAACCGGCTCATGGACGCCGGGCTCCTCGACGTGTCCGCCGCGTCCAGCGTGGAATACGCGCGCCACGCGGACAAGTACTACCTCATCCCGGACATCGCCATCGGCAGCCGGGGACCGGTGCAGTCGGTGCTGCTCCTGAGCCGCCGCCCGGTGGAGGAACTGGACCGCAGGACCATCCTGGTCAGCGCCCAGACCCACACCTCCGCCGCCCTGCTCCGCGTGCTCCAGGCCAAATTGTGGAAGATACGGACCGTGTTCACCACCGGCAGCGCCACCGACGTCCTCGGCACCGGGGAACGTCCCCAGGCCATCCTGTGCATCGGCGACGAGGCCCTGAACCTGCGCTATCACCCCGACTATCCCTACCGCATCGACCTGGGCGAGGCCTGGCGCGAGCTGACCGGCCTGCCGTTCATCTTCGGCGTCTGGATCGTCAGCCGCGAAAGCTGGAACCGGGACAGGGAAAAGGTGGAACAGGCCGCGAATCTGCTCCTGGCGGGCAAGCACTGGGGCGAGGAGAACATCGCCGACGTCTGCGTCATGGCCGCCGAGGAGAGCTGCCTGAACGATGAGGAGATGTGCTCCTACTTCGACGGCCTGGTCTACGACCTCGGGCCCGAGGAGCAACGGGGCATGCGGGCCTTCTACGAAAGCCTGGTGGAGACCGGGATCATCGAACGCGTCCCGGAGCTGGTCTTCCTGCCCTCCGCCTAGCCGTGGAATTCCACGAAGGCCTTGAGGGCCGGGAACATGTACCGGCCGCCGTGGTGGATCAGGTAGAACTCGCGCCGTCCCTCCAGGGCAGGGGCCTTGATCCGGACCACCTCGCCGCTGTCCAGCAGGGACTGGGCGGCCAGTTTCGAGGTGAAGCACATCCCCACCCCGTGCACCGCGTGGGCCAGGCTCTCGCAGGTGCCCTCCACCTTGATGCGCACATTCAGGTTCTGCAGGGAATAGCCCGCCTTGTTCAAGGCGTTCTCCAGGACCAGCCGCGTGGCCGAGCCCTTGACGCGCATGATCCACGGCAACTCCACCAACCGCTCCATGGGCAGGTTGTCGCCCTCGGGCAGCCAGGGAGCGTGCGGAGAGGCCACCAGGATGGTCTCGTCCCTGGCCAGGAGCTTGGCCACCAGTTCCTCTTCCTCGGGCCGCTTGCCCACAATGCCCACGGGCCAGTCGCCGCAGGCCACCCTGCGGATGACCTCGGACGAGTCGCCGGTGTGGACCACGAAGGAGACCTCGGGATACTTGGCGGAAAAGGACTTGAGCAGTTCCGGCAGAAGACTGTGCGACGGGATGGTGCTGCACCCCACCTGCAACTCGCCGACCACCCGGTCGCGCAGGACCTCGATGGCCGCCTTGGCCCGGTCCAGGTTGCGGAAGATGGTCACCATGCTCTCGTAGAGGACATCACCGGCCTGGGTGGGCATGATCTTCCGCCCCAACCGGTCGAACAGCTTGACGCCCAACTCGTCCTCCAAGTTGGCCACGTGCGAACTGATGGTCGGCTGGGACAGGAACATGGCCTCCCCGGCCTTGGAAAAACTTTGCAGTTCGTATACCTTGCAAAAGGCCTCAAGCTTTCTGATGTCCATAAAATCAATCCTGTAAATAGACGTAATCTATAATTTAAGACAAAAAAAGGGCAGGCCGGAGCCTGCCCTCTTTCATTATTCCTTGTCAGCCTTTTCCTCGGCCTCGGGAGTTTCCTCGACCGGTTCTTCGGCTTTCTCGGGAGCGGCCTTGGGCGCTTCCTTCTTCTCGGCCTTCTTGGCGGGAGCCGGCTTGGCTTCCTCCTTGGCCGGGGCTTCGGCGGTGGCCTCGGCGCCCTTCTTGGTCAGCTCGATGATGACCATGGGGGCGCAGTCGCCCTTGCGGGGCTGGGAGAGCTTGACGATGCGGGTGTATCCGCCGACGCCGCTCTCGAAGCGGGGACCGATCTCGTCGAAGAGACGCTGAACCATCTGGTGGCTGCCGAGGACCTTGTACGCCTGACGGCGGGAATGCAGGTCGTTGCGCAGAGCCATGGTCAGGAGCTTGTCAACGATGCGACGAAGTTCCTTGGCCTTGGCTTCGGTGGTGCGGATCTGCTCGTAGGTCAGGAGGGCGCGAGCCATGTTCTTGAACATGGCCGCACGGTGCGTATTGGACCGATTCAGTTTGCGGCCGGACTTTCTATGCCTCATTTTTCTCTTTCCTCTTCAACCATTCCTGGTATTTCTTGTCAAAATCCTCGACGGACATGCCGAACTTGAGTGCCATGCCGTCCAGAACCCGACGGATTTCGTCCAGGGACTTGCGTCCGAAGTTCTTGGTCTTGAGCATGGTCTGTTCGGTACGCTGGACCAGTTCGCCCACCAGCTGGATGTTGGCGGCCTTCAAGCAGTTGGTGGCGCGAACCGAGAGTTCGAGCTCGTCAATGGACTTGAAGAGGTTCGGGTTCAGATCGATGGAGTTGTCCTCTTCCTCGTGCGTCTCGGAGGAGGATTCATCGAAGTTGATGAACACCGAAAGCTGGTCCTTGAGAATCTTGGCGCTGTATGCACAGGCATCCTCGGGAGTGACGGAACCGTCGGTCCACACTTCCAGGATGAGCTTGTCGTAGTTCGTCATCTGGCCGACGCGCGCCTGTTCGACGGAATACGCGACCTTCTTGACGGGGGAGTAGCTGGCGTCGAGGACCATGGAGCCGATTTCGTCGGTCAGCCCTTCATGCATGTCGGCCGGAACGTAACCCTTGCCCATGCGGACTTCCAATTCCATCTTCAGGGGGCGATTTTCGGTCAGGGTGGCGATGAGCTGATCCTTGTTCAGAATGGTCACATTCTGGTTTTCCTGGATCATGCCGGCCGTGACCTGCCCCTTCTTGTTGGCTTCGAGGACCAAGCGCTGGGGCTCGTCCGTGGTCATGGCGATGCGAACCTGCTTCAGGTTCAGCACTACCTCGGTCATATCCTCAAGCACCCCCGGCAACGTGGTGAACTCATGCTGCACTCCCTCGATGGAGGCGGACACGATGGCACACCCCTGCATGGAGGAGAGAAGAACCCGGCGCATGGCGTTGCCGATGGTGGTGGCGTAGCCGCGCTCCAGAGGTTCGCAGATGAATTTACCGTACGTCTTGGAGGACTTGGAGTCGCGCACGAGGGCCTCGGGCTTGACCAGTTGGCTCCAGTTACGGGTGTTGATGAGTTTGTCGCCGTTCTCAATAAGCATGTAGTCCCCTATTTACTTGGAGTACAATTCGACAATCAGCTGCTCGTTGATCGGGAACTGGATGTCTTCCCGGCTCGGCATGGCCTTAACCGTGCCCTTGAAGTTGGCGCCGTCGGATTCCAGCCACTCGGGGCAGCCGCGGCGGGCGATGACTTCCTGGGCCTCGTTGATCACGGGGATCTTGCGGGCTTCCTCGCGGACCTCGATCACGTCCTCGGCCTTGACCTGCATGGACGGGATGGACACGCGGCGGCCGTTGAGCTTGAAGATGCCGTGGAGGACCAACTGACGAGCCTGGTCGCGGGAGTTGGCGAAGCCGAGACGGTAGATCACGTTGTCGAGTCGACGCTCCAGCAGGAACAGCAGGTTGTGACCCGCCACGCCCTTCATGCCTTCAGCGCGCTTGTAGTAGGTGCGGAACTGGCCTTCAAGAATGCCGTACATGCGGCGGACCTTCTGCTTCTCGCGCAGCTGGACGGCGTAGTCGGACATCTTGTGGCGAAGGCGGCCGGCCTGTCCCGGAGGATAGGGGCGCTTTTCGTAGGCGCACTTGTCGGTGTAGCAGCGATCACCCTTGAGGAAGAGCTTCTCTCCCTCGCGGCGGCACAGCTTGCATTTTGCTTCGGTATATCTTGCCACGATAATTCTCCTTAATTAGACCCTGCGGCGTTTGGGCGGCCGGCAACCATTGTGCGGGATCGGGGTGATGTCCCGGATGAAAGTGACTTTGAAGCCGACATTGTTGATGGCGCGCATGGCGGCCTCACGTCCGGAGCCGGGGCCCTTGACGTAGATGCCGACGGTACGCATGCCGGAATCCTGCGCGCGCTTGGCGGCGGCTTCGGCGGCCATCTGTGCCGCGAAAGGAGTGGACTTCCGGGAACCCTTGAAGTGAGCACCGGCGGAGGCCCAGCTGACGACATTGCCCTTGACGTCGGTGAAGGTCACGATCGTGTTGTTGAACGTGGCCTTGACGTGGGCAATACCGACGGGAATATTCTTCTTTTCTTTTTTCTTCCCAGAGCGACGGGGTTTAGCCATTGCCTTAATCTCCGTTGAATAAAAGTCTTATACAACGCCCGCGCGCTCACGGGCGCACCGGCGAAAGTCGCATGACGAGCTATTTCTTCTTGCGGCCCATGACGGAACGGCGCGGACCCTTGCGGGTACGGGCGTTGGTCTTGGACTTCTGACCGCGAACGGGCAGGCCGCGGCGATGGCGCAGGCCGCGGTAGCAGCCGATGTCCATCAACCGTTTGATGTTGGTGGTGATCTCGCGACGGAGGTCACCCTCGACCTTGTAGTTGTTCTCGATCTCGACGCGAATCTGGTTGACGTCGTCGGCAGTGAGGTCGTCACTGCTCATCGTCCAATCGATACCGGTGGTCTCGAGAATCTGCATGGCCATGGTGCGGCCGATGCCGTAAATGTACGTCAACGCGATGTCGATGCGCTTGTTCCTCGGCAGATCAACGCCAGCAATACGTGCCATAGTTCTTTCCCTCTATCCTTGACGCTGCTTGTGCCGGGGATTTTCGCAGATCACCCGCAGCACGCCGTTGCGCCGAATTACTTTGCACTTGGAACACATTTTCTTCACAGAAGGTCTGACTTTCATGACCATCTCCAATGTCTAAATAACAATAATGCCCATACCCCCCTGCCGGGGGGTGGCCTTTTTAACGAAGCTGCGTTTTATACAGCCTTTTGGAACAAAGAGCAAGCCCGAATTGCAGGCCCCCGGAGGAGCTAGTCGGACAGGCTCAATATTCTCGGTCCATCGTGGGTCACGGCGACGGTGTGCTCGAAGTGAGCGGACAGATTCCTGTCCTTGGTCACCGCAGTCCAGTTGTCCTCGAGAATCTCGACCTCGTATGCGCCCAGTGTGACCATCGGCTCAATGGCAAGGACCATTCCGGCTTTGAGAGGAACGCCGGACAGCCCCCTGGGCACGAAGTTCGGGATCTCGGGCTTCTCGTGAAGATGACTGCCGATCCCATGACCTACAAAACGACGGACGATGCCCAGGCCGAACCCTTCCACGTATGACTGGATTGCCGCGGAGATGTCATACAGATTGTTTCCGGGCCGGGCCTGTTCGATCCCTATATACAGAGACTCGCGGGTTACATCCATGAGTTTCTGCGCTTCTTTGGAAACCTGGCCCACCCCGAAGGTCCGGGCCGAGTCTCCGTGGAATCCCTTGTATTCGACACCCATGTCGAAACTGACGATGTCGCCCTCCTTGAGGATGCGCTCCTCGGAGGGAAAGCCGTGCACGATCTCCTCGTTGACCGAGCAGCACAGGGCGAAGGGAAATCCCTGGTAACCCAGGAAGTTCGGTCTGACCCCGTACTCGTCGCAGCGTGCGCGGCAGATATTCTCGAAGTACATGGTGGACACGCCGGGTCGGACGTTCTCACCCAGTTCGTCGAGAATTCTGGAAACAATGCGATTGGCCTCACGCATGAGGCCAATCTCTTTATCATTCTTGAGGAAGACGCCCCGAAACTTTTTCAAGACTAGCGCCTGCCTTTGATTTTATTGCCCTTCCCCATCAATCCCTCGTATTGGCGGGAGATCATGTAGGACTCGATCTGGCCCATGAAGTCCATGGCCACACCGACCACGATCAGCAGCGAGGTGCCGCCGAAATAGAACGGCACGCCGAACTTGCTGATCAGGACCATGGGCAGCACGCAGACCGCCGAGACATAGAAGGCGCCCCACAGGGTGATGCGGGCGAGCACCTTGTCGATGTACTCGCGGGTGCGGTTGCCCGGACGGATGCCCGGGATGAAGCCGCCCTGCTTCTGGATGTTCTCCGCGATTCCCTTGGGATCGAACATGATCGCCGTGTAGAAATAGCAGAAGAAGATGATGATCCCGATGTACAGGATGTTGTACAGGATGGAATCGGGCCGGAAGTAGGACGAGAAGTCCTGCAAATACTTGTTGTTCGAGAACTGGGCAAGCGTTGCAGGGAACATCAGGATGGAGGACGCGAAGATCGGCGGGATGACGCCGGCCGTGTTGATCTTCAGCGGCAGATGCGTGGTCTGGCCGCCGAACATGCGCCGCCCCTGCTGACGTTTGGCATAGTGGATGGGGATGCGGCGCTGGCCGCGCTCCATGAACACGATGAAGGCCAGGACCGCGACCATGGCCACGATCAGGAAGAGCAGGATGAACAGCGAGATCTCGCCCACGGTCATCAGCTGCAGGGTGTTGATCACCGCGGCCGGGAGGCCGGCGATGATACCCGCGTAGATGATCAGCGAGATGCCGTTTCCGATGCCCTTCTCCGTCATCTGTTCGCCCAGCCACATCAGGAACACGGTGCCCGCGGTCAGGGTCAGGATCGTCATCAGCTTGAAGCTGATCCCGGAGTAGAGGACCATGGGCGCGCCCGTGGGCGAGCTCATGGACTCCAGTCCGGTGGCGATGGCAAAACCCTGAACGACGGTGATCAGCACCGTGCCGTACCGGGTATATTGAGTTATCTTCTTGCGGCCGGCCTCGCCTTCCTCCTTCTGGAGCCGTTTCAGCTCGGGGCTGACCACGGTCAGAAGTTGAAGGATGATCGAGGCCGAAATGTACGGCATGATACCCAGGGCGAAGATGGACATCCGTTTGAGTCCACCGCCGGAGAACATGTCGAACACGCCGAAGAGGGTGTTCTGCGCCTGCGCGAAGAACTCGGAAAGCGCGGCACTGTCGACGCCGGGAATAGGGATATGTATGCCCAACCGGTAGACAGCGAGCAGTGCGAATGTCCAGAGCAGCTTTTTCCGCAACTCCGGCAACCGGGCAATATTGTCAACTCCTGACATCGTCTCAGTACCCTTCCGAATCAGTAGTGCGTTTATGCTTCAATGGCCTTGGCGGTACCGCCGGCCTGGGCAATCTTCTCGGCAGCGGACGCACTGAAGCGATGGGCTTCGATGGTCACGGCCTTGTCAACGTCACCCGTGCCAAGCACTTTGACCGGAGCGCCGTCCTTGACGACGCCGCGCTCGTACATGTCGGCCAGGGTAATCTCGTCCTTGCCTTCGAACATGGCGATCAGTCGGCCCACGTTCACGGCTTCGTATACTTCACGGAAGGGATTCTTGAATCCGCGCTTGGGCAGGCGCCGGGCCAGAGGCATCTGGCCGCCCTCGAAGCCGGGGCGGACGCCGCCGCCGGAACGGGAGTTCTGGCCCTTGGTGCCCTTGGTGGCGGTCTTGCCCCAGCCGGAGCCGGAGCCGCGGCCTATGCGCTTGCGGTTCTTGTATTCTTCCGGGAAGGCGTAGAGTTCATGAAGTCTCATGATTCGGTAACCTCCACCAGGTGTCTGACCTTATAGACCATTCCGCGGATGACGGGAGTGTCATCGTGCTCTTTGACCTGATTGATCCGGTGCAGGCCCAGGGACTCCAGGATCTTCACCTGGTGGGGCTTGCACGAGATCTTGCTCTTGATCTGTTTCACTTTAATCACGGCGATCACCTTCCTACTTTCTGGGAGTGGAGACCGACACGCCGCGCAGGGAGGAAATCTCCTCGGCGCTGCGCAGGGACTCCAGTCCAGCCATGGTGGCCCGCAGCACGTTGTGCGGGTTGTTGGTCCCGATGGCCTTGGTCAGGATGTCGCTGACGCCAACGGCCTCCATGATCGCACGGACGGGACCGCCGGCGATGATGCCGGTGCCTCGGCTGGCGGGCTTGAGCATGACGCGGCCCGCGCCGTAGCGTCCCAGAATCTCGTACGGGAGGGTGCCGTCCAGCAGAGGAACATTGATCATGTTCTTCTTGGCGCGCTCACCGGCCTTGCGGATGGCTTCGGGCACTTCGTTGGCCTTGCCCAGGCCATAACCGACTCCACCTTCACCGTCACCGACGACCACCAGGCAGCTGAAGCTGAAACGGCGGCCACCCTTGACAACCTTGGCGACGCGATTGAGGTAGACGATTTTTTCAATCAATCCACTTTCATTCTGTTCCATTGTTTTTTCCTGGTGCCTAGAATTTCAGCCCGCCTTCACGGGCGCCGTCGGCAAGGGCTTTGATCTTGCCGTGATAGATATATCCGTTCCGGTCGAAGACGCAGGCCTCGATCTGCTTGGCCAGGGCGGCTTCGGCGATAGCCTTGCCAACCTTGGCGGCGGATTCCTTGTTGGCCTTCAGCGTCTCGCCGTCCTTGTTCAGCACCTGGGTGCTGGCGGAGGCGAGGGTCACGCCGTTCACGTCGTCCACCAACTGAGCATAGAGATGCTGGTTGGAGCGGTAGACGACCAGGCGGGGCCGGGCTTCGGTGCCGGAGACCTTCTTCCTGATGCGAGGCTTCCGAAGAAGCCTCTGTGCATTCTTGCTTTTCATGACTTTACCCCTACTTGGAGCCGGACTTACCGGCCTTGCGGCGAATGACTTCG
This sequence comes from Pseudodesulfovibrio mercurii, assembly GCF_000189295.2. Lineage (NCBI taxonomy): Bacteria > Pseudomonadati > Thermodesulfobacteriota > Desulfovibrionia > Desulfovibrionales > Desulfovibrionaceae > Pseudodesulfovibrio > Pseudodesulfovibrio mercurii. The sequence goes on along the minus strand of NC_016803.1, from coordinate 3,805,849 downwards.
TCGAGGTACTTGATGCCCTTGCCCTTGTAGGGTTCCGGCGGACGCACACGACGAATCTGGGCCGCAATTTCACCGACAAGCTGCTTGTCGATGCCCTCGATGGTCAGCTTGGCGCCTTCCACCTTGGCCTCCAGGCCGGCGGGCAGGTCGAACTCCACCGGGTGGGAATACCCGACGGCCAGAACGACTTTCTTGCCCTGCACGGACACCTTGTAACCGACGCCGATGACTTCCAGGGTCTTGGTGAAGCCCTTGGTCACACCGTCCACGCAGTTGGCCAGCAGGGTCCGACGAAGACCGTGCTGATCGCGGGAGCGGCGGGAATCATCCACGCGGGAAACGTACACCTTGCCATCCTCGATCTTGTACTCAACGGACGAATCGACCGGAGTATTCAAGGACCCCTTGGGACCCTTGACCTGGATTTCGGAGGCTCCGACTGACACCTCGACACCCGAAGGGATGACGATGGGATTCTTTCCTATACGAGACATAACGGAACCTCTTTACCAGATTTCGCAGAGGAGCTCGCCGCCGACGTTGGCCTCTTTGGCCTTGGCGCCCTCGAGCAGCCCCTTGGAGGTGGACACGATACAAATACCGATGCCGTTCTGGACGCGGGGGATATCAGAAGCACCAACGTACACACGGCGACCGGGCTTGCTGACCTTCTTCAGGCCAGTGATAAGCGGTTTGCCTTCGGCGTACTTGAGGGTAATACTGATGTCCCTGTCCTCGACAGCGTAGTCGGCGATATAACCTTCTTCCTTCAGGATACCCGCGATGGAAGACTTCATCTTGGAAGCCGGCACGACGACATCGGTGTGATAGGCGCCATACGCATTCCGGATGCGGGTCAACATGTCGGCTACAGGATCAACAACAGCCATTTCATTTCTCCTTAATTACCAGCTCGCCTTGCGGACGCCGGGCAGTTCGCCGGCGAGAGCCTTGTTGCGGAAGCAGATACGGCAGATGCCGTACCGCCTCAGGAAAGCCCGAGGACGGCCACAAATCGGGCACCGATTGTAAGCGCGGACCTTGAACTTGGGTTTGCGGCTTGCCTTAACGCGTAAGCTTGTCTTGGCCACTTTCCGTCCTCCTACTTTTTAAAGGGCATGCCAAGGAGGTCAAGAAGGGTCTTGCCTTCCTTGTCGGTCTTGGCCGTGGTGGTCACGGTCACGTTCATGCCCTTCACCAATTCCACCCTGTCGATGTCAAGCTCGGGGAAGATGGTGTGTTCCTTGATGCCCAGGGTGAAGTTGCCGCGACCGTCGAAACCACGGTCGGGGACGCCGCGGAAGTCGCGGACCCGGGGCAGAGCGAAGCTCACGAGCTTGTCATAAAAGTCCCACATGAGATCATCGCGCAGGGTAACGCGGCACCCAACCGGCTGGCCCTCGCGCAGCTTGAACTGCGCGATGGACTTCTTGGCCAGGGTGACCACGGCCTTCTGCCCGGCGATGGCGGTCAACTCGTCGGCGGCGGCTTCGATGAGCTTGCTGTTCTGGCTGGCAGCACCGAGGCCGATGTTCAGGGAGATCTTGACCATTTTGGGGATCTCCATGGACGAGGTGTAACCGTACTCCTTCTGGAGCTCGGGGACGACCTTTTCGTTATACAACTTTTCGAGACGTGTCATACTGATACCTATTTGAAGGTCTCGTTGCACTTCTTGCAGAAGCGCACCTTCTTGCCGTCTTCAGTCTTCTTGTACCCTACCCGCGTGGGCTTGGTGCAGGCGTCGCACACAATAGCCACATTGGATACATGGATAGGGGCTTCCTTCTCGATAATGCCACCGGGCTGCTGGGCGTACGGGTTGGCCTTGGTATGGCGCTGGACCATGTTCACCTTCTCGACCAGGACCTTGTCCTGCTTCTTGAGGATCTTCAAGACCTTGCCGACCTTTCCCTTGTCCTTCCCGGCGATGACCATGACCTTGTCGTCTTTGCGAATTTTAGTCTGCATCGTGATTTCCTTACAGAACCTCGGGAGCGAGGGAAACGATCTTCATGAAACCGGCGGCGCGCAGTTCACGGGCCACGGGGCCGAAAATACGGGTTCCCACGGGCTCCATGTTGTTGTTCAGCAGCACGGCGGAGTTGTTGTCGAACTTGATGAAGGAGCCGTCGGGACGGCCGAGTTCCTTCTTGGTGCGGACGACAACCGCCTTCATGACCGAGCCCTTCTTCACCTTGGAATGGGGCATGGCCTCCTTGACGGACACTACGATAATATCACCGACGCTGGCGTAACGGCGTTTGGAACCACCGAGCACCTTGATGCAGGCGACCTTCTTGGCTCCGGAGTTGTCAGCCACGTCGAGATTGGATTCAACCTGAATCATTTCGATATCCTCCTAATCCCTACACGGCCTTTTCGAGAATCTTCACCAGGTGCCAGCGCTTGCGCTTGGACATGGGTCTCGACTCGACAATCTGCACCGTATCGCCGACACCGCAGTCGTTGGCCGGATCGTGGGCCATGAACTTCTTGCGGCGACGGATGTACTTCTTCAGCAGCGGATGCTTCACCAGGGTCTCGACGCGGACGACGATGGTCTTGTCGGCCTTGTCGGAGATGACCAGTCCGGTCAGCAACCGCTTGTTGCCTTGGTATTTGAACTCAGCCATTTCTTACGCTCCCTGCCGTTCCCGCTGAATGGTCAGGATACGGGCGATGGTCTTTTTTGCGCCGCTGAGAGCCTTGGTGTTTTCCAGCTGGGCCGTCGCATGCTTGAAGCGCATGGAGAACAGCTCATGCCGGGCATCCTTCAGGGTCTCGGTCAGCTTTGCGTCATCCATTTCACGAAGTTCCTTGTTGGACAGCATTTACATACCCTCCTTGACAACGATGGTCGTCTTGATCGGGAGCTTGTAGGAAGCGCGCTTGAGGGCTTCCTTGGCGAGCTCGATGTCGACGCCCTTGACTTCGTACATGATACGGCCCGGTTTCACCGGCGCGACCCAACCGTCGGGAGCGCCTTTACCCTTGCCCTGACGGACTTCCGCGGGCTTGGAGGTGGTGGGGTGATCAGGGAAGATGCGGATCCAGACCTTACCGCCGCGCTTGATGTGACGCATGATCGCGACACGAGCGGACTCAATCTGCTGATTGGTGATCTTTCCGTGCTCCAATGCCTTCAGCCCGATATCGCCGAAGGACACCACGTTACCCCGTTGGGCCTTGCCTCTGAGTCGGCCTTTCTGCCATTTTCTGAATTTAACTCTTTTTGGAGCAAGCATTACTGTTGTACCTCTTTGTCCAGAATCTCACCCTTGAAGATCCAGACCTTGACGCCGATCACGCCGTAGGTCGTGGAGGCCTCGGCAAAACCGTAGTCGATGTCCGCACGGAGGGTGTGCAGCGGCACACGCCCATCACGGTACCATTCGCCGCGCGCGATTTCGGCGCCGGCAAGGCGACCCGCACACGCGACTTTGATACCCTCGGCGCCGAATTTCCTGGCAAGGCCCACCGTGCGCTTCATGGCACGGCGGAAGGCAATGCGGCGTTCGAGTTGCTGGGCAATACTCTCAGCTACGAGCTGAGCCTCAACCTCAGGCCGACGAATCTCGTTGACCTCAATGGTGAACTCGGTTTGAAACTTGCTGCGCAATTCCTCACGCAACTTTTCTATCTCAACACCCTTGCGGCCGATGACGATACCGGGACGCGCGGTGTGGATGATCAGGCGAATCTTGCCGCCGGCCCGCTCGATCTCGATGCGGGACACGCCGGCCTGAAACAGTTTTTTCTTAACGAACTTGCGGACCTGGTCGTCCTGGAAGACGAACGCAGGGTAGTCCTTTCTGCTGTACCAGCGGGACAGCCAGTTCTTGTTATACCCCAGACGAAAACCGTAAGGATGTACTTTCTGTCCCATACTACTGTTCCTTGACTACGATGGTGATGTGACTGGTGCGCTTGCGGACGCGGTAGGCGCGGCCCATGGCGCGCGGCTGAATGCGCTTCCAGGTGGGCCCTTCATTGACCACGACCGAGGCGACGACCAGGGAATCGACGTCCACGCCGGGCATCTGCTCCGCGTTGGACACGGCGGAGTACAGCACCTTGCTGAGGATGTCGGCGGGCTTCTGCGGGGTGAACCGCAGGATGTTCAGGGCATCCTCGACGCCCTTGCCCTTGATGTTCTCGGCAACGATGCGGGTCTTGCGCGGCGACACGCGGATGAACTTGGCAACTGCTTTGGCTTCCATAACGTACTCCCCCTACTTCTTCTTGTCGGCGACGTGGCCGAAGTAGGTGCGGGTCGGGGAGAACTCACCGAGCTTGTGACCGACCATGTTTTCGGTCACGAACACGGGGATGAACTTCCGGCCGTTGTGGACGGCGAAGGTCATGCCGACCATCTCGGGGACGATCGTGGAACGGCGGGACCAGGTCTTGATCACGCGGCGGTCCTGATTCTCGGCGGCCACTTGGATTTTCTTGATCAGGTGACCGTCCAGGAACGGACCCTTCTTAAGCGATCTAGGCATTGGTTATACTCCTACTTCTGGCCGCGGCGTTTGACGATGAGCTTCGAGGAAGCCTTCTTGCGGTTCCGGGTCTTGTAGCCCTTGGCCGGGGTACCCCACGGGGACACCGGATGGCGACCACCGGAACTGCGGCCCTCACCACCACCCAGCGGGTGATCGATCGGGTTCATTGCCACACCACGGACCTTCGGGCGACGGCCAAGCCAACGATTGCGTCCGGCCTTACCGATCTTGATGTTCTCGTGATGAATGTTACCAACCTGGCCGATGGTGGCGCAGCAGGCGGCCAGCACCTTGCGGACCTCGCCGGAGGGCATGCGCAGGAGCGCGTACTTGCCTTCCTTGGCGATGAGCTGGGCGTAGGTGCCGGCGGCGCGGCAGAACTGGCCGCCCTTGCCCGGGTACAGCTCGATGTTGTGCACGACGGTACCGGTCGGGATCTGGGTCAGAGCCATGGCGTTGCCGGGCTTGATGTCGGCGCCTTCACCGGCGGTGATGACGTCGCCCTGGTTCAGCCCGACAGGGGCCAGGATGTAGCGCTTCTCGCCGTCCGCGTAGTGCAGCAGGGCGATGCGGGCGCTACGGTTCGGATCGTACTCGATCTCGGCCACCTTGGCGGGCACGCCAAGCTTGTTCCGCTTGAAGTCGATCAGGCGGTACAGGGACTTGTTGCCGCCGCCGCGGCGACGCATGGTGACACGACCGTTATTGTTACGTCCGGCCTTCTGGGTCAGACCTTTGGTCAGCGACTTCTCGGGAGTGGTCCGGGTGATCTCCGCGAAATCGGAGATGGTCTGGAACCGGCGGCCCGGAGAAGTAGGCTTCAGCTTACGGGTTGCCATGGTTACACTCCTTCGAAGATTTCGATTTTATCGCCGGCGGCAAGCTTGACGTAGGCCTTCTTGTACCCGGGGACGCGTCCACCGGTCAGGCGGCCCATGCGCTTGCGCGGCGCGGCTTTCTTGGCCACGATATTCACGGACTCGACTTTGACGTCGAAGGCTGCCTCAACGGCCTTCTTCACCTCGATCTTGTTGGAGTCGGGGTGGACGTAAAAAGAGACGTGATTGGATTGCTCCTTGGCCTCGTTGGCCTTCTCGGAGACCACGGGCTTGAGCAGGACTTTCGAATAATCCATTACTTCAACCTCTCTTGAACGTCTTGGGCGGCGGACTCGAGCATGACCAGCTCGGGGTACAGCAGCACGTCGTAAACATTCAGCTTGTCGGCCTCGATGACCTTGATGTGCGGCATGTTGCGCGCGGACATGGTCAGCTTCGGATCGGCGTCTTTGGCGACGATCAGAGTTTTGTTCAGGCCGAGGTTCTTGGCGACTTCGGCAAAGGCCTTGGTCTTGATCTCGGGGAGATCGATGGAGCTGACCACCGTCATCTTCGCTTCGGAGACGCGGGAGGACAGGGCCATCTTCAGGGCCAGCTTGCGCACCTTCTTGTTGACCTTGAAGGTGTAGTCGCGGGGCTGCGGGCCGAAAGCGGCGGCGCCGCCACGCCACAGGGGCGAATTGCTGGAACCGGCACGGGCGCGGCCGGTGCCCTTCTGGCGCCACGGCTTGCGACCGCCGCCGGCCTTGAGGGCGCGGTTCTTGGTGGCGTGGGTGCCCTGACGCTGAGAGGCACGCTGGGCGCGGACGACCTGGTTGAGGATTTCGGGCATGATCTCCACCTCGAAAACCTCGGGGGCCAGTTCGAAATCGCCCACCTTCGTGTTATTCTGATCTACAACTTGAATTTTTGCCATGACGTATACCTCTTAGCCGTTCTTGCGGATCATCACGAGGCCGTTGTTGGGGCCGGGCACCTGGCCCTTGACCAGGAGGACATTGTCCTCGGGCCTGACATCGACGATCTCAACGTTGCTCAAGGTCACACGCTCACTGCCCATATGGCCGGCCATCCGCTTGCCCTTCCAGACGCGGCCGGGGTACGTCGCGTTACCGACGGAACCGGGCACGCGGTGCACTTTCTCGGCACCGTGGGAAGCGCGGGAGCCATTGAAGTTGTGACGCTTCATGACGCCCTGGAAACCTTTACCCTTGGAGGTACCGGTAACCTTGACCTTTTCACCGGCGGCAAAGATGTCGACGGTGATTTCCTGGCCCAGCTCGTAGCCGTCCACGACCTCCAGGGGGAATTCCTTGAGGTGGCGGTACAGGGCGTCGCCGGCCTTGGCCATGTGGCCTTTCATGGGCTTGTTCACCTTGCGCTCGGGCACGGTATCGTAACCGAGCTGCAGGGCGTTGTAACCTTCCTTGTCCGTGGTCTTGATCTGCATGACCGCGCAGGGTCCCGCCTCGATAACCGTGACGGGGCAGATGGTACCATCGCTCTTGAATATGCGGGTCATGCCCAGCTTTCTGCCAAGCAATCCGAGAGTCTTAGCCATAACTATACTCCTAGAGCTTGATCTCGACGTCCACGCCGGCGGGCAGCGAAAGCTTGCCCAGGGCGTCGACCGTCTGCTGAGTGGGTTCAAGAATGTCCAGGAGACGCTTGTGGATGCGCATCTCGAACTGCTCGCGGGACTTTTTGTCCACGTGCACGGACTTCTGGACGGTGGTACGATGAATGTCGGTGGGCAGCGGCACGGGGCCGGCGATTGCCGCACCGGTATTCCGGGCGGTGTCAACGATTTCGGTGACAGCCTTGTCCAGAATACGGTAATCGTATGCTCTCAGTTTGATTCTGATGCGATCGCTCGCCATCGAAGCAGCCATAGTGCTTTCTCCTCAAAGGATTTATCTTTACCGCGCCTGAAAGAAAAAAAGGCGCCGATTCATGCGGCGGTCGGGTTGAGTACACCCGCACCGCCGCACTGTCAAGCAAAGGGAAAATCCTAGGCTCTACGTGTTAATCGTTTCCTTTCATCAACTCTTCGGCCAAATTGGCGGGCAGCCGCTCGTAGTGGTCGAACTGCATGGTGAAGGTGGCACGGCCCTGGGTCTTGGAACGGAGGTCCGTGGCGTATCCGAACATCTCGGACAGCGGCACGAAGGACCGGATGACCTGCACGCCCGTGCGGGCTTCCATTTCGCCCACGCGGCCGCGGCGGCCGTTCAAATCACCCATGACGTCACCGAGGTAGTCCTCGGGAGTGACCACTTCCACCGACATGATCGGCTCGAGCAGCACCGGCTTGGCGCCTCTGCAGGCTTCCTTGATGGCCAGGGAACCGGCGATGTAGAAGGCCTGTTCGCTGGAGTCGACTTCATGGAAGGAGCCGAAGACCAGTTTGACCTTCACATCCACGACCGGGAACCCGGCCACGATGCCGTTCTTCATGGCATCCTGGATGCCCTTGTCCACGGCGGGGATGTATTCCTTGGGAATCACGCCGCCCTTGATCTCGTCCACGAACTCGTAGCCCTTCTCGGGGTTGGGCTCGACCTCGATGACGACGTGGCCGTACTGGCCACGGCCACCCGACTGCTTGGCATGCTTGACATCGACCTTGTTCGGCGCGGAGATGGTCTCCCGATAGGCCACGCGGGGGGCGCCCACGTTGGCGTTCACGTTGAACTCGCGCAGCAGGCGGTCAACGATGATCTCGAGGTGCAACTCGCCCATTCCGGCGATCAGGGTCTGTCCGGTCTCCTCGTCGCCCTTGACGCGGAAGGACGGATCCTCCTTGGTCAGCTTGGCGAGGGCGGCGGACAGGGTGTCACGGTCTGCCTTGGTCTTGGGTTCGATGGCCACTTCGATGACCGGCTCCGGGATGTCCAGGGACTCCAGAACCACAGCGCGCTTGAGGTCGCACAGGGTATCGCCGGTGGCCACGTTCTTGAGGCCGACGGCGGCGACGATGTCGCCGGCGTACGCCTCTTTGATTTCCTCACGCTTGTTGGCGTGCATTTTCAAAAGACGACCGATGCGCTCCTTCTTGCCGGTGGCCGCGTTCATGAACGTGGCGCCGGACTCGATCTTGCCCGAGTAGAGGCGCAGGAAGGTCAGGTGACCGACGAAGGGGTCGGTCATGAGCTTGAAGGCCAGCGCGGCCATGGGCTCGTCGTCGTCGCAGGGGCACTCGATGATGGTCTCGACGTTCTGCGGGTCCGTGCCCTTCATGGGCGGGATGTCCAGCGGGCTGGGCAGGTAGTCGACAACGGCGTCCAGCAGCGGCTGCACGCCCTTGTTGCGGAACGCGGTGCCGCACAGGACCGGGCAGATGGCCAGGTTGGTGGTCGCCTTGCGCACGCCCTCGCGGATCTCGTCCGGGGTGATCTCCTCTTCGGCCATGTACTTCTCGAGCAGGCTTTCGTCCTCCTCGGCAATGGCCTCGATCATCTCGGCGCGCATCTCTTCATACTGGTCCTGCAACTCGGCGGGCACTTCCGTGGTGGTGAAGCTCGCGCCGTGATCCAGGTGGTCGTAGATATAGGCCTTGCCCTCGATCAGGTCGACGACGCCCATAAAGTCGTCCTCGGCCCCGATGGGCAACTGCAGAGGCACAGCCTTGGCGCCCAGACGGTTCTTCATCATACGGACACAACGGAAGAAATCAGCGCCGATGCGGTCCATCTTGTTGACGAAGGCCATGCGGGGCACGTGATACCGGTCGGCCTGGCGCCACACGGTCTCGGACTGCGGCTCGACGCCTGCCACGGAGTCGAAAACGGCGACGGCGCCGTCCAGGACGCGCAGGGCGCGCTCGACTTCCATGGTGAAGTCCACGTGGCCCGGGGTGTCGATGATGTTGATGCGGTGCTCTTTCCAGAAGCAGGTGGTCGCGGCGGACGTGATGGTGATGCCGCGTTCCTGCTCCTGAACCATCCAGTCCATGGTGGCTTCGCCATCATGGACCTCACCGATCTTGTGGGACACGCCGGTGTAGAACAGGATTCGCTCGGTAGTGGTAGTCTTGCCCGCATCGATGTGGGCCATGATACCAATGTTGCGCTGTTTCTCTCTAGGTACTTTTCTCGCCACTTTACTACTCCGTGACTACCAACGGTAGTGAGCGAAAGCCTTGTTGGCTTCAGCCATCTTGTGGGTGTCTTCACGCTTTTTCACGGCGCCGCCACGGTTGTTGAAAGCGTCCAGCAGCTCGCCGGACAGACGGGCGACCATGCCCTTCTCGCCGCGGCCACGGGCGTAGCCGATGGCCCAGCGGATGGCCAGGGCGGTCTGGCGGTCGGGACGGACCTCCATGGGCACCTGGTACGTGGCACCGCCGACACGGCGGGACTTGACCTCGAGGGCCGGACGAATGTTGTCCAGGCACTTCTCGAAGGCGCGCAGCGGGTCTTCGTTGGTCTTCTCGGCCAGGATGTCGATGGCCTTGTAGAAAATTTGTTCCGCAGTGGACTTCTTGCCGTCCAGCATCAGACGGTTGATGAAGCGGGTGATGAGCTTGCTGCCGTACACAGGATCCGGCAGGATCTGCCGCTTGGCGACAGGACCTTTACGAGGCATTTTTTTCTCCTTGAATTTCGGCCGGGGGGACATTATTTCGGGCAGCCTCCGCCCTACTTTGTCATCCCACCCCGGGCATTACGAAAAGGCTCTAACCTTATTTCGGGCGCTTGGTGCCGTACTTGGAACGGCCGCGGCGACGATCGTCGACACCGGAGGTATCGAGGGTACCGCGAACGATGTGGTAACGGACACCGGGAAGGTCCTTCACACGGCCGCCGCGGATCAGGACCACGGAGTGTTCCTGCAGGTTGTGGCCCTCACCACCGATGTAGGCGGTGACTTCCATGCCGTTGGTCAGGCGCACGCGGGCGACCTTACGAAGCGCGGAGTTCGGCTTCTTCGGGGTCGTGGTGTACACCCTGGTGCAAACACCGCGGCGCTGAGGGCATTCCATCAGGGCCGGGGTCTTCTTCCGTTTGGGCTGCGCTTCGCGGCCCTTGCGGATGAGCTGGTTAATGGTGGGCATTCATCCTCCAATCATTAGTTAATACTGTACCTGCGCGCAAAACATGCGCAAAGAGGACCGCTAGTACCCCGTTCGTTCGGTTGTTGTCAAGGCATTTCGCCCTGCGAACGGGAGGACTTTTCGGTCCGGGCCGGCAAAAAAGTTGGAGAGGCACGGCCTCTCCAACTTTTTCAATCACTTATATCAAACGCTGCCGAAGGTGTATTTTCGGCTGCGCTACACCATCGACACGTCCACCAAGAGCGGGCTTTCTTCCAGCTCCTCGAGGAACTTGTCGGGGCGTTCGGGCTGGTCGGGCACGCTGATCTCGGCGTCCGTGTACTTGCGGAAGCCGGTACCGGCGGGCACCAAGCGGCCCACGATGACGTTTTCCTTCAGGCCGTGCAGATGGTCGGTCTTGCCCTTCAGGGAGGCCTCGGTCAGGACCTTGGTGGTCTCCTGGAACGAGGCTGCCGAGATGAACGAGTCCGTGGACAGCGAGGCCTGGGTGATGCCGAGCACCAGGGTCTCGGCCACGGCGGGCTTGCCGCCCTCGGCCACGACCTTCTGGTTCTCTTCCATGAACCGGAGCTTGTCCACCTGCTCGCCGATGAGGAAGGAGGTGGAGCCGGGGTTCAGGATCGAGACCTTCTTGAGCATCTGCCGGACGATGATCTCGATGTGCTTGTCGTTGATGTTGACGCCCTGGAACCGGTACACGTCCTGGATTTCCTCGACCAGGTAGCGGGCCAGGTACTTTTCGCCCTTGATCCGCAGGATGTCGTGCAGCTCCGGGGAGCCTTCGGTCAGCAGGTCGCCGGCCTCGACGAAGTCGGACTCCTGAACCGTGATGTGCTTGCCCTTGGGAATGAGGAATTCCTTGGCGTCGCCGGTTTCCGGAGTGACCACGACCTTGCGCTTGCCCTTGGTCTCGGGACCGAAGGTGACCACGCCGTCGATGGACGAGACAACGCCCAGGTCCTTGGGCTTGCGCACCTCGAAGAGCTCGGCGACGCGCGGCAGACCGCCGACGATGTCCTTGGTCTTGGAGGATTCGCGCGGCTTGCGGGCGATGACGTCGCCGGCGCGGACCGTGTCGCCGTCCTTGACCATGAGGATGGCGCCCACCGGCATGGCGAAGTTGGCGTCGATGTCGGTGCCGGGCCGATGCACGGGCTTGCCGTCCTCGCCCAGCAGGGTCACGGCCGGACGGTAGTTGGTCGTCCGGTATTCCATGATGGTGAAGGACGCCTTGGAGGTGCGGTCCTCCTGGACGGTCTTGCCTTCGATGATGTCCTTGAACTTGATGGTGCCGGACACGTCGACGATGAACGGTTCCATGTACGGATCCCATTCGGCCAGGGCGGTGCCCTTCTTGACCTCCTGCCCTTCGTCCACCAGCAGACGCGCGCCGGACGGGAGCACGTACTTCTCGCGCTCGCGGCCCTGCTCGTCCACGATGCCCACCTGGCAGCTCTTGCCCAGGACCATCTTGTCGCCGTCGGCGTTGACGACGGTGCGCATGCGCGAGGTGACCACGCGGCCATTGTGCTGCGACTCGATGCTTGAGGACTCGATCTCCTTGGAGGCGGTACCGCCGATATGGAAGGTACGCATGGTCAGCTGGGTGCCGGGCTCGCCGATGGACTGCGCGGCGATGATGCCGACGGTCTCGCCCACGTTGACCAGATGGCCCCGGGCCAGATCGCGACCGTAGCACATGGCGCAGACGCCGTGCTTGGACTTGCAGGTCAGGCCGGAGCGGATGACGATGGAGTTCACGCCCGAGGCGTCGAGCTTCTTGGCGTACTCGTCGTCGATCATGGTGTTGGCGGGGACGACCAGCTCGCCGGTCTCCTCGTCATAGGTGTCGAACATGGTCACGCGGCCCAGCACGCGTTCGGCCAGGCGCTGCTTGATCTCGCCGCCCTTGATGTAGTGGGTCAGCTCCAGTCCGTCCACGGTGCCGCAGTCCAGCTCGGACACGGTCACGTCCTGGACAACGTCCACCAGGCGGCGGGTCAGGTAGCCGGAGTTCGCGGTCTTGAGCGCGGTGTCGGCCAGGCCCTTGCGTGCGCCGTGGGTGGAGATGAAGTACTGGAGGACGGACAGACCTTCGCGGAAGCTCGCGGTGATCGGGGTCTCGATGATCTCGCCCGAAGGCTTGGCCATCAGACCGCGCATGCCGGCCAGCTGCCGCATCTGGTCCTGGTTGCCTCGAGCGCCGGAGGTGGCCATCATGTAGATGGGGTTGAAGCTCGAGTTGACCTCGGTGTTGCCGGTCTTGGGGTCGACCAGGATGTCCGTGGACATCTCCTTCATCGTCTCGTTGGAGATGTCGTTGGTGACCTTGGTCCAGACGTCGACGATCTTGTTGTATTTCTCGGTCCGGGTGATGATGCCGTCCTGGAACTGGTTTTCGATCTCGTCCACTTCGGCGTTGGCCGTCGCGAGCATCTTGGGCTTGTTGTCCGGGATCTTCAGGTCCTTGACGCCGATGGTCACACCGGCGCGGGTGGCGTACTCGTAGCCCAGGTCCTTGATGCGGTCGCACAGGATGACCGTGGCCTTGGTGCCCGCCAGACGGTAGGCGCCGGAGACCAGGGCGGCGATGTTCTTCTTGTTCAGCACGCAGTTGACCAGCTCGAACGGAACCTTGTCGGGCAGAATCTCGCTGACGATGACGCGGCCCGTGGTGGTCTCGACGATCTCGCCGTTCATGCGCACCTTGATGCGCGCGTGGATGCCCACCGCGCCGAAGTCGTGGGCCGAGATGACCTCTTCCGGGGAGGAGAAGGTCATGCCCTCGCCCTTCTCGAAGGAGCGCGGTGTGGTCAGGTAGTACAGCCCGAGGACGATATCCTGGGACGGGTTGATGATCGGCGAGCCGTTGGACGGGCTGAGGATGTTGTTGGAGGACATCATCAGCACGCGGCACTCGATCTGCGCCTCAACGGACAGCGGCACGTGCACGGCCATCTGGTCGCCGTCGAAGTCCGCGTTGTAGGCGGAACAGACGAGCGGGTGCAACTGGATGGCCTTGCCCTCGACCAGGGTCGGCTCGAAGGCCTGGATGCCCAGACGGTGCAGGGTCGGGGCGCGGTTGAGCATGATCGGGTACTCGCGGACCACATCCTCCAGGATATCCCAGACGACCAGGTCCTCGCGCTCGACCATCTTCTTGGCCGACTTGATGGTCGTGGCGATCTCGCGCTTCTCCAGCTCCGAGTAGATGAACGGCTTGAACAGCTCGAGCGCCATCTTCTTGGGCAGGCCGCACTGGTGCAGCTTGAGCTTGGGACCGACCACGATGACCGAACGGCCGGAGTAGTCCACGCGCTTGCCGAGCAGGTTCTGGCGGAACCGGCCCTGCTTGCCCTTGATCATGTCGGACAGGGACTTGAGCGGACGGCCGTTGGTGCCGGTGATGGCCCGGCCGCGACGACCGTTGTCGAACAGGGCGTCGACGGCCTCCTGCAACATGCGCTTCTCGTTGCGGATGATGATCTCGGGCGCGCCGAGTTCAAGCAGCCGTTTCAGGCGGTTGTTGCGGTTGATGACGCGACGGTACAGGTCGTTGAGGTCCGAAGTGGCGAAACGGCCGCCGTCCAGGGGGACCAGCGGGCGCAGCTCGGGCGGGATGATCGGAATCACTTCCATGATCATCCACTCGGGCTTGTTGCCGGACTCCAGGAAGGACTCGACGATCTTCAGCCGCTTGGTGATCTTCTTCTTCTTGGTCTGGGACCGGGTGGTCTGCGACTCCTCGCGCAGCTCGGTGCGCAGGGTCGGCAGGTCCAGGGCCTGGAGCATGGTCCGCACGGTCTCGGCGCCCATGCCCACGGTCAGAGCGTCCTCGCCGAAGTGGTCGATGACCTGGAAGTACTGGTCCTCGCTGACCACCTGGTGCTTCTTGAGCGGGGTCTCGCCCGGATCAAGCACGATGAACGAGTCAAAGTACAGGACCTTTTCCAGGTCGGCCATGGTGATGTCGAGCAGCGTGCCGATCTTGGACGGCAGGGTCTTCAGGAACCAGATGTGCGCCACGGGGGCGGCCAGCTCGATATGTCCCATGCGCTCGCGGCGGACCTTGGAGGCGATGACCTCGACGCCGCACTTCTCGCAGACGATGCCGCGATGCTTCATGCGCTTGTATTTGCCGCAGTTGCACTCGTAGTCCTTCACCGGGCCGAAGATCTTGGCGCAGAACAGGCCGTCCCGCTCCGGTTTGAAGGTCCGGTAGTTGATGGTCTCCGGTTTTTTGACTTCACCGTAGGACCACTCCCGGATGGTTTCGGGCGCAGCTATGGATATCTGGATAGCCTTCAGGTTGCGGCCTTGTGCAGCCGCGTTCGGCGCTCCACGTAAGGTGAACAGATCGTCCAACGTCATGGATATCCCCTATCGTATAATGTTATCTCGTGCCCGGCCGATCCTTGGGACCGGCCGGGCCTATTACTTTGTGAACGTCCGGTCCTAGTCCACCAGGGGCCGGGGGCCCGCCGGCATGGCGACGGGCAGCTGAGGCTGACCGGGGCGCTGCGGCTTGCGGTCCTCGTAGTGCAGGGTCACGTCCAGACCCAGCGACATGAGTTCCTTGACCAGGACGTTGAAGGATTCCGGCAGACCGGCTTCCAGGAAGTTGTCGCCCTTGACGATCTTCTCGTACATCTTCACGCGTCCCTGAACGTCGTCGGACTTGACGGTCAGGAACTCCTGCAGCAGATAGGCGGCGCCGTAGGCCTCCAGGGCCCAGACTTCCATCTCTCCCAGCCGCTGGCCGCCGAACTGGGCCTTACCGCCCAGGGGCTGCTGCGTGACCAGGGAGTAAGGGCCGGTGGACCGGGCATGGATCTTCTCGTCGACCAGGTGGTGCAACTTGAGATAGTACATGATGCCCACGGTGACCCGGTTGTGGAACGGTTCGCCGGTGCGGCCGTCATACAGGATGAACTTGCCGTCCGAGGCGAGACCGGCCTTCTCGAGCCAGCCCCAGATGCCGTCTTCCTCGGCGCCGTCGAAGACCGGGGTCTTGGCGACGATGCCGTTCTTGAGCTTCTTGACCGCGTCCACGAACTCCTCGTCGGACATGGTGTCGATGAGTTCGTTCATGTCCTGGGTGTCGAGGATGGACTTGACTTCCTCGCGGATGGCCTTGAGGGAGTTGCCGCTTTCCTCGAGCATCTGCTGGACCTGCTGGCCGAGCTTGCGGCCGGCCATGCCCAGGTGCGTCTCCATGATCTGCCCGATGTTCATTCGGGAGGGGACGCCCAGGGGGTTCAGCACGATGTCCATGGAGGTGCCGTCCTCGAAGAACGGCATGTCCTCTTCAGGCAGGATGCAGGACACGACGCCCTTGTTGCCGTGACGGCCGGCCATCTTGTCGCCCACGGAGAGCTTGCGCTTCACCGCGACGTAGACCTTGACCATCTTGATCACGCCCGGAGGCAGATCGTCGCCCTCGGTCACCTTCTCGCGCTTCACGTCGTAGATGTTCTTGATGAAGGCGATCTGCTGCTCGTAGTCGGCCACGATGAGCTTCAGCTGGTCGTTGACCTCGCGGTCGAACAGGCCGATGAGCTTCTTGACCGGGACCTCGTCCACGGACTCGCGGTCGATGACCTCCCCGGTCTTGCCCAGGGTGGCCTTCTTGGGACCGGCCAGGTCCTTCTTCAGCTTGGCGCCCTCCACCACGGCCCAGACCTTTTCGCGGATCGCGTCGGTCAGGGCGGCAACGTGCTTCTGCTCCTTGACGTCGAAGGCCGCCAGCTCGGCGTCCTCGATGGCCTTGGTGCGGTCGTCCTTCTCGCCGGAGCGGCGGTTGAAGACCTTCACGTCCACGATGGTTCCGGCGATTCCCGGCGGTACCTTGAGGGACGTGTTTTTCACGTCGCGGGCCTTGTCGCCGAAGATGGCGCGCAGCAGCTTCTCTTCAGGGGTCAGCTGGGTCTCGCCCTTGGGCGTGATCTTGCCGACCATGATGTCGTCGGGCTTGATCCGGGCGCCGATGCGGATGATGCCGCACTCGTCGAGGTTCCGGAGCATTTCCTCGGACACGTTGGATATGTCGCGGGTCACTTCCTCGGGTCCGAGCTTGGTGTCGCGGGCGACCAGCTCGAACTCCTCGATGTGGATGGAGGTGTAGACGTCCTCCTTGACCATGCGCTCGGAGATGAGCACGGAGTCCTCGTAGTTGAACCCGCACCAGGGCATGAAGGCGACCAGCAGGTTCTTGCCCAGGGCAAGCTCGCCGTGGTCGATGCCCGGGCCGTCGGCCAGGACGTCACCCTTCCTGACCCGCTGCCCGACCTGGACGCGGGGCGTCTGGCCGAAGCAGGAGTTCTGGTTGGACTTGTGCCATTTCTGCAGTTCGTAGTGCTTGGCGCCGCCGGTCTCGGGGAACAGCCCGTTGTCGTAATTGATGATGATGCGCTCGGCGTCCACGTAGTGGATCACGCCGTCCTCCTTGGCCAGCACGCAGGCCCCGGAGTCGCGGGCGACCGGGCCTTCCATGTCGGTGCCGACGAGCGGCTCCTCGGCCTTGAGCAGGGGCACGGCCTGGCGCATCATGTTGGAGCCCATCAGCGCGCGGTTGGCGTCGTCGTGCTCCAGGAAGGGAATCAGCGCGGCCGAGATGGAGACCGTCTGGCTCGGGCTGATGTCCATGCAGGTGACGTCCTCGGCTGCGGTCAGCTGGACCTCGCCCGCCCAACGCGCGTTGACGCGCTGGTTGGTGAAGACGCCGTTCTTGTCCAGGGGCGCGTTGGCCTGGGCCACCACTTCCTTGGCCTCCTTGGAGGCGTCCATGTAGGTGACGACGTCGGTGATCTTCTTGTCCACCACCTTGCGGTACGGGGTCTCGATGAACCCGTAGTCGTTGACCTTGGCGTAGGTGGTCAGGGAGACGATCAGGCCGATGTTCGGGCCTTCCGGAGTCTCGATGGGGCAGATGCGGCCGTAGTGCGAGGTGTGCACGTCGCGCACCTCGAAGCCCGCGCGCTCGCGGGTCAGGCCGCCGGGTCCCAGGGCCGACAGGCGGCGCTTGTGGGTGACCTCGGAGAGCGGGTTGGTCTGGTCCATGAACTGGCTGAGCTGGGAGGTTCCGAAGAACTCCTTGAGCACGGCGGCAACCGGCTTGGGGTTAATCAGGTCATGGGGCATCAGGGTGGCCACTTCCTGCAGGGACATGCGCTCCTTGATGGCGCGTTCCATGCGGACCAGGCCGATGCGGTACTGGTTCTCGACCAGCTCGCCCACGGGCCGCACGCGGCGGTTGCCCAGGTGGTCGATGTCGTCCGCCGGGCCGTGGGAGTCCTTGAGGCGCATGAGTTCCTTGACCGCGAGGAGGATGTCCTCGTTGGTCAGGGTGCGGATGGACAGGTCCACGTCCTGGTTCAGGCGGGAGTTGAGCTTGTAGCGGCCCACGCTGGACAGGTCGTAGTAGTCGGAGGAGCGGAACAGGTTCTCGAAGAAGCTGGCCGCGATCTCGGGCGTGGGCGGAGAGCTGGGACGCAGCCTGCGGTAGATCTCGATCTGGGCGGACTCCATGTCCGTGGTCTTGTCGAGCAGCAGGGTGTCGCGAAGGGAGGAGGAAACCTCCATGCCGCGGGTGTGCAGCACGTCCAGGTCCTTGATCTTGGCGTCGCGCAGCTTGTCGAGCAGGTCCGCGGTCAGCTCCTCGGCGGCCTCGGCGATGACCTCGCCGTTCTTGTCCACCATGTCGCGGGCCAGGAACTGGCCGATCAGGGAGTCAGGGTCGACCTCGATGGCCTTGACCTCTGCCTTGATAAGCTTCTTCCAGGCCCCGCGGGTGATGTCCACGCCCTTCTTGAGGATGGACTTGCCGTCCACATCCACGTCGGCGTAGGCGGCTTCCTTGCGGTACTGCTCGGCCACCACCGTGCGCATGACCTTGGTCTTGAGCAGGGTGTAGGATTCGATCTCGTAGAAGTAATCGAGGATGTCGGCGCGCGACAGACCCATGGCCTTCAGGAGGATGGTCACGGGCATCTTGCGGCGGCGGTCGATGCGGACGTAGAGGATGTCCTTGTGGTCGAAGTCGAAGTCCAGCCAGGAGCCGCGCATGGGGATGATGCGGCTCGAGTAGAGAACCTTGCGGCTGGAGTGGGACTTGCCCGAGTCGTGCTCGAAGATGATGCCCGGGGAGCGCTGCAGCTGGTTCACGATGACGCGCTCGGTGCCGTTGATGACATAGGTGCCCTTCTCTGTCATCAGCGGGAGCGTGCCGAAGTATATGTCCTGTTCCTTGATGTCGCGAATCGTGCGGTTGTCCGTTTCTTCGTCCACGTCAAAAACTACGAGACGGACAGTTATACGGATGGGCGTCTCGTAGGTCAGACCCTTGGAGATGCACTCATCGACGTCGTATTTTGGTTCGCCGATTTCATAGGACACGAAATCAAGGCTAGCGGTCTTGTTGAAATCTTCAATGGGAAAAACGGACCTGAACACGCCCTCGAGCCCGAAGTCGCCCCGGCTGGCCGGCGGAGTGTCCGCCTGGAGGAATCGATTGTACGAATCCACCTGGAGCTCCAGCAGGTGCGGGATGGGGAGCGTGTTGACGATTTTGCCGAATTTTTTTCTCAGTTGACCCATTGTACCCTCATGCATGAGCGGTTGATGGTTGGGGCGCGGGGCTTGTAGGCCCTTGCCCTCTGTCTGGCGCATCGGCCGGCTAGAGCGACCGCTGCGGAAAATGGGTAGATAAGCTGCAGCCGGAACCAAAAACCCGGCACACCGACGAGGAGTAGATTTGCATCATGCAGCGCCTGCACCCAAGTAGCGAAAGGCGATTGATCCAGTATATATACATACAGAGCAAAGAGCGCAACGCCCTTTTGAGGGGGCGAGCGCTCTTTGCTTTGTTAGCTTAAGGCGTTGAAGTTACTTAACTTCAACTTCGGCGCCGGCTTCCTGCAGCTGCTTGGCAGCCTCGTCAGCCTCTTCCTTGGAGACGCCTTCCTTCAGGGCCTTGGGAGCTTCGTCGACCAGAGCCTTGGCTTCCTTCAGGCCCAGGCCGGTGATGGCGCGGACGGCCTTGATGACGGCGATCTTGTTGGCGCCGGCACCGGTCAGGACCACGTCGAACTCGGTCTGCTCTTCCTCGGCGGCGGCTTCGCCACCGGCGGCCGGGGCGGCGGCCACGGCAACGGCCGGAGCGGCGGCTTCGACGCCGAAGACATCTTCGAGTTCCTTGATGAATTCGGACAGCTGGAGGACGGTCATGTTGCCGATGAATTCGACAACCTGTTCTTTGGTGATATCAGCCATGATGAATCTCCTTGAAATTGATTCGCTTTGAACCTGGTTTTTACGCAGCTTCTTTCTGTTCCTTGATCGCGGTCAAGGCATACAGGAACTTGCGTTCGATGTTGGCGAACAGACACACGAAATTGCGAGGTACGGCCTGCATCGTGCCGAGAAGGGAACTCAGAAGCTCAGGCTTGCTGGGCATCTTGGAGAGTTCCTTCACTGCGTCGCTGTCAAGAAACTGGCCTTCGAGAGTGCCGTAGCGCATGGCGAACTTCTTGTTCGTCTTGGCGAAATCGGCGAGCGCCTTGGCCAGGGCGACGGGATCGTCGTAACCCAGCGCAATGGCGCAGTTCTCTTTAAGGTGTTCGCTCAATACACCGTGATCGGTGTCGTTGAGAGCCAACCGGGCCAGGGTATTCTTGACGACTTGGTAATCGACGCCGATTTCGAAGCACTTGGCGCGCAACTGGGTCATTTCCTCAACGGTCATGCCCTTGAAATCGGTGACGACGGCGATGCTGGCGCGCGAAGCTTTTTCGTGCAGCTGCTCGATGATCTGGGCTTTGTCTTGCCTGTTCATCTACCACTCCTCGTCGTTCGGCCCGGAAAGCAGGTCAAAGCGTAGTCTGAGCAGGATGTTTAAGGGGACACAGCCCCGCCTGCCTTCTCTGACTCAACCTTCCGTGCGATTATCTACTGGACCCCACGAGGGGGTCCGGCATTCCACTTGTTAAAACTAGGCTTCCAGGAACTTGCGGACGGTCAGGGGGTCGATCTTGACGCCCGGGCCCATGGTCGAGGAAACGGCCAGCGCCTTCATGTACGTGCCCTTCGCGGAGGAGGGCTTCATGCGCATGACGGTGTCCAGCAGGGCCTTGAGGTTCTCCAGGAGCTTGTCGGGGCCGAAGGAGACCTTGCCGATGGGGGCATGCAGCACGCCGGCCTTGTCCACCTTGAACTCGACCTTGCCGGCCTTGAGCTCGCTGACGGCCTTGGCCACGTCCATGGTCACGGTGCCGGTCTTGGCGTTGGGCATCAGGCCACGGGGGCCGAGCACGCGGCCGATCTTGCCGACCACGGCCATCATGTCAGGGGTGGCCACGGCCTTGTCGAAATCGAGCCAGCCGGACTGGATCTTCTCGACCAGATCGTCGGAACCGTAGAAATCGGCACCGGCTTCCTTGGCCTCGTTCTCCTTTTCACCCTTGCAGAAGACGGCCACGCGGACGTCCTTGCCCAGCCCGTTGGGCAGGGAGACGGCGCCGCGGATCATCTGATCGGAGTACTTCGGATCCACGCCGAGGTTGATGGCCACGTCCACGGTCTCGTCGAACTTGGCGAAGGCGGCGGCAACGGCGGCCTTCACGCCCTCTTCGACATCGACGCGCACGGTGACATCGCGGTCACCCACGGCGTTGCGGTATTTTTTTCCATGCTTAGGCATATCTCTTCACCTCGTTAGGCCTTGACATCGAGGCCCATGCTGCGGGCGGTGCCCTCAATCTGGTGCATGGCGTGTTCGATGTCATTGGCGTTCAAGTCAGCCATCTTCAGCTCGGCGATCTCGCGGATCTGGGCCTTGGTGACCTTGCCGACCTTGACTTTGTTGGGTTCACCGGAGCCCTTTTCGAGCTTGGCGGCCTTGAGCAGGAGCACCGCCGCCGGAGGGGTCTTGGTGATGAAGTCGAAGGAACGGTCCGCGAACACGGTGATGACCACGGGAATGATCAGGCCCTTCTGATCCTGCGTCCTGGCGTTGAACGCCTTGCAGAATTCCATGATGTTCACGCCGTGCTGACCCAGGGCCGGACCGACCGGAGGGGAAGGATTGGCGGCCCCAGCGGGGATTTGCAGTTTGATTTTTCCTAATTCTTTCTTAGCCATTATCGTATTCCTCGATGAGAAATTTCGCTGTTAGCGACAACCGGGGCTATCCCTTGTCCACCTGGACGAAATCAAGCTCCACAGGAGTCTGACGCCCGAAGATGGAGACGGACACTTTGAGCTTGCCCTTGTCGTAATTGACCTCTTCCACAACACCGTTGAAGCCGGAGAACGGACCGTCGATGACCCGGACCTCGTCGCCGCGTTCGAAGTTGAACTTGGGACGGGGCTTTTCCTGGCGGCTTTCCATCATGTTGAGGATGTTTTCCGCCTCGCTGTCGCGCATGGGAGTCGGGCGGTTT
Organism: Pseudodesulfovibrio mercurii; assembly: GCF_000189295.2. Taxonomy (NCBI): domain Bacteria; kingdom Pseudomonadati; phylum Thermodesulfobacteriota; class Desulfovibrionia; order Desulfovibrionales; family Desulfovibrionaceae; genus Pseudodesulfovibrio; species Pseudodesulfovibrio mercurii. Next base: position 3,784,008 of record NC_016803.1, on the reverse strand, counting down.
TTGCCGCCGACGAATCCTGTCACGCGCGGGATGGACTGAATCAGATGCCAGGAATCGTCGGTCAGGATCATCTTGATCATGATGTAGCCCGGATAGAACTTGCGCGTGGACGTCTTCCGCTCACCTTTGACCATCTCGACGATCTTTTCGGTGGGCATGACGACTTCCTCGATGAGGCCCTTGTCCTGTCCGGTGCGCATCATTTCACGCACGGTCTGTTCCACGCGCTGCTCGAAGCCCGAGTAGGTGTGGACGATGTACCAGCGTGCACGAGGCGCTGCGTGTTCCATTGTGGCATCCATGTTCTGTTCCAGCCTTTGCAAGTAGCTTTGGTCCTAGGAGAGGATGGCCTCGACGATCTTGGAGAGCGCCAGGTCGACCACGCCCAGGTAGAGAGCGATGACCACGGAAACAACCAGCACGGCGATGCACGTGGTGACGGTCTCCTTGCGCGTCGGCCAGACCACCTTCTTGATCTCGACCTTGGACTCCTCAAAGAACTCGATGAATTCCTTGACCTTGTCCTTCAGACCGGCTGCCGGGGACTGTACGGCCTGCTTTTCAGCGGCCTTCTTGCCTTTCTTCTTGGCCATATCTCGTTATCCCAAATTATTGAGCGGTTGGCGGGGCCTTGCCGTTTTACGTGCAAGACCCCGCACCGTTTCAAAGACTTAGTTGGCAGGGGCAGAGGGATTCGAACCCCCAACATCCGGTTTTGGAGACCGGCGTTCTAGCCGTTGGAACTATGCCCCTGCGCTATCGAAGCTACTTGGACTCCTTGTGGATCGTGTGCTTCTTGTCCCAGGGACAATACTTGCTCACTTCCAGACGTCCGGTAGTATTCTTCTTGTTCTTCTGCGTGGCGTAGTTCTTACGCTTGCACTCGGTGCACTGCAGCTGAATGTTGACTCGCATGATTACTCCACGATCTCGGTGACGACACCGGCGCCGACGGTGCGGCCGCCCTCGCGGATGGCGAAGCGCAGGCCGACTTCCATGGCGATCGGGTGGATCATCTCAACGTTGAAGGTTGCGTTGTCGCCGGGCATGACCATCTCGACGCCCTCGTCCAGAGTGACGACACCGGTGATGTCGGTCGTCCGGAAGTAGAACTGGGGACGGTAGCCGGTGAAGAACGGGGTGTGACGGCCGCCTTCATCCTTGGACAGGACGTAGACCTCGGCCTTGAACTTGGTGTGCGGGGTGATGGAACCGGGCTTGGCGGCAACCTGGCCACGCTCCACTTCCTCGCGCTTCACGCCGCGGATCAGCAGACCGACGTTGTCGCCGGCCTGGCCCTGGTCGAGCAGCTTACGGAACATTTCGACGCCGGTGCAGGTGGTCTTGATGGTGGGCTTGATGCCGACGATTTCGACTTCGTCACCGACCTTGATCACGCCGCGCTCCACACGACCGGTGATAACGGTACCACGGCCGGAGATGGAGAAGACGTCTTCCACGGGCATCAGGAACGGCATGTCGATGTCGCGCTCCGGCTCGGGGATGTAGTTGTCACAGGCTTCCAGCAGTTCGAAGATGGGCTTGGCGGCCGGGTCGTCGATGGAGTCGCACTCCAGGGCCTTCAGGGCGGAACCCTGGATGACCGGAATGTCGTCGCCGGGGAATTCGTACTTGGACAGCAGCTCGCGGATTTCGAGCTCGACCAGTTCCAGCAGCTCCTCGTCGTCAACCATGTCGCACTTGTTCATGAAGACGACCATGGCGGGCACGCCGACCTGACGGGCGAGCAGGATGTGCTCACGGGTCTGGGGCATGGGACCGTCGGTGGCGGCGCAGACCAGGATGGCGCCATCCATCTGGGCGGCACCGGTGATCATGTTCTTGATGTAGTCGGCGTGGCCGGGGCAGTCCACGTGAGCGTAGTGACGCTTGTCGGTCTCGTACTCGACGTGGGCGGTGGCGATGGTGATGCCGCGCTCCTTCTCTTCGGGAGCCTTGTCGATTTCGTCGAAGGCGACGAACTCGCCGTGGCCGGCCATGGCGGCCAGCTTGGTGATGGCGGCGGTCAGCGTGGTCTTGCCGTGGTCGATGTGACCGATGGTGCCGATGTTGACGTGAGGCTTGCTACGTTCAAATTTAGCTTTACCCATTTCAGTAACCCCCTGGATCAATAAATGTTGAGTAGGTTTCTATTTCTAAATACTTGTTGACAAGTAAAACAAAACAAAAAAACGCCCTTGTACTCACGATGGGTCTGAACGGGCGGCCTCATCCTTATTTGGATGCGCCCTGCCGACCGAAGCATGTGAGCACAGCCATACACTGTATATAAGGATGATGGAAGGAGAGAGATGGCGTGGTGGAGCGGGAAACGGGACTCGAACCCGCAACCCTCAGCTTGGAAGGCTGATGCTCTAGCCAATTGAGCTATTCCCGCTCACTCTCTGTAGTTCCATCGGCGGCCTCGCGGCCTGCCTCCTACAGTGTGACTCGAAAAATATGGTGGTGGGGGGAGGATTTGAACCTCCGAAGGCGTATGCCGACAGATTTACAGTCTGTTCCCTTTGGCCACTCGGGAACCCCACCATTTTGTCTTACTGGAGCTGGCGATGGGACTTGAACCCGCAACCGGCTGATTACAAATCAGCTGCTCTACCAGTTGAGCTACGCCAGCCAACCGGGAACGAAGTCTATATACGCCGCTATGTCAAAAATCAAGAGTTTTCAACGGGCTTTTTTCCCCTCGCGGGGAGCGCCGTCTTGCGCTCAGGGACGGGCCGGTGTAATGACAAAAGCGGTCGTTTGTCAACCCTGCGCCGGTATTTTTTTCAAATTCTTTCCCCCGGCGACCGCCCCTCGACCGCCCCTTCCGGCCCGGTCCGGACGGTCCCGGACCGCTCCCCTGCCCCGCCCCCTTTTTCCTTTGACTCCCGGACGCCCAGCCCGTATGTGCATCGCACCATGACCCGATTCGCCATCACCCCCGACAGCCCGTGGCTGGCCCCTCTGGCGGGCTATTCCGACCTGCCCTTCCGCCTGCTGGCGCGCCGCTTCGGCTGCGCCGTGGCCTGCTCCGAGATGGTCTCGGTCAAGGGCATGGCCTTCAAGAACTCCGGCACCCGCCGCCTCATCGCCACCTGCCCCGAGGACGACCCCATGGTCCTCCAGCTGTTCGGCTCCGAGCCCCAGTATTTCCCGCCGGTCATGGAGAAGCTCGTCTCCCTGGGCTACCGCAACTTCGACCTCAACGCGGGCTGCCCGGTACGCAAGGTCCTCAAGTCCGGCTCCGGGGTCCAGCTCATGGAGGACCTCGACAGGTTGGTCGGCCTGGCCGCCATCATGGTCGCCAAGGCCGCCGAACACCCCGAGGGCGGCCGCGTGGGCGTCAAGTTCCGCCTGGGCTTCAACAAGGGCGAGGACGTCTACCTGGACCTGGCCCGGCGGCTCGAGGACGCGGGCGTCAACTGGGTCACCCTGCACCCGCGCTACGGCAGGCAGATGTTCGGCGGTTCGGCAGACTGGTCCAAGCTGGCCGAACTCAAGCGGGCCGTGTCCATCCCGGTCATCGGCTCCGGCGATCTGTTCTCGGCCGAAGACGGGGTGCGCTGCATCGAGGAGACCGGCATCGACGCGATCATGTTCGCCCGGGGCGCGCTCTACGATCCGTCCATCTTCTCCCGCTACACGGCCCTGCGCCGGGGCGAGCCCATGCCCGTGCGCGACGGGGCGTTCCTGGCCGAGATCGTCCGCGAACATATCCGCCTGACCAGGCTGTACGAGGGCGACACCCGCTCCTTCCGCAAGATCCGCTCCATCGTCCCGCGCTACGCCAAGGGGCTCAAGGGCATCCGCTCCCTGCGCGCCTCCATGCTCCAATGCGAGACCTGGGAGGACCTGGAGGAGGCCGCGCGGGTCATCCGCGACCTGGAACGGGCCGACCCGGACACCCCCTGGCCCCCTGTTGACGACATTTGCCAATAACGTTTACAACCACCCCTGCGGTTTCAATCATTTCACCTCCTTGACAAGGAAACGGTACCAGCATGGCCAGCCAGTCCACCGACATTCTGCTTGAAGCGGGCACCAACGAACTGGAAATCGTCGAGTTCTATCTCGAGGAGGAGCCCAAGGCGTCCGACGAGGCCGAGCCCAACCAGGAGGACCACGCCCTCGAGGAGGGCCACAAGCCCAGCCGCAAGGGCTACTACGGCGTGAACGTGGCCAAGGTCCTCGAGATCATCCGCATGCCCAAGGTCACGGAGATGCCCGAGGTCTCCCACCCCGCCGTGCTCGGAGCCTTCAACCTGCGCTCCCGGATCATCCCCCTGCTCGACCTGTGCATCTGGCTCAAGAAGAAGCGCGTGGAGAACGAACCGCCCAAGGTCATCGTCACCGAATTCAACCAGGTCACCTCGGCCTTCATGGTCTCGGGCGTGACCCGCATCCACCGCATCTCCTGGGAGGACGTGGAAGCGCCCAACAAGTACGTCTCCGCCCTGTCGTCCGAGTCCATCACCGGCGTGGTCAAGTTCGACGACCGCATCGTCTTCATCCTGGACCTGGAGCGCATCGTCTCGGAACTCAACCCGGCCATGCGGTTGCGCTTCGACGACAACTTCGAGCTCGACGGCTACTCCGGGTACAAGGCGCTCATCGCCGACGACTCGCCGCTCATCCGCGAGATGATCCGCGACATGCTCGGCCAGGCCGGGTTCCAGGTGGAAAAGACCAACAACGGCCGGGAGTGCTGGGACCGGCTGGTGGAGATCAAGAAGCGCGCCCTGGACGAGGACCGGCCCATCACCGATTACGTCCAGGTCCTGGTCTCGGACATCGAGATGCCCATGATGGACGGCCACCACCTGTGCAAGCGCGTCAAGGAGGACCCGGTCCTGCGGGACCTGCCGGTCATCCTCTTCTCCTCCCTGATCACCGACAAACTGCGTCATCGGGGGGAGACGGTCGGCGCCGACGACCAGATTTCCAAACCCGAGATCACGCACCTCGCGCGCCGGGCTGCGGCTTTGATCGAGGCGCGGCGCGGGTAGCGGCTTCGATAGCGGGCCACCTCACATTTTTTCCTTGAGTTCTGGTCTTCGGATATTAGCGGCTTTCGATAGCGGGCCATCTGCACATTTTTTCCGGCCGCGCCAATCCTCACGTAGACGGCTACGCTGCGGTTGTCGCGGCCGGAAGAAAATGCACAGCTGACCCACTCTCGAAAGCCTAGCGCGAGCGCGGAGAGCCGCTGTCGGGTGCTGCGCACCCGAATCGCTCCAGAAGAATTGAACAATGGAAGGCCTTCGACTCAGCAATGAGACGAAGGTTTTTTTATGTGCGCGCACCCGCGAAGCGGATAGGAAAAGTTTAGGAAAGGATGGGGATGGGGGTCCGGGGGAAGGGGAAGGAAAGCCCTTTTCAAAGGGTTTTCCTTCCCCTTCCCCCGGCCGCCGGAGGCATTCTTTTTCTAGCAGATTCTCGGGAGTTGTTCGCCTTCGAGCATGCCGAGGAGGCGTTTGCCGCCGAGTTGGGTGACGAGGACGACCTTGCCGGGGTTGGCGTCGGTCATGGTGCCGATGCGTTTGGCATCGTGACCGAGCGGATCGGCGTGCATGATTTCGAGGGCCTTGTCCGCGTATTCGGCGGGCAGGATGCAGCTGAACTTGCCCTCGTTGGCCAGGTAGAGCGGGTCCAGGCCGAGGATGGAACAGCCGCCCTTGACCTCGGCCCGCACCGGGATGGCGGTCTCGGTCAGCTCGCAACAGACGTTGGAGCTCTTGGTGATCTCGTTCAGGGTGGTGGCCAGGCCGCCGCGGGTGGGGTCGCGCAGGACGTGGACCTCGGGCAGCTCGCGCACGAGTTTGACCAGCAGGTGGTTGAGGGCGGCGGAGTCGGACTGGACCTTGGCCTCGAAGTCCAGGCCCTCGCGGGTGCCGAGCACGGTCAGGCCGTGGTCGCCGATGGTCCCGGAGACCAGGACCGCGTCGCCCGTGCGGGCCGCGTCGCCGCTCGGGGCCGGGTCGGCGATGACCTCGCCGATGCCCGTGGTGTTGATGAAGATCTTGTCGCAGGCCCCCTTGGGCACGACCTTGGTGTCGCCGGTCACGACCTTGACCCCGGCGTGTTTGGCGGCCTCGCCCATGGACTGGACGATGCGCTCCAGGTCGGCCATGGGCAGCCCCTCCTCGATGATGTAGCCGCAGGTGATGTAGCGCGGCACCGCGCCCATCATGGCCACGTCGTTGACCGTGCCGTGCACGGCCAGCGAGCCGATGTCGCCGCCCGGAAAGAAGATCGGGTCCACGGTGAACGAGTCGGTGGACATGGCGATCCTGCCGGACAGATCAAGCACGGCCGCGTCGTTCAGGCGGTCTAGCTCGTCGTTGCCGAGATATTTCAGGAAGAGTTCGGAAATCAGGCGCTGGGAAGCGCGGCCGCCGCTGCCGTAGTCGAGTAACACCTTGTCAGACATGATATCAACCTTCCAGGCTGTTCAAAAACGTGCGAGTGCAAGGCGCAAGAAAAGTTCAAGGCCGCCGCGTACAAAACGTACGCAAGGGTTTGAACTTTTCGCAGCAACGCAGCAATCGTGCATTTTTCAACAGCCTGTTAATCCAATTTGTATTTGTAGTAGGCGGCGCAGGAACCCTCGGTGGAAACCATGCACGGGCCGACCGGGTTGGCCGGGGTGCAGGCCTTGCCGAACAGGGGGCACTGGTCGGGCTGCTTGATGCCCTTGAGGATGTCGCCGCATTTGCAGCCGGGCAGGGACGGGCCGTCCTTGATCTCGATGCCGAACTGCTTCTTGGCGTCGAAGGCTTCCCACTCGGGCCGGATTTCCAGGCCGGAGCCGGGGATCAGGCCCAAGCCGCGCCACAGGGCGTCGCAGGGCTCGAAGACCTCGTACATGATCTCCAGCGCCTTGGGGTTGCCGTTCTCGCCGACGATGCGCGTGTAGTTGTTGGCCACGTGGGCCTCGCCCCGGTTGCGCCACTCGATCATCTGGTTCAGGGACTGGAGGATGTCCAGGGGCTCGAACCCGGTGACCACGGCGGACTTGGCGTAGTTCTCGGCGATGAAGTTGTAGGGCGCAACCCCGATGATGGCCGAGACGTGGCCGGGCAGGATGAAGCCGTCGATGTTGATGGCTTCGTCCGACAGCAGCGCGTCCAGGGCCGTGGGCACGGTCTTGTGGAAACAGAGGATGCGCAGGTTGTCGATGCCCTGGTCGCGGGCCATCTTCATGGTCGCGGCGATGGTCGGGGCCGTGGTCTCGAAGCCCACGCCGATGAAGACCACCAGGTCGCCGGGGTTTTCCCGGGCCAGCTTGAGGGTGTCGAAGGGCGAATAGACCACCTTGACCCGCGCCCCGTCGGCCACGGCCTTCTTGAGGTTGCGGCCCTTGTCTCCGGGCACGCGCATGAGGTCGCCGAAGGTGGCCATGATGACCTTGTCGCGCCCGGCCAGGTCCAGGAAGGCGTTGACCTCGGACTCGTGGGTCACGCAGACCGGACAGCCCGGCCCGGACAGGTGGACGATCTTTTCGGGCAGCAGGGAACGCAGGCCGGACTGGAAGATGGCCACGGTGTGGGTGCCGCAGACCTCCATGAAGCGCAGCTCCCGGTCCAGCTCGGATTCCATCTTGTCGAGGATTTTCCGGCACAGGGCCGGATCACGAAACTTTTCCAGTAATTCGAAGCTCAAAGCATAGTCCTTTAGGCTGATTTCGGAACCGGATTCATCAGGTTAGCGACAGTCATATACCCTCTGAATGATATGGGCAAATGAAAAACCCGCCGTGTCGGCCGGTGGCCTCGGCGGGGTGAGGGAACGGGCCCGCGAAGGAGGTCTAGTCCGCTTTCCGCGTCCTTTGCCGGGCCGCGTCGCGGAGCATGTACAGGGCGGCCACCTGGGCCGCCACCAGGCTCAGGGGCATCAGGGCGGTGACGACCACGGCCAGGGTCCCGGACAGGTAGTAGGCCAGGCGCTCGGGGTGGATCAGAATGGCGATGGTCCGCAGCCCGTTGAACAGGGCGAACAGGGAGTAGCACACCCCGGCCGCGGTGACCGCCCGGTTGTCCATGGACGACAGGAAAAGGGTCATGGACAGGTTGGCGGACAGGATGAGCAGGACCACGCAGGTGAGGGTCAACCGGACCTGGTAGGCGGGGTCGATGTAGTAGAACCAGAAGACGCCCAGGGCCTCGCCCGCCAGGAGCGCGCACGACACCGACACGGCCAGGCGCCCCGGCCTGCCCTCGAGAAAGAGGTGGGTGCCCATCCAGACCACGGCCACCCCGCCGGTCAGGAGCAGGTGGGTGGCGAACCCCTTGATCCAGTCGCCGTAATAGAAGTCCGCGCCCACGCCGATGGCCGCCAGCCCGATGGCCGCGTAGCCCGTCGCCCACCAGGAAACGCCCGGCAGCCGGGGCTTCCGGTTCAGGCGGCGCATGCGCCAGGCCAGGATGAGGACGGCCAGTCCGCCCAGAAAGAAGGTCGCCTGCAAGATGACTTCGCCGTTCACGGACTCCTCCCACTATGCCACGCATAGCACAATCCTCGGGAGATCGCCAGAATGCGGGGGAAAAGAATAACATGGACTCCGGCCGGCCCGTTTTTCCGGGGGTGTCCGCTTTATTTTTTCGGGCCGGGCTGGTAGATGGAATCCATCGGATGCGCTTGTGCATCCCGGCCAACCCGACGCGCCCAGCGCACGCACGCCATGTCCGCCAAGGAAAACACCCTCAAGGCCTCCGGCCAGCCCCGGTCGCCGCTGCCCCCGCCGCCCCCCGCGCGGTTCGATCCCGCCCTGTTCGTCCCGGACGACGCCCGGTGCGTCCGGTACTGGGAGGAGTTCGCCATGCTCGACAACGTGGCCGAGCACAGCCGCATGGTCGCGACCGTGGCCACCTTCCTGGCCGAACGGGCCGTGGAAAGGGGCCTGGACGTGGACGTGCCCACGGTGCGCGCCTCGGCCATGCTCCATGACCTGGCCAAGACCTACTGCATCCGCCACGGCGGCAACCACAGCCAGCTGGGCGGGGCCTGGGTGGCCGAACTGACCGGCAATCCGGTCATCGCCTCCGGCGTGACCCATCACGTCTACTGGCCCTTCGCCATGGACCTGGCGCGCTACTTCACCCCCCTGGCCGTGCTCTACGCGGACAAGCGCGTGAACCACAACCGGCTGGTGTCCATCGAGGCCCGCTTCAAGGACCTGATCATCCGGTACGGCATCCCCCTGAATCTCCAGGACCGCATCAACGAAACCAAGCGGCAGGCCCTGGAGTTGGAACAACTGTTATGCGACACACTCGAGGTGGACCTCAATGCATGTGATTTTGATAGCGGGCGGCTGGTCTGACGAACGCGACGTCTCCCTGTCCGGGGCCCGGAAAATCCGCTCCGCCCTGGACGAACTCGGCCATGACGTGACCTTCTTCGACCCGGCGGACGACTTCCGGAACCTGCTCTCCATCGCCAAGGGCGCGGACTTCGCCTTCATCAACCTGCACGGCACGCCCGGCGAGGACGGCCTGATCCAGGCGGTCCTGGACAAGGCGGGCTGCCCCTACCAGGGCGCGGGTCCGGCCGCCTCCTACCTGGCCCTGAACAAGGCCGCCTCCAAGGAAGTCTTCGAGGCCAACGGCATCAACACCCCGGAGTGGCAGCTGATCACCCCCACCCAGGGGCGCGAAACCCCGCTCGAACTCTCCCTGCCCGTGTTCGTTAAGCCGGACAAGGGCGGCTCGTCGCTGGGCATGTCCCTGGTCAAGCGGGCCGAGGACTTTCCGGCGGCTCTGGACAAGGTCTTCGCCATGTGCCAGTCCGCGCTGGTCGAGACCTTCATCCCCGGCGTGGAGCTGACCTGCGGCATCCTCGGCAACGAGGCCCTGCCCCTGATCATGATCACCCCCCGCGTGGGGTCCGACTTCTTCGACTACGAGAACAAGTACGCGGCCGACGGGGCCGAGGAGATCTGCCCGGCACCGGTGGACGAGGGCCTGGTCCGGACCATCCAGGAGCAGATGCTCGTGGCCCACGCGGCCCTGGGGCTGACCGGCTACAGCCGGGGCGACTTCATCGCCACCCCAGACGGCGAGACCTACCTGCTCGAGGTCAACACCCTGCCCGGCATGACCCCCACCAGCCTGCTGCCCAGGGCGGCGGCCCACGTGGGCTACTCCTTCACCGAACTCATCGCCGAACTGATCCGGCTCGGCCTGGAAGGCAGGGGCTAGATGGCGAAGACCGCCGCGGACGTGGCGATCAAGGCCTACGGCCTGGCCTGGAAGGCCGCCCTGCCCCTGCTGCGCTTCAACGGACGGCTCCGGGAGGGCTGGGAACAGCGCACCCTGGGAACCGGGGTGCCCGCCCCGGCCCGTCTGTGGATGCAGGCGGCCAGCGGCGGCGAGGCCTACCTGGCCTGGGAGGTCCTCAAGCACCTCAAGCCGGTGGGCAACGAGACCCTGCGCGTGCTGGTGACCACCAACACCCTCCAGGGACACCAGACCCTGGTCCGGGCCGCCGAGGAGATCAACGGGCGCAAGGCCGGGCTGGCGGTCCAGCCGTGGTATTTCCCCTTCGACGCCCCGGACCTCATGCGCCGCATGGTCGAGCGGGTCCGGCCCGAGCTGGCCGTGCTCCTGGAGACCGAGATCTGGCCGGGCTTCCTTTCCGCCTGCAAGCGGCGCGGCGTGTCCGTGCTCCTGGCCAACGGGCGCATGAGCACCAAGTCCCTGGCCGGGTACATGGCCTGGCCCGGCCTGTTCCGGGCGCTGGCCCCGGACCGGGTCCTGGCCGTGTCCGAGACCGACGGCCGCCGCTTCGCCACCCTGTTCGGCCGCGACCGGGTCGGGGTCATGCCGAACATCAAGTTCGACCGCATGGGCGACGCCCGGCTCACGCCCCGCAAGGACAATCCCCTCCGCGACCTGATCGGTCCGAAGGACCCCTTCGTCATCTTCGGCTCGGTGCGCCGGGAGGAGGAGCACGACGTCACCCGGCTGGCCGCCGGACTCCTGTCCGCCCGCCCGGCGGTGGTGCTCGGCCTGTTCCCCCGGCACATGCACCACCTGGACCTGTGGCGCCGGGCCATGGACGGGGCCGGGCTCAACTGGGTCCTGCGCTCCAAGCTTTCCGGCCCGGCCCGACCCGGAACGGTCGTCCTGTGGGACACCTTCGGCGAACTGGTCCCGGCCTACGGGCTGGCCTCGGCCGCCTTCGTGGGCGGCTCCCTGGCCCCCCTGGGAGGACAGAATTTCCTCGAACCCCTGACCAGCGGCGTGACCCCGGTCACCGGCCCGCACTGGAAGAACTTCGCCTGGGTGGGCCGCGAGATCATCGACTCCGGCCTGGCCGTGGAGGCGAAGGACTGGCAGGACGCCCTGGAATCGTTGAAGAAGATTCTCGACGACACCCCGCCGCGCAGGACCGTGGCCGCAGCCGCGAACCGGTACATCCGCGACCGCCGGGGCGGCGCGGAAGCGGTCGCCAAACAGGTTGCCGATTTCCTGGATAATGATTAAGAACGCAGTGCAGCAGCAATGAGCGAATTTCCCGAATGTCACGGCATCATCCCCGCCAGGTACGACTCCTCGCGGTTCCCGGGCAAGCCTCTGGTCGAGATCGGCGGCAAGCCCATGTTCTGGCACGTCTGGTCGCGGGCCTCGGCCTGCCCCCAGATGACCAGCGTCACCCTGGCCACGGACGATGCGCGCATCTTCGACGCGGCCCAGGCGCTGGGCGTGCCCGTGGTCATGACCCGGCGCGACCATAGCAGCGGCACGGACCGCGTGCTCGAAGCGGCGCGGGCCCTGTCCATTGACTCGGACGCGGTCGTGGTTAACATTCAGGGAGACGAGCCGTGCCTGGAACCGGGCATGCTCACCGAACTGCTCCGGCCCTTCGAGGACCGGCGGGTCATGGTCACCACCCTGGCCACGTCCATCGGCCCGGACGAGGCGGCCTCGCCCGACCGGGTCAAGGTGGTCCGGGCAAAGGACGGCCGCGCGCTCTATTTCTCCCGCTCGCTGGTGCCGTTCGACCGCGACGGGAAGCTGCACGGGTTCCTGCTGCACATCGGGCTCTACGGCTTCCGCATGGAGGCCCTGGAACGGTTCGGCAGCCTGGACCCGAGCCCGCTGGAGCAGCGGGAGAAACTGGAACAGCTCCGTCTGCTCGAGGACGGCATCGATATTTACGTAACCGAGACGCGGCACGCCTGCCACGGGGTGGACAGGCCCGAGGACCTCGTCAAGGTCAAGACCATTCTGGAGAACCATTGATGAAAGCGATCCTTGCCCTCGAAGACGGCACGATTTTCCAGGGGACGAGCTTCACCGGCCAGGGCGAAGCCTCCGGCGAGGTCATCTTCAACACCGGCATGACCGGCTACCAGGAGATCCTGACCGACCCGTCCTACACCGGGCAGATGGTCACCATGACCTACCCGCTCATCGGCAACTACGGGGTCAACCCCGAGGACGTGGAGTCGCACAAGGTCCAGGCCGCGGGCTTCATCGTCAAGGAATGCTGCAAGAAGCCGAGCAACTGGCGCTCGACCATGTCCCTGCCCGACTACCTGACCCAGGCCGGGGTCATGGGCATCGAGGGCATCGACACCCGCGCCCTGACCCGCCACCTGCGCCTCAACGGGGCCCAGCGCGGCTTCATGGCCACGGGCGACGCCGACCCGGCCGAACTGGTCGAAAAGGCCCGGTCCATCGAGAACATGGAAGGCCTCAACCTGGCCGACCGCGTGTCCTGCGACCGCGCCTACACCTGGGACGGCAAAAAGCCCGCGTTCATCGACGATATCCGGGACTTCGCCTGGAAGGGCACCGGCCCCAAGCTGGCCGTGTACGACTTCGGCATCAAGTGGAACATCCTGCGGCTCATGGAGGCCGAGGGCTTCGACATGATCGTCCTGCCCTCCCACTTCACCGCCGCCCAGGTGCGCGAACTCGGCCCGGACGCCGTGTTCCTGTCCAACGGCCCCGGTGACCCGGCCGCCGTGACCACCGCCGTGGAGGCGGCCAAGGATTTGTGCCGGGACCTGCCCGTGGCGGGCATCTGCCTGGGCCACCAGATCCTCGGCCTGGCCATGGGCGGGACCACCTATAAGCTCAAGTTCGGCCACCACGGCTGCAACCACCCGGTCATGGACCTCCAGACCGAGAAGATCGAAATCTCCTCCCAGAACCACGGCTTCTGCGTGGACGTGGACGGCCTCGACTTCCTGGAAAAGACCCACGTCAACCTGAACGACAACACCCTGGAAGGATTCCGCCACCGGGAGAAGCCCATCCTGGCCATCCAGTACCACCCGGAAGCCGGGCCCGGCCCCCACGACAGCCGCTATTTCTTTCCGAGATTTCGTGATATGGTCAGGGAAAGCACCGGGGTATAACCCCCCGCCAACCTCAGCCGGGAACGCCGCATGTCCACTGATCTGATCAAGTCGCGCAAGAAGCTGAACTCCGTCGCCACCCTCCTGAAGCAAGGCAAGTACATGCCCGCGGTGCAGGCGGTCCACGACGGCCTCATTCTCTTCCTCAAGAATCAGGTCATGAAGAACGAGCGCGACGAGTTCGAGGAAATCCTCCAGAAGGTCACCTACGTGCTCAACTCCGACAAGGAGCTGCGCAAGATCTACCCCCTGGTCATCAGCTACGAGCCCGGCAAGGAGCGTCCCCTGCTCGACGCCATGCGCGAACTGCTCCAGGAGCTGCAAAAGGCCCTCAACGAGGAGGTCCAGGGCGACCTGGAGGCCCTCAACGCCCAGAAACGGGCCGAACTGGAAAAGGGCCAGGCCCACCTGGACGCCCAGGAATGGGACAAGGCCCAGGCCGTGTTCGACCAGCTGGTGCACACCTTCAGCGGCGACTCCGAGCTCAAGGCCGACATAGCCGACCGCTACCTCAACGCGGGCCGCTACAAAGAGGCCTACGCCATGTTGGACGACGCCCTCAAGGACGACCCCAACGCCATCCACCTCTACAACCGCATCGGCATGGTCCTGCGCAAGATGCAGGACTTCGAGACCGCCGAGAAATACTACCTCAAGGCCCTGACCCTGACCACCGACGACGAATACCTGCACTACAACATGGGCCGCCTCTACTACGACTGGCGCAAATGGGGCAAAATGGCCAGCTCCGCCAACAAGGCCGTGGAAATCAACCCCGACTTCGCCGAAGCCGTCAAAATGCTCAAATTCGCCCAGAAAAAAATGGGCTGACACCGACGACATCATTTCCCAACGAAAAGGGCTCCCTGACGGGAGCCCTTTTCGTTGGGAAATGCCTCCGGCGGCCAGAGGGGAAACTTTTGAAAAAGTTTCCCCTCTGGACTCCCCTTCCAAACTTTTTATCGCCGCTTCGCGGAGACCGTGCGAACGCGAAAAGCCCGACCTTTTCCCCCTCGCGGCCTCGTCCAAATAACTCCCTTCCCGGCGCCCGCACCCCGCTAAGCGGCACCAAGAAGTTTAGGAGGGTGAGTGGGGGTTGGGTGGTCCAGGGGGGAAGGGGGCGAGACGGAAGCCCTTTTCCAAAGGGTTCCCTCTCGCCCCCTTCCCCCCTGGGCGCCGCACAACCTACAACAAACTTTCGATGTACAGGGCGGCGGCGAAGAGGTCGTCGCAGACGTGGTCGGCGAGGGGACCGCATTTGGCTTCCTGGGCCGCGCCCTTGCCGGTGCGCACGAGGATGGTGGCGGCCCCGGTATTGCGGCCCAGGCTGATGTCGGCGGCCTTGTCGCCGATCATGAAGGCATGGGCCGGGTCGAAGTCGAGTTCGGCGGCGGCCTGGAGCATGAGGCCGGGGTTGGGCTTGCGGCAGTTGCACTTGTCCTGGGGCTGGTGCGGGCAGTAGAACACGCCGTCGATGGTCACGCCCTGTTCGGCCAGGAGGTCGACCATGCGCTGGTTGCAGGCGTGGACCGCGTCCTCGTCGTAGTAGCCGCGCGCCACGCCGCTCTGGTTGGTCAGCACGGCCAGGCCGAAGCCCATGCCCTGGAGCCGCTTGAGGCCCTCGGCGGCCTGGGGCAGGAGCTCCACGCCCTCGGGGTCGTGCAGGTAGTGTTTGTCCTTGATGATGGTGCCGTCGCGGTCGAGGAGGACGTAGCGTTTGAACATGCCTAGTCCGTTCGGCCGACCAGTTTTCGGAGCATGTCCAGGGCGGCGCGGAAGCTGTCGATGGAGGCCTCGCCCGTGCCCACCAGGTCGTAGCCCGTGCCGTGGTCCGGCGAGGTGCGCGGGTACGGCAGGCCGAGGGTGACATTCACGGCGCGGCTGAAGTGCAGCAGCTTGAGCGGGGCCAGCCCCTGGTCGTGGTACATGGCCAGCACGGCCGGATATTGTCCCTTGGCCGCAAAGTGGAAGATGGTGTCGCCCGGCACGGGCCCCACGGCCTGGATGCCCTCGGCGGCGGCCTGTTCCAGGGCCGGAATGATGGTCGTGATCTCCTCGTCGCCGATGCGCCCGGACTCCCCGGCGTGGGGGTTCAGTCCGCAGACCCCGATGGGCCCGTCCAGGCCGAGGGTGGTCAGGAAGCCGGCGGTCAGGCGCAGGCAGTGCAGGATGCGCTCCTTCGTGATCAGGCCGGGCACGTCGCGCAGGCGCGGGTGGGTGGTCACGAGCGAGACGCGCAGCTTGGGCGAGGGGTCGTCCGGGTCGTGGCCGCACAGGTACATGCACACGTTGTCGCGGCCCACGCCGAGCTTTTCGGCGAGAAATTCCGTGTGGCCGGGGAAGTCGAACCCGGCGGCGTTGAGCATGGCCTTGTTCAGGGGGCAGGTCAGCAGTCCCTGGGCCAGGCCGGACTTGAGGGCCGTGACGGCCGCGTCCAGGCTGACGCCCGCGCACAGGCCGCCCTCGCAGCACGCCTCGCCGGGCGGGAAAGTCACGTCGGCCAGTTCGGGCGGCTGGTGGATGTACACGCCGGGCTTCTTGTCGGCGATGGCGTCCAGGCTGTCCAGGGAGGAGAAGAAACGGGGCGCGCCCAGCCGGGCCAGTTCACGGTCAAGGGCCGGG
Source organism: Pseudodesulfovibrio mercurii (assembly GCF_000189295.2). Lineage (NCBI taxonomy): Bacteria > Pseudomonadati > Thermodesulfobacteriota > Desulfovibrionia > Desulfovibrionales > Desulfovibrionaceae > Pseudodesulfovibrio > Pseudodesulfovibrio mercurii. The sequence continues at coordinate 3,768,014 of NC_016803.1, read as the reverse complement.
GCCGGGCCGATGAGCAGGAAACGGTCCCCTTCGTCGCCGCGCTCCAGAAAATGGCGGGTCACCAGTTCGGGCCCGAGGCCGCAGGGATCACCGAGGGTAATGCATAGGGTTCGCATGATCGTCTCACCTTGGATGCGGTCTGTCCGGAAGATGTCCGGTTCCTAAAGGCTACGCCCGGCCCAGGTCCAAGTCAATGCGCGTCCGGACAGCCCTTGCCCCGGGCCTTGGCGTTGGCGAGGAAGTCCGCCAGGATCTTGGCGTGGTCGAAGGCCAGCTCGGGCCATTGCCCCATGGGAAAGACCGAGGCGTCGGCCGCGTCGTCGCCCGCCATGAGCCTTGCCGGGTCCACGGGCTCGCCGGTGTAGACCACGCTCATGGTGTGGCCGCGCGGGTCGCGGTTCGGGTCCGAGTAGACCCCGAGCAGCCCGGTCAAGCGCACGTCGAGCCCGGTCTCCTCCTTCATCTCGCGCACGGCGGCCTGCTCGCAGGTCTCGCCGTAGTCCACGAACCCGCCGGGCAACGCCCAGCCCAAGGGCGGATTGCGCCGCTTGATGAGAACCACGCCCCGCCCGCCCCCAGTCAGGTCCATGACGATGACCACGTCCACCGTGGGGGTGGGATTCCGATACACCTCGATCTCGCCCCCGCAGTGGGGGCAGGTCCGAACTCTGCCCATGACTCGCTCCTTGGCTGGTTCCAGACCGGACTGTTCCCAAACCCGGTCACGAAGTCAAACCCCGACCAGCGCGATTCCACTTTTTTTACCCCGCCGCCACGCCGCCGGGCGCGAACTCCCTCGCCGCGAGCCGTGGCCCATGCGCGAAGAAGTGTCGGCAGCGATCAAACAACATGCTGTTTTTACTTGGAATATTTGCAAAGCACAGACCATACGAGAAAGGCTTCATCGGACCGTCCGGTGAAGCCTTGGCTTTCTCGTGTGCAAAAAAAGGAAGAAGTTGCTTTGGATATAGCAACCCCCGTGCCATCGGGCCGACAGATGCGGATTTTTCAATAAAACATAATTAAATCAATGTGTTGCAAGACTACGTCGGACAAAGAAAAAATCCTGCGCCCTGAAAGGGGTACAAGATTTTTTACCTCGGACCGGGAACGGTCCATTTCCCGTGTATGCGGGTTCAAGTATTTTGACCCGCCGCGCGGGATCAGGCGTTGCGCACGGCCACGGAGAACCCCTTGTCGCACAGTTTCTTGATGGATATCTCGCCCTCGCGGATGATCTCGAGCTTGCTCGAACCGAGCAGGCGGACCACGGTGGAGGCCTTGTGCCCGCGCGGCCACGGCGGATCGAAGTAGGAGCCGTCGACCATCTCCAGGAGCGCGGGATCGATGTCCTCGGGCAGGGCCGCCGGGGGCTTGCCCGACAGGTTCGCGCTGGTGGCCACGATGGGCTTGCGGAACCGGCGGGACAGTTCGGAGGCGAAGGGATGGCCGGACCAGCGAACCGAAGTGTAACCCTCGTCGTCGGACAGCCAGGCGGGCAGGTCGGGCAGGGCCTTGACCAGGATGGACAGCGGGCCGGGCCAGAACGCGCCCGCCAGGTCGAGCAGGGAGCGGGTCTTTTCGCCGGTGACCAGGTCGAGCATGTCCATGCCCCCGATGATCAGGGGCAGGGGCCGCTCCTCGGAACGCCCTTTGACCTCGGCCACGCGGTTGCAGGCCGCCTCGCTGGTGGCGTCGCAGCCCAGCGCGTAGAGCGTCTCCGTGGGGTAGATGACGATGCCGCCGGAACGCAGGACCTTGAGCAATTCTTGCATGACAGTCTCCTTACCTCATATACCATTGGGGTTTGAGCGATTCCAGTTCCTCCCGCGAGAAGGAGGGTTCGTCGTACATGCCTGCGGCGTCCCGCTGGGTGAACGCCTGGTACAAAATGATGGCCGCGGCCACCGACACGTTGAAGCTCTGCACCATGCCCTGCATGGGGATGTATATCTCGTCCGGAACCAGGGCGGCCAGATCCGGGGACGTGCCCCGGTGCTCGTTGCTCAGGATGATCGCCGTGGGCTTGGTGAAGTCGAAGTCCATGACCGGCCGGGCCGAGTCCGAGAACCCCGTCCTGAGAACGCGCATGCCCCGCCCCTTGAGTTCGGCGACCATCTCGGCCGCGTCCACGTGCTCGGTGCGCTCGACCCACTTTGTGGCCGAGCCCGAACTCTTCAGGGCCAGGTCCGGCCACTGGGAGTCGGTGTAGTAGAGATGGACCCCGGCCACGCCGAAGGCGTCGCAGCTCCTGAGCACCGCCGAGACGTTGTGCGGGTCCCAGATGTTGTCCATGACCAGGGTCAGGTCCTTCTGCCGCCGGGCCAGCACCGCGTCGATGCGCCGTTTCCTCGCTTCCGTAATCTGTTTGGACATGCGGGGTTGGTATACATTCTGCTATGGTTTGGCAACCCCGGAGCACGTTCCGGACCGGCGCAAGCGGTGAGATTATAATGGAATGCGCATTATTAATTTTTATCATCATGTTGACATTTTTCCATTTTACATAGGAAAAGAAAGCCTGGAGCCCCTTTTCCCGGTAAGAAAGCGGAGTATGCAATGCGTGCACTCATTGTCGAAGACGAATTTTTGAGCCGCAAGGTCCTGCGGTCCTTCCTGATGACCCTTTTCGACGTGGACATCGTGGTCAACGGCCGGGAAGCGGTCGAGGCCTTCCGCATGGGCCACGGCGAGGGCAGGCCCTACGACCTGATCCTCATGGACATCATGATGCCCGAGGTGGACGGCATCGAGGCGTTGCAGAAGATTCGGGACCTCGAAACGGCCAACGACTACACCCCCAGGGTCAAAGTGATCATGACCACGGCCCTGGACGATCCCCGGACGGTCATCCGGACCTTTCACGACGGCGAGGCCTCGGCCTACATCGTCAAGCCCGTGGCCAAGGACAAGCTGTACGCCGAGCTGGAAAAGCTCGGACTTCTGCACAAGTAAGACCGAGGACAGGCCATGAGCGAAGACCCGATGGTTGAGGAATTCTTCTCCGAGGTGAACGACAAGTACTACCCCCAGGTCATGGAGGGACTCGAACTGCTCGAGGGCGCGGAGCTGGCCCAGGGCATCGAGATCCTGGCCCGGCCCCTGCATACCATCAAGGGCGTAACCGGCTTCATGACGGGCTTCGAGGAGGCCTCCCACTTCACCCACAAGATCGAGGATTTCCTGAAGAAGGTGCAGTCCGGCGAGGTGGAGTCCACCCCGGACAACGTGACCCTGCTGTCGCGCGGGGTGAACATGATCTTCCAGGTCCTGGAGCAGCTGCGCGAGGGCGACCTGGACACCGGGGAGCAGGAGGAGGTCCTGGGACTGATCAAGGAGGCGTCCTCCACCGAGCAGGCCGAGGGCGAGGCCCAGGGCGCGGGCGTGGACGTGGAGACCCGCGACGGCGTGACCGTCATCAGGGTCAAGGACCCGCGCGTGCACCTGGACGGCCAGTTCAAGCCCATCCTCTCGGCCATCCTGTGCATCGAGCCCGGCGACGCCGTGCTCCTCGACCTGTCCGGGGTACTGACCTTCGGCTCCGGGGCGTGGGCCGCCGTGGCGAGCATGGGCACCACCTTCAAGATCGCGGCCTGCAACGTCTCCCCGGACGCCCGTCAGACCCTCATCGGCTGGGGCTTCGACAAGACCATCTCACTGTATCCCGACAGGGAAACCTACTTCACCGCGCAATAAGGGGACGCCATGCAGGACAGCATCATCCAGTGCATCGAGGACATCGAAAAGCAGATCCTCGAGGTGGACGCCACCGGCCAGGGGGTCGAGGCGGTTGTCGACGCACTCGGCCTGTCGTGCATGCAGCTCTCCTCGGCAGGGGTCATCGCCCTGCTCGACATGCTGAAGGACGGCATCACCCCGGTCAACAGCGACATCATCTCCTCCCTGCTCGGCATCTGCGAGGCCCAGAAGAAGTTCTTCTTCGCCCTGGGCGGTCTGCTCGAGGGCAGCGCCGACGCCCTGGCCAAGATCCGGACCAAACCGTCCGCGCCCGTGGTCGAGGAATCCGAGGCGGAGGCGGCCAAGGCCTTCGAGGAACCGCCCGCCGCCGAGGCCGAGGTCCCCGAAGAGGCGGCCCCGGCCGAGTCCGCCCCGGCCGGCGAGCCCGACAAGGCCGACGCCAAGGCGGACAACCGGACCGACGCCAAGAGCTCGGCCACTGCCATCTCCTCCATCCGCGTGGCCACGGACCGGCTGGACCGGGTCATCGAGCTGGTCGGCAAGCTCATGGTCACCTACGCCGTCATCGCCCAGGGCGGGGCCACGAGCATGACCCAGATGGCTTCCAGCCTGCGCGAACTGGACAACGTCATCACCCGGCTCCAGCAGGAGGTCAACGCCATCCGCCTGGTGCCGCTCAAGCAGATTTTCATGCCCATGCACCGGCTGGTCAAGAGCCTGTCCCAGAAGATCGGCAAGAAGCTCGACTTCGAGGTCAAGGGCGACGAGCTGGCCCTGGACAAGACCATCGTGGAGTCCCTGAACGAGCCCCTGGTTCACCTGCTGCGCAACGCCGTGGATCACGGCCTGGAGGACCCCGCGGGGCGCAAGGCCGCGGGCAAGCCGGAGAGCGGCACCGTGACCCTGGCCGCCTGGCGCAAGGGCGACAGCGCCTTCATCCAGGTGTCCGACGACGGGCGCGGCCTGGACCCGGACCGCATCCTGGCCAAGGCCCTGGAAAAGGGGCTGGCCGACCCGGACAAGGAGTACGAGACCGAGGAAATCCTCCAGTTCGTGCTCCAGAGCGGCTTCTCCACCGCCGAGAAGATCACCGACGTGTCCGGGCGCGGCGTGGGCATGGACGCGGTGGTCAACGCCATCAAGGTCGCCCTGGACGGCGACGTGTCCATCGAGAGCACGCTCGGCAAGGGCGCGGCCTTCACCATCACCGTCCCCCTGGACCGCTCGGCCAACGAGGGCATCGTCGACGCCCTGGTCTGCAAGGTGGGCGGCGATACCTTCATCATGCCCAGCCGCGACGTGGTCGAGATATACATGCCCCGGCGCCACGACGTGGTCGAGCTGCCCGACGGCCGCGAGACCGTGGACGTGCGCGGCGAGATTCATGCCCTGCTCCGCCTGGCCGACCTCCTGGAGCTGACCCCGGAGATCGACAACATCGAGATGGCCCAGGCCATCGTGGTCCGGGTGGGCGACTACAAGGGGGCCATCCTGGTGGACGAGGTCCTCAGGCAGCAGCAGGTGGTCATCACCGGCTTCACCGTGCCCGTGAACGAGATCTTCGACGTGCCCATCCTGGGCTACGGCATGATGGGCGAATCCGACGCCCTGGTCATTGACGCCGAGGAGATGATCCAGCAGTTCCAGGCGCGCATCGCCCGGAACGCGCAGTCGTCCTTGACAGGAACGCCCGCCGGGGCATAGTGCTCAGTCTTCAGGTGTCCTCGGACTCGATAGGGAATCCCGTGAAAATCGGGAGCGGACCCGCCGCCGTGACGTCCTGCCGAACCGTCTCCATTCACGCCACTGGGCCTCGCCTGGGAAGGCGGAGACGGGAGGGACCAGCCGGAAGACCTGCCTGAAGCGATCACAAGGACTTGCCACGGTGGTACGTGGGCTTGCCGCCGAGGTATCGAAGGGAAAAATACGGACTCCCCTTCCTCTGAATTCGCTGAGGAAGGGGCTTTTCTTTTCCCTTACCCGCCCTTTTTCGGAGAACATCATGACGTTCGTCAGAAACGCCGCCTTCCTGCTGCTCGCCCTGCTCCTGGCCGTCCCGGCCCGGGCCGGGCACCACGACGAGGGCCCGGTCAAGACGGCCATCGTCCTGGCCGCCTTCGGCACCTCCTACCCCGAAGCGGTCAAATCCATCCTGAACATCAAGACCAAGGTGGAACAGGCCAACCCCGGCGTGCCCGTGCGCCTGGCCTTCACCTCCAACATCATCCGCCGCATCTGGCAGAAGCGCCAGGACGACGCGGCCTGGCAAAAGGCCCACGCGGACATCCCCGCCGAGGTCCTGTTCGTCAAGCACCCCCTGGCGACCATCGCGGACCTCCAGAACGACGGCTACCGCGACGTCGCCGTCCAGTCCCTGCACGTCTTCGCGGGCGAGGAGTTCACCGACCTGGCCGCCCTGGTCGACGGGCTCCGGTCCATCCACACCATGAAGGCCAAGAACGAGCCCTTCGTCCGTCTGGTCCTGGGTCGTCCCGCCCTGGGCATGCCCGGCGACGCCCGGCCATACGGCGAGGACATGGCCCGCGCGGCCAAGGCCCTCAAGGGCGACGTGGACCAGGCCAGGGAGATGGGCGCGGCCCTGGTCTACATGGGCCACGGCAACGACTTCTTCTCCACGGGCATCTACGCGGAGTTCCAGAAGGTGCTCCAGGCCGAGTACGACTACCCCATCTTCATCGGCTGCGTGGAGGGCTACCCGGCCTTCGACGACATGACCCCGCAGCTCAAGGCGTCGGGCGAGAGGAAGGTCCTGCTCAAGCCGTTCATGATCGTGGCCGGGGACCACGCCTCCAACGACATGGCCGGGGACGAGGACGACTCGTGGAAGGTCATGCTGACCAAACAGGGCTTCGACGTGACCACCGACCTGCGCGGCCTGGGCATGCTCGACGGCTGGGCCGCCATCTACGTGGACCATCTCGCCGACGCCATGACCCAAAAACCGGGCGCGAAATAACCGCATGACCGACGCCGCTCCCCGCACCCCCCTGCGCAACGGCCTGACCGTGGCCCTGCTCGCCGCCGGGCTGGCCGGGCTGGTCCTGGCCGCCTGCACCCTGGGAGTCGTCCACATCCCGCCGGACGAAGTCCTGCGCGGGCTGCTTGACGGCCTCACGGGAGGGGTGTCGGGAGCGGCGGATTCCCTGGACTCCACCGGCGCGGGCATCCTCTTCGACGTCCGGCTGCCGCGCATCCTGACCTGCACGGCCGTGGGCTTCGGCCTGGCCGTGGCGGGCGCGGTCTTCCAGGGGCTGCTCCTGAACCCCCTGGCCGACCCGTTCACCCTGGGCGTGTCCTCGGGCGCGGCCTTCGGCGCGGCCCTGGCCCTGCTCCTGGGGCTCGCCTTCCTCGGCCCGGCCACCCTGCTGGTCCTGGCCTTCGCGGGCGCGGCCCTGACGCTGGCCGCCGTCATCTCCCTGGCCGGGCGGGACGGCGAACTCTCCCCGGCCTCGCTCATCCTGGCCGGCGTCATCGTCTCGGCCATCCTCTCGGCGGGCATCAGCTGCATCAAGTACCTGGCCGACGAGCGCGTCTCGGTCATCGTCTTCTGGCTCATGGGCAGCTTCGTGGGCCGGACCCCGCAGGACGCGGCCCTGGCCGGCGCGGCCGCCCTGTTCGCCTTCGCGGTCTGCCTCTATTTCGCGCGCGACCTGAACGTCATGAGCCTGGGCACGCGCCCGGCCCGCAGCCTGGGCGTGAACACCGGCCGGGTGCGGCTCATCCTGCTGGTGACCGCCTCCCTGGTCAGCGCGGTCTGCGTGGCCGTGAGCGGGGTCATCGGCTTCGTCGGGCTCATCGTGCCCCACCTCATGCGCATGGTCGTGGGCCCGGACAACCGCTGGCTCCTGCCCGCGTCGGGCCTGGGCGGGGCCATCCTGCTCCTGGCCGCCGACACCGTGACCCGCGCCTTCCTGCCCCATGAGGTGCCCATCGGCGTGCTCACCGCCCTCATCGGCGGACCGGTCTTCTGCTGGATATTCAGCCGCTCGCGGAGGCTCTCCCGTGGATAGCGCGACCTTCGCCCTCCGGGACCTCGGCTTCGCCTACGGCGACGTCCCGGTCCTCCGCGATCTGGACCTCGGCTTCGCACCCGGCCTGCTGCACGGCGTGGTCGGGCCCAACGGCAGCGGCAAGTCCACCCTGCTCGCCCTGCTGGCGGGCCTGCTCAAGCCCACCTCGGGCGCGGTCCGCCTGGACGGCGAGGACGTCTCGGCCTGTCCCCCGGACCGGCTGGCCCGGCGCTGCGCCATGGTCGCCCAGGACCAGCCCCTGCGCTTCCCCTTCACCGTGGCCCAGACCGTGCTCATGGGGCGGCACCCGCACATCCCCCGGTTCGGCCGGGCCGACGCCCGCGACCGCGAGATCGTCGAGCGCGCCCTGACCGCAATGGACCTCGCGGACCTGCGCGGCCGCGCCGTGGCCGACCTGTCCGGGGGCGAACGCCAGCGCACGGCCGTGGCGCGCGGCCTGGCCCAGGACACCCCGGTCCTGCTCCTGGACGAGCCCACCTCGGCCATGGACATCCGTCACGCCATGGCGACCATGGAGGAGCTGGCCCGGCTGGCCGAGGACGGACGCACCGTGGTGGCCGTGCTCCACGACCTGAACCTGGCCGCCCGCTACTGCGACGCCGTGCTCATGCTGGACAATGGGGCCGTTCACGCCTATGGCAACGTGTCCCGGACACTCACCCCCGAAAACATCCACGCGGTCTTCGGCGTGCGCGCCGCCGTCCTGGACACCGAACACGGACCGCTCATCGCCTATATCCAAGGGAACCGATCTTGAAACGTTTCTTCCTGACCCTCGCCTTCATCCTGCTCCTGTGCTCCACCGCCCAGGCCCGGACCATCACCGACGACTCCGGTCGGACCATCACCTTCGACAAGCCGTTCACCCGGATCATCTCCCTGTACGGCGCGCACACCGAAAATCTCTTCAGCCTCGGCCTGGACGACCGCATCATCGGCGTGTCCACGGGCGAGGACTACCCGGTCGCGGCCCTGGACAAGCCGACCTTCAACGCCCGCGACGGCGTGGAGAAGTTCCTGGCCGCCAAGCCGGACCTGATCCTCATCCGTCCCATGCACATGCGCGCCTACACCGGGCTGTGGAACGCGCTTGCGCGCCACGGCGTCACCGTGGTCTCGCTCCAGCCCGACACCGTGGAGGCCATGTACGACTACTGGCGCACCCTGGGCAAACTGACCGGCCGCGACATGCAGGCCGAATACATGGTCGAGGACTTCCGCGACGGCGTGCGCCGCGCCGAGGACCGGCTGGCGACCATCCCCATGGACGAGCGGCCCGGCGTGTTCTTCGAGTCCATCCACTCCAAGACCGCCACCTTCTCGCCCGGCTCCATGCCCCTGTTCGTCCTGGAAAAGGCGGGCGGCATCAACGTGGCCGCCGACGCCCGGCCCCGCCACGGCACCAACATCGCGGACTACGGCCTGGAGCGGCTCCTGGCCAGGGGCGATAAGGTGGACGTCTACCTGGCCCAGCGCGGAACCATGAACGAGGTCTCGGTGCCGGACATCGTGGACGGCCCGGCCGCCTCGCGCATCAAGGCGGTCCTGACCCGCAACGTCTTCCTGGTGGACGAGCGGCTGGTCTCGCGGCCCACCCTGCGGCTCCTCGAAGGCATCGACAACGTCTTCCGCCTCCTCCACCCCTAGACCATCCCGAGTTGACGCGCCCGCGCAAAACAGACACAGTCGGCTACCGGCACAAACAGGACGGATATCCATCGTGACCAAGAAAGGCACCCTCTACGGCATCGGGGTCGGCCCCGGCGACCCGGAACTGCTCACCCTCAAGGCCGTGCGCGTCCTCGGCCAGGTGGACGTCATCTTTGCCGCCGCCTCCACCAAGAACGACTATTCCACGGCCTACGCCATCGCCAAGCCGCACCTCAAGGACGACGTGCGCATCGTCCGCCTGGGCTTCCCCATGACCAAGGACAACGACGCCCTGGAGGCCGCCTGGGCCGAGAACGCCCGGCTCGTGGCCGAGGTCCTGGACCGGGGCGAGGACGCCGCCTTCCTGACCCTGGGCGACCCCCTGACCTACTCCACCTACGGCTACCTGCAACGCACCCTGCTGGCCATGAACCCGGACCTGCGCCTGCGCGCCATCCCCGGCATCACCTCCTTCCACGCGGCCGCCGCGCGCATCGGCCTGGTCCTGTGCGAGTCCAAGGAGTCCCTGCTGATCACCTCGGGCGTGGCCGACTCCGCCCGCCTGGAAGAGCAGCTGAACAGCGCCGACAACGCCGTCATCCTCAAGGCGTACAAGAATTTCGATGAGATACGCGCCCTGCTGACCAAGCTCCGCCTGGCCGACACCACGGTCCTGGTCTCCCGTCTGGGCATGGACGACGAATCCATCCTCATGGACATCAAGGACGCCCCCAGGCAGCCGCACTACTTCTCCCTGGCCCTGGTCAAGAGGAACAAGGCATGAGCACCGCCATCGTCCTGGCCGCCTTCGGCTCGCGGCACAAGAACGCCATGGCCTCGCTGAGCCACATCGTCGAGCGCGTCCGGACGGCCTATCCCGACCTGCCCGTGCGCGTGGCCTACACCTCCAAGACCATCCGGGGACACATGAAGAAGGCGGGCGAGGCGGTGGACTCCGTGCCCGCCGCCCTGGACAGGCTCCGGGACGAGGGCGTGACCCACGTGGCCATCCAGTCCCTGCACCTCATCCCCGGCACCGAGTTCCACGAGCTGCTGGGCCTGGCCAACGAGCGCATGCTCAGCGCGGACGGCTTCCGCCGGGTGGAGGTCGGCTTTCCCCTGGTGGCGGGCGAGGCGGGCGTCGAGGCGGTGGCCGAGGCGGTCCTGACCATCGCCGAACAGGGCAAGGGCGAGAACGACGCCGTGCTGTTCATGGGCCACGGCACCAAGCACGACGGCAACGTCTACTACGAGGCCCTGCACCGCGCCTTCCAGGAGCGCGACCCGTCCGTGCACATGGGCGCCATGGAGGCCGAACCCGGCATCGACGCGGTCATCGAGCGGTTCCAGGCCGACGGCGTGAGAAAGGCCCACCTCCTGCCCTTCCTGTTCGGCGCGGGCTGGCACGCGGCCCGGGACATGGTCGGCGACTCCGAGACCAGCTGGAAGACCCGCCTGGAACGGGCGGGCATCGAATGCGAGGCGGTGCTCCGGGGCGCGGGCGAATACGACTGCCTGGTGGACATCTGGCTGAGCCACCTCCACGACGCCCTCAAGCGCATGGACCGCTGCTAGGGGCGGTTGCCCCCGGCCCCCCATCCCCTTTCCCTTCCGAAACTTTTTGTGCCGCTTCGCGGGGAGCGGCGAGGTGCGGCATGGTGTGCCGCTTCTCCGGGTTGGTACGGACTCGGTATGGGGGAACGCCTTTGGATCAGGCGGGCCGCATGGACCGCTGCCGGGGGCGCTTCCGCCCCATCTCCCTTACTCTTGAGCGGGCGACTGTTGCCGGTCCGCCGCCCCCATGTGTTCGGCCATGGCCTCCACGATGCGCGGCCAGACCGGCGTCGGCAGGTCGTGGCCCATGCCCTCGATGACCAGCAGCCGCGCGCCCGGTATGAGCCGGGCCGTCTCCCTGCCGCCCTCCAGGGACATGAAGGGGTCCCTGTCGCCGTGGATCACGAGCGTGGGGGCCTCGATCGAGGCGATGGCGGAGGGCCGGTAGCCGTGGGCCACGACGGCCAGCCCCTGGCGGGCCATGCCCTGCGGATGGTAGGACCGGTCGAAGCCTTCGCCCAGGAGACGGCGCAGCCGTTCCTCCTCGAAGGGAAATCCGGGGCTCCACAGCTTCCGCCACATGGCCACCTGGTGCGCGACGAATGCCCCGCGCTCGGCCGGGACGGGCTTGTACACCTCGGCCAGGACGTCGTCCGCGATCTTCGGCAGATCGGGGTTCCCGGTGCTCGACATGATGCACGTCAGGCTCAGGACGCGCGCCGGATGCCGGTACGCGACGGCCTGGGCGATCATGCCCCCGACCGAGGCCCCGCAGACGTGCGCCCTGTCGATGCCGAGGGCGTCGAGCAGGCCCGCGGCGTCGTCCGCCATATCCTCAAGTGTGTAGGCGGGCGTCACGGGCTCACCGGCCATGACCGCCGCCATGTCGGGCACGCCCGCCTCGTCGAACGTGGTGGACAGGCCGATGTCCCGGTTGTCGAAACGGATCACGTGGTAGCCCCGCCCCGCCAGCATTTCGCAGAACCCGGCCTCCCAGTAGATCATCTGGCTTCCCCCGCCCATGATCAACAGCAATGCGGGGTCCTTGCCGTCGCCGAACGTGTCGTACTCGATGTCGATGCCATTGGCCCTTGCCCGGGACATGTCGCCTCCCTTGGGGTTGATGCGCCGCCGACCAAGACCCCTACCAACTTCTCCCCCGGCCGCCAAGCCCATCCCGCCGTTTACACGGCCCCGCCCTTGGGCTAGTCTGCCCCCTGGAGACCACGTGAGCATACTGATACACACCTTCGACGGCGGGCGCTTCGCCCTGGAGCCGAGACCGGGCGACACCCTGGCCCGGACCATCTTTCTCTCCCGGCTGTGGCACGGCGTGCCCCTGTGCTCGGGACTGGGCAAGTGCGGCCTGTGCCGCGTGCGCTACCTCAAGGACGCGCCCGAACCGGCCCGCGAAGAGCTGAAAAAGCTCGGCCGCGACAAGCTCGACCAGGGGTGGCGGCTCTCCTGCCTGCACCCGTCCGAGCCGTGCGAGATCGAGCTGCCCGAGCCGGTGCGCAGCCCGCGCGCCGTGCGCGCCCTCAAGCAGGCGGGCGGCGATTTCGCCCTGGCCGTGGACCTGGGGACCACCTCCATCCACTGGACCGCTTTGGTGGACGGCGAGCCCGTGGCCACGGGCCGGGAGCTCAACCCGCAGATGGGCATGGGCTCCGAGGTCATGTCCCGGCTGGCGGCCGCGGCCGACGCGGAAGGCCGGTTCGTGCTCCGCGCCCTGATCACCGACCGCATCACTGAGCTGGCAGGGCTTGCCGAGCGCAACCTGGGCGGCCGGTGCGTGGCCCTGGCCGTGTCCGGCAACCCGGCCATGACGTACATCCTGCTCGGCAAAAAGCCCGACGACCTGGCCGCCGCGCCCTACCGGCTGTCCTATTTCGGCGGCGACGAGAAGCGGCTGGGCGCGGGACTGCCCCCCGCGTACATCCCGCCCCTGCTCGCGCCGTTCGTCGGGGCCGATCTGTCCGCCGGGCTGACCGCCATCGAATACGGCGGCACCCCGCAATACCCCTTCCTGCTGGCCGACCTGGGCACCAACGGCGAATTCATCCTGGCCCTGTCCCCCGAGAAACGGCTGTGCGCCAGCGTGCCCATGGGCCCGGCCCTGGAGGGCGTGGGCCTGTCCTTCGGCCGCACCGCCGGACCCGGCGCCATCACCGGCTTTCGGTTGACCCCCAAGGGGCTGGAGGTCCGCTATTTTGAGGACGCGGGCGCGGCCGACGCCGCCCGCGGCGGCATGACCGGCACGGGCTACCTGTCCCTGGCCGCCATCCTGCGCGCCCACGGCGTGCTGGACGAGTCCGGCCGCTTCGCCCAGGGGACCACCCCCCTGGCCGCCCGCCTGGCCGGGCAGGTGACCGCCGTGGACGGCGAGCCCGCCTTCACGGTCAACGAGGCGGTCCGCTTCCCGGCATCGGACGTGGAGGAGATATTGAAGGTCAAGGCGGCCTTCAACCTGGCCGTGTCCGCCCTGCTCAAGGCCGCCGGGATCGGTCCCGGCGCGCTCCGGGAGATCCACCTGGCGGGCGCGCTCGGCGAACATGTCTCGCCCGCCGACCTGGAGACCCTGGGCTTCCTGCCCCCCGGCTGCGCGGCCCGGACCGTCAAGGCGGGCAACACCTCCCTCCGGGGCACGGAGCTGCTCCTGAGCGACCCGCAGGCGCGGACCTTCGCCGAGTCGCTGCCCGAGGGACTGACCCTCGTGGACCTGACCGGCGACGCCGATTTCGGCGACCAATTCATCAAGAGGATGCGTTTTTCCTATGTCGATTGACGGCCTTTTTCCCCTGCTGACCGAGGACAACTGCGCGCAGCTCGACCGGTTCGAGACCCTGCTCAAGGCGGTCTGGCCGCTCAAGGGCAAGCACCGCGAGCAGCTCAAGTACGACATCCGCGACATGTCGCGCAGCCTGACCAACGAGCGGTCCACCCGGCGCAAGGAGTACATGACCGACGCCAAGTTCCTGTCGCCGTACCTCTATTATTTCCTGCCCTGGAACCTGTTCCGCCTGTCCCGGCTGTTCACCGGCCTGGAGCTGGACATCCCCGAGGACGGCCAGGTGGCGGACCTGGGCACCGGCCCGCTGACCACGGTCCTGGCCCTGTGGATGGCCCGGCCGCACCTGCGCGCGCGCAGACTCTCCTTCACCTGCCTGGACATCGCGCCCAAGACCATGCACACGGGCGTGCAGCTCTTCCAGGCCCTGGCCGGGAAGGACTCGCCCTGGCGCATCAAGACCGTCAAGGGCGGGTTCACGGAGCACATCCGCGACAAGGCGGACCTGCTCATGGCCGCCAACGCCTTTAACGAGCTGGACTGGTCCGGCCGGTCCACCCGGCCCCAGGCCGAGAAGCTGGCCGCGCACATGGTCGGGGCCACCAAGGACACCGGCCGCATCCTGCTGGTCGAGACCGGCGTGCGCCTGGCCGGGCGGATCATCAGCGAGATGCGCGCCCAGTTCCTGGAAAAGGGGTACAAGCCCATCGCGCCCTGCCCGCACACGGTCGAGTGTCCCATGCCCGCCATGGGCCAGGGACCCTGGTGCCACTTCAACTTCTCCACCAAGGGCGCGCCCGCCTGGCTGGAGGCCGTGTCCGCCGAGGCCGACCTGGCCAAGGACAACGTATCCCTCAACTTCCTCTATCTTTCGCCCGGCGGCGCAGCCCATCGGGGGCTGGTCCGGGCCGTGTCCGAACCGTTCAAGCTCCACGGCGGCAAAGGCCAGTACGCCTGCTCCGACCGGGGGCTGACCCTGCTCGAATACGCGCCGGGCATCCGGCCCCTGTTTCCGGGCCAGCAAATCGCGCCCGACTGGCCGTCCAACCCGAAGACGGACCTCAAGTCCAAGGCGCTCATCCTTCCGTACAAGGTCCAAGGAAAGTAATGAAGATCATCGACCTGGGGCTCATCGGCTACAAGGACGCCGAGGCCCTGCAACTGGAGACGCTGGACGGTGTGCTGAACGGCGACCGGGACAACACCCTGTTCCTGCTGGAACACCCCAAGGTCATCACCCTGGGCCGCCAGGGCGGGGCCGAGAACCTGCACCTGAACCCCGAACAGCTTGAGGCCCACGGCATCGAGCTGGTCCAGACCACGCGCGGCGGGAACATCACCTGCCACTTCCCCGGCCAGCTGGTGGCCTACCCCATCTGGCGGGTGGAGAAGCGACCCGGCGGCATGCGCAAGTTCTTCGACGACATGGAGCAGGCGGTCATGGACACCTGCGCCCACTTCGGGGTCGCGACCATCAGGCGGCCCAAGCATCCGGGCGTCTGGGTGGACGAAACGCGCAAAATATGTTCCATGGGCATCGGTGTGCGCCACTGGGTGACCTACCACGGCCTGGCCCTGAACGTGGCCAGCGATACCAGTCTTTTCAACGCCATCACCCTGTGCGGCATCCAGGGCGCGGTGCCCACTTCCATCTCCGCCGAAGCCGGGCGGGACATCCCCATGGAGGACGTCAAGCATGTCTTTACACGAGCCTTTGCAAAAGCCTTTGCGGATTCCGCCGTGGCTGCGGATCAAGCTGCCGAGTAACGAAAACTTCGCCAACACCGCGGAGCTGATCGGCGACCTGCACCTGAACACGGTCTGCCAAAGCGCCAAGTGCCCCAACAAATGGGAGTGCTTCTCCAAGAACGTGGCCACCTTCCTGGTCATGGGGGCCATCTGCACGCGCAACTGCGCCTTCTGCAACATCGCCTCCGGGGACATGGAGCCGCTCGACCCCACCGAGCCCGCCCGCGTGGCCGAGGCCGCCCGGCGGCTGAAGCTCCGCCACGTGGTCATCACCTCGGTCACCCGCGACGACCTCGAGGACGGCGGGTCCGCCCACTTCGCGGCCTGCATCCGGGCCGTGCGCGAGGTCCTGCCCGACTGCACCGTGGAGGTCCTCATCCCGGACTTCCAGGGCAGTGAACCCGCGCTCAAGACCGTGCTCGACGCGGGGCCCAACGTGCTCAACCACAACCTGGAGACCGTGCCGGTCCTGTACGACCACATCCGGCCCCAGGCCGACTACCGCCAGTCCCTGGCCGTGCTCGAGAACGCCAAGCGCCTGCGCCCGGACATCCCGACCAAGTCCGGGATCATGGTCGGACTGGGCGAAACCGACGAGCAGATCATGACCGTGCTGGACGACCTGGCGGCCATCGACTGCGACATCGTGACCATCGGCCAGTACATGCAGCCCAGCCGCCAGCACCCCATGGTCCGGCGCTACGTGGAGCCCGAGGTCTTCGAAATGTACGCCGAGGAGGGCAAGAAGCGCGGCATCCGCCACATGTTCAGCGCCCCGCTGGTCCGGTCGAGCTACAACGCCGCCGACTTCGTCTAGACGAAACGGAATCGAATGAAAACAACAGGGCCGACACGGTAATACCGCGTCGGCCCTGTTGTTTTCACGCCAACGGCGCGCTCCGGGGACCAAGCCACCCGACAATAGCCGTGCAACCCCCTTCCATTCCCGATTGCTAAAATATCCAGTCCCGAATCCGCAGGTCGATGCTCGGGACGCCCCGGAATCTATCTATCTTGGGGGTGAAGGCGAAGCGCATGGTCCGGCCCTGGACGGCGCGGGTCAGGGAGCCGGCCATTCGCCAGGCCTTGCCGGGCAGCTTGGTGCCGCTCTCCTGGTCTTCGAGGACGAGTTTGACGTGTTCGCCTTCGCGGCCGAACAGGGCGTGTTCGGCCACGCGGACGGGCCTGGTGGCGAAGACCGGTTCGGGATTGCCCATGCCGAAGGGCTGAAGCAGTTCCAGTTCCCTGAGCAGGGTGTTGTTGATGTTGGAGAAGGCCAGTTCGTGGTCGAGCTTGAGGGTCGGGGTGAGGGGCTTGGCCCCGAGTGTCTCGACCACATGGGCGTTGAACCGCTCGCGCAGGGCTTCGAGGTTCGAGGGGTCGAGGGAGAGCCCGGCGGCCTGGGCGTGGCCGCCGAATCCGGCGAGCACGTCGCTCACCTGGGCCAGACCGTCGTGCAGGTTGAACTCCGGGATGCTCCGGCCGGACCCCTTGAGCGGCCCTTCGGGACCGTCGGGTGCGCAGAGCAGCAGCGTGGGCCGGTAGTATTTTTCGGCCACGCGCGAGGCCACGATGCCGATGATGCCCGGATGCCAGTGATCGGCGAACAGGACCAGACCGGCCATGTGGCGCATGGTCTCGGCCTGGGCCAGGGCCTCGTCCGCGATCTCCTGCTCCTGGCGGCGGCGCTCCATGTTGATGGCGTCCAGTTCCTCGGCGATGGGCATGGCCGAGTCGAAATCCTTGGCCAGCAGCAGGTTCAGGGCCTTTTCCGGGTCGCCCATGCGCCCGGCCGCGTTGATGCGCGGAGCCAGATGGAAGCCGATCTGCCCGGCCCCCAGCTCGGCCTGGCGGGCGTAGTCGCTGACCACTTTGAGCGCGGCCATGCCGGGCCGCCTGGCCTCCTTGATGACCAGCAGGCCGTTCTTGACCAGGATGCGGTTCTGGCCGGTCAGCTTGACGATGTCCGCGATGGTCCCGAGGGCCACCAGGTCGAGCAGCGGGCGCACGTCCACCTTGTCGCCGGGCAGCAGGTTGTTCAGGGCGACCACGAGCATGAAGGCCACGCCCACCCCGGCCAGGTCGTCGCACGGACCGCCTTCGGCCAGGCGCGGGTCGCACACGGCGTGGGCCTCGGGCAGGGTCTCGCCGGGCAGGTGGTGGTCCGTGACCACAACGGTCATGCCCAGCTCGCGGGCGCGGGCCACGGGCGCGAGGTCCGAGATGCCGCAGTCCACGGTCAGGAGCACGTCCGCGCCCCGGGCATGGAGCGCCTCCACGCCCGGCACGTTCATGCCGTAGCCCTCCTCCATGCGGTTGGGCAGGTGGTGCATGACCTCCCGGCCGCGCAGGGCGAAGAATTCCTTGATGACCGCCGTGGCCGTGATGCCGTCCACGTCGTAGTCGCCCCAGACGGCCAGGGTGCCGCCCCGATCCAGGGCGCGGGCCAGGGTTTCGGCGGCCTCGGTCAGGCCGGGCACCGCTGCCGGGTTGGCCATGTGCCGGAGCAGCGGGCTGAGAAAGCGGTCCATGTCGCCCAGGTCGGTCAGTCCCCGGTTCCAGAGGATTTCGACGATGAGCGGCGAAACGTTCAGTTCCTCGGCCATGGCCGCGGCCGACGACGGTGCGGTCCCCTCGTTGCGGGGTTTCCAGATGCAAGGCAAGGTGATGATCCCGTGTGGTCAGGAGAGTATGTTCACGAATTGTTCGATGTCGTCCGAGTCGACCAGCTCCTCGGCGACTTCCAGGATGTCGTCCATGTCCACGTCCACCGCCTGGCAGAGGTCGTCCACCCGCTCCCCGTACTGCCCGTCCGGGTCGTCCACGGCGTGGACCACGCTGTCGGCAAGACTGATGACGTTGGACTCGTTGGAAAATTCCGGCGACAGGTCCGGCGAGTGATGCCAGTTGACCGGCTCCACCAGGGCGGCGGGCAGGTCCCAGGAGCGCAGCACCAGGGCGCCGATGACCGCGTGGTCCAGCCCCCAGTACTCCTCCTCGGCGTCGCTGTCGGCCAGCTCCCCGCTCTCGGCCAGTTCGCGGATGGCCGCCCAGTCCGAGGGCCGCTTCAGGGCGGTGACGAGCTTGCCGAAGTCGTGGAGCAGCCCGGAGGTGAACAGGTTCTCCGGCTTGCCCACGTCGGTCATGTCGGACAGTTCCTTGGCCACCATGGCGACCATGAACTGGTGCGCCCAGTAGCGCCCCAGGTCGAAATCCTCGGGCAGGGGGTAGCGCTGGGTCAGGCCGTTGACGCCCAACGCCAGGACGATGTTGCGGATCTCGGCCATGCCGAGCACGGCGGCCGCGCGCGGCACGGACTGGACCTCGGCCTGGAGACCGTAATAGGCGGAATTGGCCAGCTTCAGGATGCGGGCGGTAAGCCCCTGGTCCTTGCTCAGGGTCTCGCCCACGTCTTCCATGGAGGCCAGGGAGCCGTTGCCGGTCTGGACGAACAGCCGGCTCAGGACCTCGGGCGAGAACGGCAGGTCCTCGCGCATGAGCGGCAGTTCCTGAAGGAAGCCCTGGATCTTGTCCTGATTCATGAACACTCCTGCCCCGAGCCGCCCGGCGGCTCACCGGACGCCTTAATCCAGCTTGATGGGTGCGGAAGGGGCCGGTTTTTTCCCGTCCGCCGCAGCCGTATCGTCCCCGGACCGCGCGGCCGGCCTGACGGCCGACACGTCCGGTCCCTCGCCCTTGCCCACGTATCCCTTTTCCTTGAGAAAGGCCCAGAACTTCAGGCTCGCCTCGAGATTCGGGTTCAGCTCCAGGCTCTTGACCAGATATTTCCTGCACCCCTCGATGTTGCCCTTCTCGAAGTAGCAGCGGGCGATGTTGTGGAAGAGGTGCTCGTCGTTCTGAACCAGCTGCTCGGCCCGAAGATAATACTTCAGGGCCTGGTCGTACATCCTGTTCTTGCGCATGTTGATGCCGAAGTCGTTGAACAGGTGCTTGTGCTCGGTGTTGAAGGCGGCCTCCAGCCCCACCAGCCGCTCGAAGATGTCGTTGGCCTTGGCCTGGTCGCCACGGTCGAGGTAGGTCAGCCCCAGGCCGAAGTTGGCCCGGACGTTCTCCTCGTCGATGGCCATGGCCTGCTTGTACTCGAACTCGGCGGAGTAGGCCGCGCCCCGCTCGCGATGCTTTTCGCCGCGCACGATGGCCCCGTCCAGCTCCTTCATGGCCGGGTAGACCGTGGACACGTAGAACTCGGGTTCGGGGTTGAACTTGGTCAGGAAGTCGTCGCGCGGGATGTTGCGCTTGGGGCCGGAGGGCACGTAGTTCCGGTTCAGGGGCTGGACGGAAATTTCGCCGGAGTCGAGCTCCTCGGCGTCCCAGTATGTCTTCTGGATCGTCTTGCGCTGGGTGGTCCCGGTGCCGACCCTGGCCACGGTCTGCGTGGAGAAGATGCCCTTGATCTTCTCGGCCCCGTCCCGCACTATCTCGTGCCGCGTCTCGGCACCCTGCCCGTGTTCGGCCATCCAACGCTCCTATCGGGCCCGGTTCATCTCCTCGATGATTGCCCGGGCCGCTTCTTCGGGCCGTTCGGCCCCGGTGATCGGCCTGCCCACCACCAGGAAATCCGACCCGCTGCGCACCGCCTGCGCGGGCGTGACCACCCGCCGCTGGTCCCCGGCCTCGCTTGCGGCCGGCCGGATGCCGGGGGTCAGACAGGCGAACGCGCTCCCGCAGGACGCCTTGATCCGCTCCACCTCCAGGCCCGAGCAGACCACGCCATTTAAGCCATATTGCTTGGCTTTCACAGCCAGGTCAAGGGCCATCTCCGAGGGGCCGGGCGCGCCCGGGACGGGCAGGTCGCCCGCCGCCATGCTGGTCAGCATGGTCACGGCCAGGACCAGGGGCGGCTCCTGACCGGGCAAAGCGCCCTCAAGGCACCCCGCCATGGCCGCCTCGGCCATGCGCTGCCCGCCCAGGGCGTGGATGTTGACCATGTCCACGCCCAGCCGGGCCGCCGAGCGCACCGCGCCCTGCACCGTATTGGGAATGTCGAAGAATTTCAGGTCCAGGAAGACCTTGAAGCCCATGTCCTTGAGACCGGCGATCATTTTGGGGCCTTCGGCCGTGAACAGTTCCAGGCCGACCTTCATCCACGGGGCCGCGCCGCGAAGGGTCCGGGCCGTGGACAGGGCCGAGGCCGCGTCCTTGAAATCCAGTGCGACGACGAGTTCAGCCATTGTTCTTCCAGGTCTGCATGATGTTGTCGAGGATACCGGGCCTCAGCGACGGCTTGCACCGTCCGGCCAGGTACACGGCCTTGAGTTCGTCGTAGGCCTCGGCGAGGTCGTCGTTGACCACCCAGTAGTCGAACCACTCGGCCTGGGCCAGCTCGCCCGAGGCATTGGTCAGCCGTTTGGCGATGGACTCCTCGGAGTCCGTGCCGCGCCCCTTGAGACGGCGGACCAGCTCCTCGCGCGACGGCGGGAGCAGGAACACGAAGGTCCCCTTGTAGAAGGTCTTCTTGAGCTGCTTGGCGCCCTGCACGTCGATGTCGAAGAGCACGTCCTGCCCCCGGTGAAGCATCTCCTCCACCGGCTTGGTGGCCGTGCCGTAGAAATTGCCGTGGACCTCGGCCCACTCGCAGAAGGCCCCCCGGCTGCGCATGGCCACGAAGGTCTCGCGGGAGACGAAGTGGTACTCCCGGCCGTCCTGCTCGACGCCGCGCGGGGCGCGGGTGGTGTAGGAGATGGAGAAGCCGAAGTCCGGGTATTCCTCGCGCAGCATGGCGATCAGTGTGCTCTTGCCCGTGCCGCTGGGCGCACAGACCACCAGGACCTGGCCCAGCCGGAATTTGTGATCGTCAAAGGTCACCTATTCCCCCTCGTCCGCGCTGAACCGCTGCCCGATGGTCTCGGCCTGGATGGCAGACAGGACAACGTGGTTGGAGTCGGTGACGATGATCGCCCTGGTCTTGCGGCCCTGGGTGGCGTCGATGAGCCGCCCCTCGGCGCGGGCGTCCTCGCGCAGCCGCCGCATGGGCGCGCTGGACGGGTTGACGATGGACACGACCCGGTCGAGGACCACGAAGTTGCCGAAGCCGACGTTGAGTAATCCCTGTTTCTGCATGGCCACCTACTCGATGTTTTGCACCTGTTCGCGGCAGCGTTCCAGCTCCGCCTTGAAATCCACCACCAACCGGCTGACCTCGGTGTCCTGGGCCTTGTTGCCGCAGGTGTTGATCTCGCGGAAGGTCTCCTGGACCAGGAAGTCCAGCTTCTTGCCCACGTCGTCCTTGTCGGCCAGGACCTCGGCCAGCCGGTCCAGGTGGGCGTCCAGCCGGGTCAGCTCCTCGGACACGTCGAGCTTGTCCGTGAGGTAGGCCACCTC
The DNA here is from genome assembly GCF_000189295.2 of Pseudodesulfovibrio mercurii. Taxonomy (NCBI): domain Bacteria; kingdom Pseudomonadati; phylum Thermodesulfobacteriota; class Desulfovibrionia; order Desulfovibrionales; family Desulfovibrionaceae; genus Pseudodesulfovibrio; species Pseudodesulfovibrio mercurii. The sequence continues at coordinate 3,746,180 of NC_016803.1, read as the reverse complement.
CTGGAGCATGCGGTCCTCGGAGAACTCGACATTGGCCGAGTCCAGCATGTCGGTGATGCGCTGCCGAAGCCCCGCCTTCTTGGCCTCGAGGATGTCGGGCACGCGCTCGCGGACCTTGTCGGCCAGGCCGCGCAGGGTGGCGAAGCGGGCCGTGAGGTCTGCCACCAGGGCCTCGCCCTCGCGGGCCCGGGCGTTCACCCAATCGGCCAGGGCGGCTTCGAGCCCCTTGTTCAGGCTTTCGGTCAGGCCGGGGTCGGGCTCGTTGGAGTTGTCCCGCCACAGGGACGGCATGGCCAGGAGCCGGTTGTAGTCCGGATTGAAAATCTCCTGCCGCCTCTCGGCCAGCTTCTCCATCTGACGGATCATGGCCGTGGCCATGGTCTCGTTGAAGGACACGCCGAGCACCTCGGCGTCCAGGACCTCGAGGTTCAGGGAGACATCCACACGGCCGCGCGAGGCGTAGGTGCGGACGACGCGCTCCCAGCCGTTCTCCAGGGAGCGCAGGGAGCCGGGGATGCGCCACTTCACGTCCAGAAAACGGCCATTGACGCTCTTGATCTCCCAGACGTGCGTCCAGGCGTGGGCATTGGTCTCGGACCGGCCGAAGCCGGTCATGCTTACAGGCATATGTTTTTCCTTGTGGTTGTAAGCCGCGTGTTGTGCGAAAGAATCACGTTTGCGGCTTGCTGAGCATGGTTTTATACGACAGGCGCAGCTTTGTCAGCCGCGTTTTCATGGCCTCCCCGGCATAGTCCGGGAAGGTCCAGGGAAAATCCACCCAGTGCTTGCGCTGCCACATGAGCGTCAGGTCCGCCCAGATGCCGTCCTTGAGATAGACCCGGTGGGAAAAATTCTTGCCCGTGGCCAGGACCAGGGACTGCTGGGTCAGGAAGCCGGGGTCCAGGTTGAAGAGCCGCCGCCCGTCCCGGGCGAAGCGTCGCTCCAGCCCGTTGGTCCACAGCTTGACGTCGGCCAGCTCATCCAGGGGACGCAGTTCGTCGAAGGCCAGCAGCCGCCGGGTGATGGGCGCGCCCAGCTCCTCGTCGTAGTAGTCGGTCTCCACGAAGGGGAACGGCTCCGAGGCCTGGAACGGGCCGAACCGCTCGGTCAGGACGGCCTGGACCTCGGGCCAGAACGCGTCCCAGTCCGCGCTCAGCACGGAGATGACCAGCATGCCGGGGTCCGGGGTGCGGGGCGTGCTCATGCCTCGGCCTCCTCCGGCCCAAAGGGCCCGACCACGACCACGCCCTTGTCCACGCGCAGGGGGCGCGCCCTGACCAGGGAACGCGGCGGGGCGTCCGGCGGGGTCTCGAACCGGCAGGCCGCATAGTACTCGGACACCCCTCGCCCGCGTGCGTCCTGGACGAGCACGTCCAGATGCGGCAGGTCCAGAAGCGTCTTGAGAAAGGCCGCCTTTTTCCGGCCCACGAGCTTGCGCAGCCGGGCGGCGCGCTCCTTGCGCACCGGCACGTCCACCGCGCCGGGCAGGTCCACGGCGCGGGTGCCGGGCCGCTCGGAATAGGGAAAGACGTGGCCGTAGGTCAGAGGCAGGGCCCGGCACAGGTCCAGGGTGTGCTCGAACCGTTCCTCGGTCTCGCCGGGGAAGCCGGTGATCAGGTCCGCGCCCAGGCCCATGACCGGCCAGAATGCCTTAAGCCGGTCCATGAAGTCCACGGCGGACTGCGGCGAATAGTGGCCGCGCCCCATGGCCTTGAGCACGTCCGGGTCCCCGCTTTGCAGGGAGAGATGCAGCTGCGGGCAGACCAGCCGGGACGCGCCGAGAACGTCCAGCGCCTTGTCGGTCAGCTGGCCCGGCTCCACGGACGAGATGCGCAGCCGCGCCCGCCCGGTCCACTCCGGGGCGAAGTTCGTTTCCAGGCGGGCCACCAGGTCCCAGAAATCCGGTTTGCCGGGCAGGTCGCGCCCGAAGTGGCGCAGGTTGATGCCGCTCAGGATGAACTCGCGGAAGCCCGCCCCGAGCAGACGGGCCACCTCGCCCTCCACCTCGGCCGGATCGCGGCTCACGGACCGGCCGCGCGTCAGGGGCACGATGCAGTAGGTGCAGAAATGGGAGCAGCCGTCCTGGACCTTGACCACGGCCCGGGCCCGGCCGTAGCCGGTGATGGAAAAGGGCGCGAACCGGACCCCTTCGGCCTTGTCCGGCACGTTCCCGTCCAAATTGGGGCTCGCTTCGAGGCTGCCCAAACCCGGACCGTCCAATCCCGGACCGTCCAGGAGCCGCGCCTTGTCCGCCTGGGAGACCACCCGGACCACGCCGGGCAGTTGGGCCAGCTCCTCGGGCATGACCTGGGCCGCGCACCCGGTGACGATGATCCCCGCCTCGGGGTTGTCGCGGTGGAAGCGGCGCACGGCCTGGCGCAGGTCGGCCACGGCGTTGGCGGTCACGGCGCAGGAGTTGACCAGGATCAGGTCCGCCGCGCGCGGGTCGTCCACCTCCACGGCGGACCGGCCGGTCCAGGCCTCGGCGATGGACCGGGTCTCGTACTGGTTTATCTTGCAGCCCAGGGTGGCGGTGTGAAAGGTTGTCATGCTAGAATATATCTGTCCGGTTCGTAAAAAAAGTTCATCCACACTAGCCGAGGTGGTCCCCATGAAGCAAACGATTCCCGCCCATCGCCGATCCGGCACCGCGTCCTCCTCCCTGGTCGGCCGCCTGGCCGCCCTGCTGGCCTGCCTGCTGCTGGCGGCCTGCGTGAACACCCTCGGGGTGGGCGTGGGCGTGGGCAACAACGGCGGCACCCGCGTGGGCGTGGGCATGGGCGCGGGCACGACCTCGGTGGGCGTGGGCGCGGGCGGGTTCGGGGTCGCCCTGAACACCTACGGCGACTTCCTGAACAACGGCCCGAACGAGGCCTATCTCAACAACAAGGCAGGAATCAAGCAGTTGAACGACGGAAATTTGGATGCGGCCCGCAAAATCTTCACCGACACCCTCGAAAAATACCCGGACCTGCCCGACTCCACCTACTATCTCGGCCTGACGCTCATCTACCAGGGCGAACGCGAGACGGGCTTCGGCCTGCTCAAGACCTACCGGGAACCCCTTTACTACCGGGCCACCAGCGCGGTCCAGCGCATGGCCGCCTACCTGGAGAAGAAGCCGGAACTGACCGCCGAGAAGATCCACAAGACCATGAACAAGGAGCGGCGCGAGGGGTTCGATCAGGACCTGCGCGAACGGATGGAGATGCGCCGCGACACCTGGTAGCTACAACGCCTTCTCGATGACCCCGCCGCCGAGCACGGTCCCCGACTCGTCGTAGACCGCCGCCACCTGGCCGGGCGTGGGCCGCGTGTGCGGCTCCAGGAAATCAAAATACAGCCTGCCGCCGGTCAGCCGCACCCTTGCGGGCTTGGCCTTCTGGCGGTAGCGGGTCTGGACCAGCACGGTCCCGGGCCAGGACTCCACCGGACACATGAGGTTGACCTGTCCGGCCACGCACCCCTTGGCCGCCAGAAACTCCTTCGGGCCCACGATCAGGGTGTTGCCGGGCACGTCCTTCTCGAGCACGTACAGGGGCTCGGACCAGGCGATGCCCAGGCCGCGCCGCTGGCCCTGGGTGTGCCGCCACAGCCCCTGGTGCCCGCCGACGACCCGCCCGTCCGGCAGAACCGCGGGCCCCGGACCGGGCATGTCCCCGCGCGAGGTCAGGAAGTGCTGGTAGTCGTCGTCCGGCACGAAGCAGATCTCCTGGCTCTCGGCCTTGAGCGGCGGGGTCAGGCCGTGGGCCGCGAGCACGGCGGGCACGTCCCGCTTGAGGGTCCGTGCCAGGGGGAACTCGGCCAGGCGCAGCTTCTCCACCGGGACCATGGACAGGAAATAGCTCTGGTCCTTGGACTGGTCCGCGCCGCGCACGAGCATCCGCCCCTGCGCCCGGTCCTCCATGCTGACGTAGTGCCCGGTGGCCAGCCGTTCCGCCCCGAGGTTGCGGGCCGCGTCGAAGAGCACCCCGAACTTCATGCGCGGGTTGCACATGGCGCACGGGTTGGGCGTCAGCCCGGCCTTGTACTCTGCCACGAACGGTTTGATGACCCGGTCGTCGAAGGACGCGTGCAGGTCCAGCGCGTGGAACGGCACGCCGAGCACGGCGCACGCCCCGGCCAGCCCGGTCGTGACCGTCTCCCAGGCCGGGGACGGCGGCAGGAAATGGCCGTGCACGGCCAGCAGCGGTTCGCCCCGCTCCTTGAGCAGGGCAAGGGCCAGCAGGCTGTCCATGCCGCCCGAAACGGCCACGGCGATGGTCATCGACATTCTCCCCTGTGCGTCATGTGCCGCATCCTACGAGACTGAGCGAAAAATGGGAAGATATTATACTGTTGCGGCCCGCCGGCGGCATGCTATGCTCGCCTCCGTTTCGGAACGTCATCAAGGAGCCCTGCATGAAATTCCCCATTCTTCCGGTCGCGGCCTTTTGCCTGGCCGTCCTGTTCGCGGTTCCCCAGGCCCCGGCCTGCACCACCATGATCGTCACACCCGGCGCCAGCGCGGACGGGTCCATGCTGGTCGCGCACTCGGACGACGACGAGCTGGGCGACCAGCGGATCATCTACGTCCCCGCCAAAAAGCAGGTGGGGGAACGAAAGATATACGCGGACGCCTACCGCTACCCGCGCATCGTCACCGACGACCGGGGGCCGGGATACGATACCCCCGGCTTCGAGCCCACCCCGTATCTGGCCAGGATTCCCTTTGAACGCATCTGGAAGCTGCTCGGCCGCAGACAGGAGACCTCGTTCGCCTATTTCGACGGCAACTACGGGATCATGAACGAAAAGAACCTGATGATGGGCGAGTGCACCAACGGGGCCAACTACGAGCCGCGCCCCAGCCGCAAGGGAAACGGTCGGCCGCAGCGCATCTTCTACAGCTCGGAGCTGTCGCGCATCGCCCTGGAGAACTGCGCCACCGCGAGCGAGGCCGTGAACCTCATGGGCGCGCTCATCGACGAGTACGGCTTCTTCTCCACGGGCGAGACCCTGCTGGTGGGCGACGGGAACGAGGCCTGGGTCTTCGAGATGTGCGCCCTGCCCGACGCCAAGTACCACTCGGCCTGGGTGGCCCGGCGCTTGCCGGACGGCGAATACTTCGTGGCCGCCAACACCTTCCGCATCCGCGACGTGGTCAAGGACGATCCGGCCAATTTCCGGTACTCCAGGCTGCTCATCCCCGGCCTGAAGAAGCTCGGCTGGTGGGACGAGAGCAAACAGGGGCCCGTGGACTGGCTGCGCGCGGTCTCCCCCGGCGAATACAACCACCCCTACTATTCGCTCCGGCGCGTCTGGCGGGCCATGGACCGGGTCAACCCGGACCTGGGGTTGTCGCCGTGGGTCAGGGACACCTACACCCGCGACTACCCGTTCTCCATCCCGCCCAAAAACAAGCTGGCCGTGACCGACGTCTTCTCCCTCTACCGCGACCACTACGAGGGCACGCAGTTCGACCTGACCAAGGGCACGGCCGCCGGACCCTACGGCGACCCGCACCGCTTTGTCGGGCCCTACGACGGCAACCAGAACAACGTGGACAAGGAGAAGAAGTTCCACGGGGCCTGGGAGCGGGCCATCTCGGTCTTCTACCAGGGCTACACCTTCGTCTGCCAGACCCGGCCCAAGGGTCCGGACATGACCAGGGGACTGGTCTGGTTCGGCCCGGACGTGTCCTATACCACGGTCTTCACCCCGTTCTTCGCCAAGGCCGCGCAGTTGCCCGCGTCCTACCAGACCGGCGCTCCGCAGCAGTACGACCCGGCCTCGGCCTGGTGGGCCTTCGACCTCCTGGCCAACTGGTCGCGCCTGAACTTCCGGCGCATGACCGAGGTGGACATCAAGCCCGCGCAACAGGCCCTGGAGGCCGAGGCCCTGGCCGCCCTCCCGGCCCTGGACAAGGCCGTGGCGGACAAGCCCGAGGAGGAACAGCGCCGCCTGGTCACCGCCTTCGGCGACAAGACCGCCGCCAAGGTGCTCACCACCTGGAAGGACCTGACCCACACCCTGTTCGCCAAGTACTCGGACGGCTACATCAACCTGCCGGACAGCGACGCAAAGGCCATCGGCTACCCGTCCTCCTGGCTGAACGCGACGGACTACCGCAACGGGCCGACCACCTACGACATGAAGTAACGCAAAAAGGCCGCCAATCCGGGCCAAGGGTCTTGGCCCCAAGCCGAAACCAATAATTCACCCAATAAAAAAAAGCCGGTTGCCGACAGATGTCGGCAACCGGCTTTCGCGTTGCGATACAGCCCTACAGTTCGGGCATGGACAGGGGCGGCAGGACGCGCTCCAGCCGTTCGGCCACGGAGAGCATGGCCTGCTCGGAGAAGGCCGGGCCCATGAGCTGGAGGCCCACCGGCATGTGCGAGTCCCTGCCGAGCCCAACGGGCAGGGACATGGCCGGGATGCCCGCCAGGTTGGCTGAAATGGTGAAGATGTCCATGAGGTACATCTGCAGCGGGTCGGCCTTGTCGCCCGTGACGAAGGCCGTGGTAGGGCAGACCGGGCCGGCGATCAGGTCGCACTGCTCGAAGGCCTTGTCGAAATCCTGGCGCAGCAGGCGGCGGACCTTGGCGGCCTTGTTGTAGTAGGCGTCGTAGTAGCCGCTGGAGAGGACGTAGGTGCCCATGATGATGCGCCGCTGCACCTCGTCGCCGAACCCTTCGGTACGGCTGGCGGTGTACATGTCGATCAACTCCTCGGCCTTCTTGTTGCGGTAGCCGAAGCGCACGCCGTCGAACCGCGACAGGTTGGACGAGGCCTCGGCCATGGCGATGATGTAGTAGGTGGCGATGGCGTATTCGGTCAGGGCCAGCTTGACCGGCACGGTCACGGCCCCGAGCTTCTCCATCTCAGCCACGGCGGCCCGGCAGGCCTCCTTGACCTCGGCGTCCAGCCCCTCGCCCCAGTACTCCTCGGGCAGGCCGATGCGCACGCCCTTCAGGTCCTCGCGGCCCAGGGCCGCCAGGTAGTCCGGGACCTCGACGTCCACGGAGGTGGAGTCCTTGGGATCGTGCCCGGCCATGACCTGGAGCAGACGCGCGGCGTCCTCCACGGACCGGGTCATGGGCCCGATCTGGTCGAGCGACGAGCCGTAGGCGATGAGCCCGAAGCGGGAGATGCGCCCGTAGGTCGGCTTGAGACCGACGATGCCGCAGAAGGACGACGGGGTGCGGATGGACCCGCCGGTGTCGGTGCCGAGCGCGCCGAAGCACTGCCCCGCCGCCACCGTGGCTCCGGAACCGCCCGAGGACCCGCCGGGCACGCGTTCCACGTCCCAGGGGTTGGCGGTCATGAAAAAGGCGGAGTTCTCGGTGGACGAGCCCATGGCGAACTCGTCCATGTTGGCCTTGCCGATGAACACGGCCCCGGCCTCCTTCAACCTGGCCACGGCCGTGGCGTCGTAGAAGGGCACGAAATTCTCGAGAATCCTCGACCCGCAGGTGGTCCGGACGCCCTTGGTGGTCAGCAGGTCCTTGAGGACCATGGGCACGCCCCACAGCGGCTTGGACGGATCGGGCCCGGCCGCGTCCAGGGCCTCGGCCTGTTTCAGGGCCTCGTCGCCCATGACCGTGATCAGCGCCCTGACCTTGGGCTCGGTGGCCTCGATGCGCGCAAGGCAGTGCTCGACCACCTCGACAACCTTCACGTCCCCCGCCTGGAGCAGGGCCGCGATCTCGGAAAGGGTCTTCGTATGCAGTTCAGACATTAATCAATCCTGAATGATGTCAAAATATTACACAATGCGCGGAACAATGAAGAACTGGCCGTCCTGCTCGGGGGCGTTGGCCAGAATCTCCTCGCGTCTGTAGTCCTTGCGCACCTCGTCCCGGCGCAGCACCGTGGTGTGCTTGACCGGGCTGTACAGAGGCTCCACGTCGTCCGTATCCAGCTCGCCGAGCTTGTCCATGTAGGCGAGGATGTCGCCGAGCTGCCCGGCGAACAATTCCAGCTTGTCCTCGGGCAGGTCGAGCCGGGAGAGGCGGGCGACCTTGGCCACTTCTTCGGGACTGATCTTCATGGTTGTCTCCTTATGCGCCGCCTAGGGGGTCGGCGGCAGGTCGGGGTTGCGGGCGGGCTTGGCCGCCTCCTCCAACCGCTTCTCGTAATTTTCCATGCGTTTCTCGCGCCGCGCCTGGGCGCGGGCGATGCTCTCGGCGAACTTCGCGGGGTCCACGATGCGCTTGCCGTTGGCCGCCGGGGTGAACAGGTACAGGTCCTGGCTGGCCGTGCCGTTCTCGTCCCAGGTCATGGGGGCCATGCTGAAGTCCATGTCCTCGGCCTTGAGGATGCGCTCGTTGACCTGGGCGCTGTCCCAGGACGCGGGCAGGGTGCCGAGCCTTCCGGCGAAGCGCAGGAAGTCGTAGCCCAGCGCCACCCAGAAGTCGGCCTGGCCCAGCCCTTCCTCGGTCAGGGCCGATTGCAGGGCCCGCCCGCCGTCGGAGCCGTCCCACCATGCGCCGGGGCAGACCGCCAGCCGGTAGTAGTGCTCGTCCACGTCGCGGGCGTCGTCCAGGGCCCGGCTCCACAGGCCGGGGCCGAGGAAGACCAGCTGGTCCCCCTCGTAGAAGAAGAAGTTGGGCAGCAGGGTCTGGGCCTGGCGCCAGCCGTCCGGGATGAACACGGCCCCGAAGTCCGGCATGGGCAGGGGCACGTCCTTGTTGTCGCTGAAGTCGGCGGGCACGTTCAGGAGCTTGCCCACGCGCCGGGTCCACTGCTTGAGATCGTGCGGCGGATAGGACTGCATGCCCTTGATCCGCCCGCCCAGCGGCGCGGCCTCACGGTAGAAGGTCTGGGCCATGGTCCGGCCGAATTTCTCCTCGGGGTAGAACACGGCCAGGTCGGTGATACCGAGCTTGTCCACGGTCAGGTGGACCAGGCTGCGCACCTCGTCGTTCCGGCTGGTGAAGAAGCGCCAGGCGTCCTTGCCCTCGGTCAGGTCGCCGAGGGAGGACAGGAAGGCGAACACGGCGCGCTTTTCGAGCACCCCGGCCGCCGGGGAATCGGCCTCGTAGAACCGCTTGAAGGCGTCGATGCGCAGGGGCCCGCCGACCACGGTGAAGTGGCTCGGCAGCTCGGCCAGCCGAGCCTCCCAGCCCGGGGCCTCGGTGTTGACGACCTTGATCTCCACGTCCACGCCCTCCTGGGCCAGCCGCCACTGGGCCAGCCCGGCGCCGCGCAGGATCTTCACGCCCACCTTGGCGTAGGGCCCGGTCACGGGCAGGGCCAGGGCCAGGCCGATGCGCGGCACGCCGTAGCGCGCCTCCAGCTCGGCCAGCTTGTTCCGCAGGGGGATGGGATCGGCCAGCTCGCTCGACGCGGCCAGGTCGCGCAGGGTCCGCCAGTCGGCGGACCACGCCTCCTTGTCCGAAGCGATGCGCACGCCGCGCTCGAAGGCGGTCAGGGCATAGGGGAACCGCCACTGGTTGGCCGGAGTGACCGCCCCGGCCAGGTCGTCCACCTGGGTGTCGTCCATGGCGGCCAGTTTCAGGGAAAATTCATGCTCGAACAGGGACCGGGCCTGGATGTCCGGGGCCTGGGCGTAGAACGTGTCGAGCACGTCCAGGGCCTGCGCGTAGTCCTCGTGGGCACGGAAGTAGTCCGCGTACCACAGGGCCACCTCCTGCTTGGTCACCCAGGGCACGTTGACCGCGTCCCGGACCCACTGCAGGTGGTTCTGCAAACGCTCGGTCTTGCCCAGGGCGGCCATGGCCCCTAGGTAGAGGCGCTCCCAGTCCGCCCGCTCCAGGGCGGCGGTGTCCTGGTTGGCCCACTGCTCCAGAGCGATGCGCGCCTGGTGGTAGTGGCCGTTCTGCGAGGCGGCCTCGGCCAGCCGGACGTAGACCACGGGCAGTTCGCTCCTGACCAGGTCGGGCCGTTCCAGGGCGGCGGCGTAGTAGAGTTCTGTGGCTTCCCAGTGCTTGGCCTGCCAGGCTGCGTCGGCCTCCACCAGGAGGTTGGGCGTGGACAGCATGTCCACGCTCTTGACGGGCTGGGTCCGGGGCGCGCAGCCCCAGAACATCAGGACGAGCAGGACCAGGGCGGCCGCTATCGTGACGGTATGGGCGGAGTTTTTCATGAGGACGGCTTGGTGCATTGTCGGTTCGGCGACGGCCGGTGGCCGCAACCAGATAAAAAAACCCGGCCCGCAATGCTGCGGACCGGGTAATGCTATACTTCGCTTGGCCTGTGAAGGCAAGCCGAACTACTTGACTTCGGTGTAGTCGGCGTCCACCACGTCGTCGTCATCCTTGGCAGAGGAGGAACCGGCGTCGGCTCCGGCCGCGCCCGCCGCCCCGCCGGGGTTGGCACCCTGGGCGTTCTGCTGGGCGTAGAGCTGTTCGGCCAGCTTGTGCGAGGCCTGGGCCAGTTCGTCGGCACGGGCCTTGATCTGGTCGGCGTCGTCGGCCTCGAGCGCCTTCTTGACGGCCTCGATCTTGCTCTCGATGTCCGCCTTCAGGGTCGCATCGACCTTGTCGCCCAGGTCGCGCAGGGATTTCTCCGAGGTGTAGACCAGGGTATCGGCCTGGTTGCGGGCCTCGATGAGGTGCTGCTTCTTCTTGTCCTCGTCGGCGTGGGCCTCGGCGTCCTTGACCATCTGGTTGATCTCGTCCTCGGACAGGCCCGAGCTGGCCGTGATCTGGATGGACTGTTCGCGGCCGGTGCCCAGGTCCTTGGCGTTGACGTGCACGATGCCGTTGGCGTCGATGTCGAAGCCGACCTCGATCTGCGGCACGCCGCGCGGCGCCGGCGGAATGCCGGTCAGCTCGAAGTTGCCGAGCAGCTTGTTGTCCGCGCACATGGGACGCTCGCCCTGGAAGACCCGGATGGACACGGACGGCTGGTTGTCGGCCGCGGTCGTGAAGACCTGGGACTTCTTGGTCGGGATGGTCGTGTTGCGCTCGATCAGGTGCGTCATCACACCGCCCATGGTCTCGATGCCCAGCGACAGCGGGGTCACGTCGAGCAGCAGGACGTCCTTGACGTCGCCGGCCAGGATGCCGCCCTGGATGGCCGCGCCCATGGCCACGACCTCGTCCGGGTTCACGGAGCGGTTGGGCTCCTTGCCGAAGAAGGACTTCACCTTGGCCTGGACCAGGGGCATACGGGTCATGCCGCCGACCAGGATGACCTCGTCGATGTCGGACGCGGACAGACCGGCGTCCTTCAGGGCCTTGCGGCACGGCTCCACGGTGCGGTCCACCAGGTCCTCGACGAGCTTTTCGAGCTTGCCGCGGCTGATCTTGACCATCATGTGCTTGGGACCGTTCTGGTCGGCCGTGATGAACGGCAGGTTGACCTCGGTCTCCATGGAGGAGGACAGCTCGTGCTTGGCCTTTTCGGCGGCTTCCTTCAGCCGCTGCAGGGCCATGCGGTCCTTGGACAGGTCGATGCCGTTCTCCTTCTTGAACTCGTCCACCAGGTACTCGATGATCCTGTGGTCGAAGTCCTCGCCGCCCAGGAAGGTGTCGCCGTTGGTGGCGCGCACTTCGACGACGTTGTCGCCCACTTCCAGGATGGAGATATCGAACGTGCCGCCGCCGAGGTCGAAGACCGCGATCTTCTCGTTGGCCTTCTTGTCGAAGCCGTAGGCCAGCGACGCGGCGGTGGGCTCGTTGATGATGCGCTTGACCTCGAGACCGGCGATCTTGCCCGCGTCCTTGGTGGCCTGGCGCTGCGAATCGTTGAAGTAGGCCGGGACAGTGATGACGGCCTCGGTGACGGGCTCGCCCAGGTAGGTCTCGGCGTCCTTCTTCAGCTTCTGCAGAATCATGGCGGAGACTTCGGGCGGAGAATATTTCTTGCCGCCGATCTCGACCCAGGCGTCATTGCCGTTGCCGGCCACGATCTTGTACGGACAGTGTTCCTTCCACTTGTTCACCTCGGGGGCATTCGCGGAACGTCCCATGAGGCGCTTGATGGCGAAGACGGTCTTCTCGGGGTTGGTGACGGACTGACGCTTGGCGATGTCGCCCACCAGCCGCTCCTTGTCGGTGAAGGCCACCACGGACGGGGTGGTCCGGCCGCCTTCGGGGTTGGTGACGCATTTCGGATCCTTACCCTCCATCACGTAGACGCAGGAGTTGGTGGTTCCAAGGTCGATCCCTATGATCTTACCCATATGTATGTCCTCCTAAGATATGAAAGTCGTATTCGACGTAAATTTTCGTTACTTTCTTCAATAATCACGCGTTGGCCCTTGTAAAGGCCGCGGCGGGAAAAAACCTACGGCTTGTTGACCATGACCTTGGCCGGGCGCAGCAGCCGCCCCTTCAGGCGGTAGCCGTTCTGGACCACCTGGGCGACGCGGTTGTCCTCCAGGGCGGGGTCCTGCACGGTGCCCACGGCCTCGTGGATCTCGGGGTCGAACTCGACCCCCCTGGTCGCCTGCACCGCCTCCAGGCCATGGTTCCTGATCGTGTCCAGGAAGATCTTGCGGGTCATGTCCACGCCGACCACGAAGTTCTTGCACTCGGGCGACAGATTGTCGGTGTGGGCCAGGGCCAGGTCCAGGTTGTCGAGGATGGGCAGCAGGTCGGCCAGGATGGACTCGCCCGCGTACTTCTTCATTTCCTCGGTCTCGCGGAGCAGCCGCTTCTTGACGTTCTCCGAGTCGGCCAGGGCGCGCAGACGGATACCTTCCGCCTCCTTGAACACGTCGCAGCCGGGACAGACCGACTCCTTGCACAGGGCGGTCAGCTCCTCCTTGCTCAGGGACACCTCGGCCTGTTCCCCTTGGGGCGCGTTGTCCACAGCCCCACGGGGGGCCGGGCCGTCGACGGCCGGTTCTTCAAATATCCGCCCCTCGTCGTCGTACAGACCGTTGATGGGCACTTCGTTATTGTTTTTCGCCATGAAATCAGTTCCTTGAGAAACGTATTTGGTAATGAAAAGGCTCGCGGGAAGCGAGACTTGAGGGGAAAATAAGCATGGGGATAAGGTTGTCAATAACCGGGAAGACAAGAAAACCGCACACCGGACGCCCTGTTTGCGCGACCGGGGCGGGACCGGCTCGGGACAGGGGGGAAAGCTACAGGCGGACGGGGCGGCCCCGGCCCGCGGTGACCTCGCGCAGGAGCTTTTCCGCGTCCTGGTAGCCGGGGGCGATTTCAAGAAGATAGGTAAGGATCTCGATCGCTTCACGGGGCATGTCCCCGCGCGCCAGGGTGGAGCCAACGGTGTAGGCCAGGGCGGGATTGTCCCGGTACATGTCCGGGTTGATGACCAGGGCGTTGCGCATGTGCTCCGCGGCCTGGCGGTACTGTTGCCCCTCGCCGTAGGCCAGGGAGATGTTGTACTGGATGTTCTCGTCCTCGGGGGCGTACCGGGCGGCCTCGCCGTAGGCCTCGATGGCCTCGTTCCACAGCCCCTGCTTGCGCAGGGAGATGCCCAGCCGGTTGTACACGGACATGGTCAGGGCGCTCTTGGAGTTCTTCACCAGCTCCAGGCTCCGGCGGTAGTACTTGGCGGCCATGCCGGGGTCGAAGCGGGAGGCCATCTCTGCGATGTCCAGCGACATCTCGCCCACCGCGCCCAGGGCCTCCTCCTTGGCCGCGTCGATGGCCTTGTCGAAATACTCCTCCGCTCCCTTGGAATCGCCCCGCTCGAAATGCATCTCGGCGATGCGGATCTTGCGCGAGCAGTTCAGGGGCGACATGTGGTCGAGCTTGCACAGGTACTTGAGGGCCTCGTCCCGGTTGTCGTCCTCGCAGTGCATGGCCGCGATCTTCTGCAACGGCTCCAGGTAGTCGCTGGAGACGTCCTCGGCCAGGCGGTAGGCGAGCATGGCCTCCTCCCGCCGGGCCAGCCCCTTCTTGGCGTCGCCCAGCAGGACCATGGCCGCCGCGTGCCGGGGCCAGCGCTCCAGGATGTGCTCGGCCACGTCCTGGGCCTCTTCGAACCGGTTGGCACGGACGTGTTCGCGCCCCTCGCAGACCAGGGCGTCCGCCTCGCACCGGGGCTTGAGCATGAAGGCGATCTTCTTGATCACGGAGTTGATGCTCGCGGGCTTCTTCAGGAAGGAGTCCGCCCCGTCCTCGTAGAACTGGAAGAGCCGCTCGCGGTTGATCTCCCGCGAGATCACGGCCACCCGCATGTCCGGGTACATGGGCTTGACGTGGCGCAGGTAGGAGATGGTCAGCTCCGAGTCCAGGGAGTACTCGAGAAAGAGGAAGGGGGAGGCGCCGTCCGCGCTCAGGCCCTTGAGCAGGATCGAGGCCGCGGTCAGGTCCTGGACCGCGTGCAGCGACCCGGCGGGCACGCCCACCGCCTGGCACACGGCGGAACGGAAGGTCTGGATGAAGGTCTTGTCGTGGGAGACGACCAGGAACACGCCGTTGTCGTCGGCAAAATCGACGATGACGTCGCGATACTTGTTCGCCACTTCCTCATCGGTCTTGACCACGTAGAGATTCTTGGTCTCGGAACGGCGCCGGGCCTCCAGTTCCTGCAATTCCGCCTGCTCGGTCCGGACCAGATAGAGACTTTTGTGCTTCTCGTTCTTCTTCATGGCGATACCCGCTGTTCTATACAACAGGTCAAACCGCGAAGACAAGAAAAATTCTTGGAATTTCAGAGGATGCCGCCCCGTTTTCCGAAGCGGGATTCCCACCGTCAGAGGCGGAATTGGCCGTTCTCGTAGATCAGCCTCGGGCTGCCGTCCCCAAGCCGGGCCGTGACCCGCTTGGGCTGGGTGTTGACCAGGTCCCAGTGCATGTCGGACGAGTTGAAGCCGAGCTCGTATTCCAGCTCCGGGGTGAGCAGTTCGGGCGGGCCGGAAAAGCTCTCGAGCACCGAGCCGCCCAGGGCCAGGTGGCAGTTGCCGAGCTCCCCGCCGTAGTTCTCGTCCAGCAGGGTGTGGGCCATGAACCGGTCCACCCTGGAGAAACGCCGGTCGGTCAGGGAGAACTCCCCCACCCGGCGCGCGCCCGCGTCCGAGTAGAGCTGCTGCTGGACGAACACCTGGCCGGTCCCGGCCTCGGCCCGCGAGGCGATGCCCCCGGAGAAGTCCAGGGCCATGTCCGCCACCAGATGCCCGTAGCGCAGGGTCGGCTGGTTGGCGTAGTAGGTCCCGTCCACCTTGCGCGCGTCCGGGGCCACGTAGACTTCGTAGCCGGGAATGTTGGCCCCGTTCACGCCCACGAAGCGGCGGTTGTCGCCGATGCCCACGGTCAGGTCGATGTCCTCGGACTCCACCCTGAGGGAGCGGATGACCATGCCGTCCAGCCAGGCGCAGACCTCGCCGACCTCCTTCTTCAGCCGCCGCCACTCGGCCGTGGGATCGGGCATGTTCAGCCAGCAGGCGCGCTTCAGGGCGTGGGCGTACTCGTCCAGCGTCATGCCCGCCCCCTCGGCCAGGGCCTCGGTGGGATAGAGGCAGGTGGTCCAGCCCATGCTCCCGGACTGCCTGCGCCGCTGGAGGATGCGCCGGTTGGGCGCGTCGGCCCGCCGGGCCTCGGCGATGGTCTTCGGGTTCACGGTCTGGAGATAGGTCAGGCTCTCCGGGGCGATGATGGTGATCACCCCGGAGGTCCGGGAGTAGAGCTCGGCCAGACCGGGCTGCTGGAAGAGGAGCTGGCCGTAGCTGGAGTTGAGGTAGCGCTCCATCTCCATGTAGGGCGTGGGCTGGGCCAGGGCCACGGGCATGAGGTGCATGTCCATGAGCCGGGAGTAAACCGCCTCGGCCAGGGCCAGGCCGGGGATGTCGTAGCGGATGAGGACCATCTCGCTGTTGCGCAGGGGACGCTTCCTGGACTGGTTCAGGGCCCAGGTCAGGACCTCGGCGTAGTTCTCCATGTCGGTCTGGTCGTACAGCGGCACGCGGGCTCCTCGGGTTTCGCGCCACGCATCGGGCGGTGATCCAGGGTAGCCAATGAGGCCGGGTCCGGGCAACCGTTTTCGCGCCCCCGACGCCGCCCCCCCCCGGAGGCGCGGGACGAACAAACCGCCGCGCACCGCTTTACTTCGCGGCCGGGCGGTCGTACACCACAGCCATGCCCGTACTGCCCATCCCCGACTATCGGCCCCCGTTCCCCTTCGCCTCGGGCCACCTGGCCACCCTGTACCCGCCCCTCTTCCGGCTCACGCCCCTGACCGCCCCCGAACCCGAACGCGTGGAGCTGGCCGACTCGGACTTCCTGGACCTGGACTGGCATCGCTCGCGCACGGGCGAGACCAACCGGCTGGTCATCGTCAGCCACGGCCTGGAGGGCAACGCTCGGCGCAAGTACACCCTCGGCATGGCCGTCATGGCCAACGCCCTGGGCTGGGACGCGGCCTGCTGGACCCAGCGCGGGTGCGGCGACGAGCCCAACCGCCTGCCCCGTTGCTACCACTCGGGCGAGACCAACGACCTGCACGAGATCGTCCTGCACTGCCTGGCCACGGGGCGATACGACAAGATCGTGCTCATCGGCTTCTCCATGGGCGGCAACCAGATCCTCAAGTACCTGGGCGAAGACCCGGACCGCGTGCCCGCGCAGGTGGCCGGGGCCGTGGCCTTTTCCACGCCCTGCGACCTGGACGCGGCCGAGCGGGTCATCTCCGCCCACCGCGTCTATTTCGAATATTTCATGCGCGGCCTGCGCGAGAAGATGCGCGAAAAGGGCGAGCGCTTCCCCGAGGTGGTGGACGCATCCCAGCTCAAGGGCATCCGCACCCTGCGCGAGTTCGACAACCGCTTCACCGCGCCCATCGGCGGTTTCGCCGACGCCGCCGACTACTATGCCAAGGCCTCCTCGCTCCAGTTCCTGCGCGCCATCCGCGTGCCCACCCTGCTGGTCAACGCCCAGAACGACCCCTTCCTGACCCCGTCCTGCTTCCCGGTGACCGAGGCCATGTCCAACGCCAGTCTGTTCCTGGAGATGCCGCTGTACGGCGGCCACGTGGGCTTCGTGGCCAAGGACCGGGACAACGTCTACTGGTCCGAGCGGCGGGCCGAAACCTTCCTGCGCGAAATTCCGGTCTGACCGTCCCCCCGGACAAAGCGAAAAAAGCCCGCGCGCATCTCTGCGCACGGGCTTTTCGCCGTCTCCGGCCCCGGGCCTAGTTGAACCGGCAGCGCTTCCTGACGGCCAGCAGGGAGAGCAGCGGGATCGCGGTGCCGAGCAGACCGAGCACGCCCAGAACCATGGGCTTGTCGGGCCAGTCCAGGGAGATGAGCTGCATGGACAGGGCCGCGACGAAGAATATCTCGAAGGTCAGGATGCCCGAGGCCGCTCCCACGTCCGTGTCCACCTGGTCGAGGATCATGGAATTGGAGATGGGCCGGGAGAAGCCCACGCTCAGCGACATGCAGAACATGGGCAGGGCCAGGGTCAGGGGCGTGCGCCCGCCGAGAATGAGCATCAGGATGGTCGAGGCGAACAGGAAGGCGAAGGTGGCGTAGAGCATGTGCAGGGGCTTGTACGTGCCGACCATCCGGGTGCAGACCAGGGAGCCGAGCATGAACCCGATGGCGTTGGCCCCGAAGTAGATGCCGAAGGCCTGTTCGGACAGGCCCAAGGTGTTGATGTACATGTCCGCCGAGCCGCCGATGAAGGCGAAGTGCGGCAGGGACATGAGGGCGAAGCCGGTGGCCAGGACCGCGAAGGGCAGGTTCCCGAGCACCAGCCGGTACCGCCCGGCCACGGCCAGGAAGCCGCCGCGGGTGAACTCCGTAAGCGGCTCCTTGAGGCGGAGTACGCCGTACAGGCCGATCAGGGCCATCCCGGCCTGGACCACGAAGATCCAGCGCCAGGAGGCGAACTTGAGCATCAGCCCGCCGATGGACGGGGCCAGCATGGGGGCCAGGGCCATGATCACCCCCATGTGGGCCAGGATCTTCTGCCGCCGAGCCCCATCATAGAGGTCCTTGGACAGGGCCAGGGCCAGGGCCGCCCCGGCCGCCGCGCCCGCCGCCTGGAGGCACCGGAACGCGAGCAGGAAGCCGATGGACGGGGACAGGGCGCAGCCGAAGGAGGCAATGATGAACAGGAGCAGGCCGCCGATGAGCACCGGCCTGCGCCCGAACCGGTCGGACAGCGGGCCGTGGATGAGCAGGAAGACGCTGAACACGCCCATGAACAGGACCATGGACAGGTTGGCCGTGGCGTAGGAGATGCCCCACAGTGTTTGCAGGGTGGGGATGGCGGGCAGGTACATGTCCGTGGACAGCGGCGGGAAGGCCGCCAGCAGTGCCAGCAGGATCAGGTTGGGCATGAACACCTCGGTAATTGTTGAAGGCGCAACCATCGGGAAAGACCGGGCGGATGTCAAGCGCGATTGCGGTACGCGGCCGCAGCAGGCCGTAAAAAGGCCGGCACCCCATTGGGGTACCGGCCTCGGATATCGTCGTGTTTTCGGGCTATTCGAAGACCAGCTCCTCGCCGCGTTCGTCCACGGTGACGGTCTGGCCGTCGGTCAGGTCGCCGCCGATGAGGCGCTTGGCCAGCGGCGTCTCCAGGTGATGCTGGAGGTAGCGGTGCAGGGGCCGCGCGCCGAAGGACGGGTCGTAGGCCGACTCGGCGATGAACGCCTTGGCCCGGTCCGTCAGGACCAGGTCGATGTTGCGGTCCTCAAGCCGCTTGCGCAGCCCGCCCACCAGCAGGTCGATGATGCCGATGAGCTGTTCCCGGGTCAGCGGCCGGAAGAGCACGGTCTCGTCCACGCGGTTCAGGAACTCGGGCCGGAAGTGGCGCCGCAGCACCTCGCGCACCTGGTCCTCCACGCCCGGCTTGAACTCCCCGTTCGCGTCGATGCCGTCGAGCATGTATTCCGCGCCCAGGTTGGAGGTCATGATCACGATGGTGTTCTTGAAGTCCACCGTGCGCCCGTGGGAGTCGGTCAGCCGCCCGTCGTCCAGAATCTGCAGGAGCACATTGAACACGTCGTGGTGCGCCTTCTCGATCTCGTCGAACAGGATGACCGAGTACGGCTTGCGCCGCACGGCCTCGGTCAGCTGGCCGCCCTCGTCGTAGCCCACGTAGCCCGGAGGCGCGCCGATGAGCCGCGCCACGGTGTGCTTCTCCATGTACTCGGACATGTCGATGCGGACCATGTTGTCCTCGGTGTCGAACAGGGCCGAGGCCAGGGTCTTGCACAGCTCGGTCTTGCCCACGCCCGTGGGGCCGAGGAAGATGAACGAGCCGATGGGCCGGGTCGGGTCCTTGAGCCCGGCCCGGGCGCGCAGCACCGCGTCGGCCACGGCCTGGACGGCCTGGTCCTGGCCGATGACCCGCTCATGCAGGACGTCGGCCAGCCGGAGCAGCTTCTCGCGCTCCCCTTCCATGAGCCGGGACACGGGGATGCCGGTCCACTTGGCGATGACCTGGGCGATGTCGTCCGGGCCGACCTCCTCGCGGACCATGCGCGGTCCGTCGCCGGTCTCCAGGGCCTCGTTGCGCTGGGCCAGCTCCTTCTCCAACTGGGGCAGCTTGCCGTATTCCAGCTCGGCGGCCCGGTTGTAGTCGGGAATGCGCTTGGCCTCGTCGATCTCGCGGCGGGTGGCCTCGATCTCGCTCTTCAGGGCTCGCAGCCGCTCGATGCCGGACTTCTCGTTCTCCCACTGGGCCAGCATGGCGGACTGGGATTCCTTGAGTTCGGCCAGCTTCTTCTCCAGCTCGACGAGCCGTTCGCGGGACGCCTTGTCGGTTTCCCGCTTCAGGGCCTCGCGCTCGATCTCGTACTGCATGATCTGGCGGTTGGCCGTGTCCAGCTCATAGGGCTGGGAGTCGATCTCGGTGCGGATCAGGGCCGCGGCCTCGTCGATGAGGTCGATGGCCTTGTCCGGCAGCTGCCGGTCGGTGATGTACCGGCTGGACAGCACGGCCGCCTCGACGATGGCCCCGTCCGCGATGCGCACGCCGTGGTGCACCTCGAACCGCTCGCGCAGGCCGCGCAGGATGGAGATGGTGTCCTCCACGGACGGCTCCTCCACCAGCACGGTCTGGAAGCGGCGCTCCAGGGCCGGGTCCTTCTCGATGTACTTGCGGTACTCGTCCAGCGTGGTCGCGCCGATGCAGTGCAGCTCGCCGCGCGCCAGCATGGGCTTCAGGATGTTGCTCGCATCCATGGCCCCGTCGGTCTTGCCCGCGCCCACGATGGTGTGCAGCTCGTCGATGAACATGATGATCCGTCCCTCGGACTCGGCCACCTCCTTGAGCACGGCCTTGAGCCGCTCCTCGAACTCGCCGCGGTACTTGGCCCCGGCCACGAGGGCGGACATGTCGAGGGAGAAGACGGTCTTGTCCTTCAGGCCCTCGGGCACGTCGCCCTTGACGATGCGCTGGGCCAGCCCCTCGGCGATGGCGGTCTTGCCCACGCCCGCCTCGCCGATGAGCACCGGGTTGTTCTTGGTGCGGCGGGACAGGATGCGGATGACGCGGCGAATTTCGGAGTCGCGGCCGATGACCGGGTCGAGCTTGCCCGAGCGGGCCTCCTCCACCAGGTCGCGTCCGTACTTCTTCAGGGATTCGTAGGTGGCCTCGGGGTTGTCCGAGGTCACGCGCTGCTTGCCGCGCACTTCCTCAAGGGCGGCCAGGACCTTGTTCTTGTCCAGGCCGAACTGTTTGTTGACGCGGCCCACGCCGGAATTGCCGGGCTCGTCCATGAGGGCCACAAAGACGTGCTCCACGGAGACGTATTCGTCCTTCATGCGCTTGCGCATGTCGTCGGCGGCGACCAGGGCCTGCTGCATGCGCTGGGTGACCATGACCTGGTCCGGGCGCGCGCCCGAGCCGGACACGCTGGGCATTTTTGCGATCTCGGCGTCGATGGCCCCGAGATAGGCGTCCGGGGCCACGCCGAGCTTGCGCAGGATCTGGCCTGCCAGGCCGTTTTCCTGGGCCACCAGGGCGTGCATCAGGTGTTCGCAGTCTATCTGTTGATGGCCGCTCCGAATGGCCAGATTCTGGGCCTCGGAAACGGCTTCCTGGGTCTTGCGGGTGAATGTGTTGATATCCATATGATGATTACCTCCTCACGAAATATGTCGGTCAGACGAGACGCTTGAGCTCCCCGACCTCGACCTCCAGCTCCTCGATCCGCTCGAGCAGGTCCACGATGATGGACCCGCCGTAGACCGAGACCTCGAGGTCGTGGACCAGGCGCATGAGCTTGTGGATGCGGTAGACGTCCTTGAGCCGGAACAGGTACTCCTCGGCCCCGGTCTTCTTGGGGCTGATCCAGCCGAGATCGACCAGTTCGCTCACCTCGGCGGGCTGGATGGAGGTCAGCTGGACCAGTTGGGCCCAGGCCACGTATTCGCTGCGCTCGGGCAGGTTCAGGCCCGGCATGTGCATGATCATTTCCTGCAATTTTCTCGTGGTCATTGTCCTACCCCTAGAACGTTCTCGGCTTGAAGTCCGAGACCTTCTGCAATTGTTCGAACAGGTCGCGCTCCTTGGCCGAAAGCCGCTCGGGAACCTGGATCATGATGCGCACGTACTGGTCGCCCTTCTTGGCCCCGGAGCCGAGGCCCCGGCCCTTGATGCGCAGCTTCTTGCCCGAGCCGATGCCCGGCGGAATCTTCATCTCCACGGCCCCGTCCAGGGTGGGAATGCGCGCGGTGGTGCCGAGCGCCGCCTCCCAGGGACTGAGCGGCAGGTCGAGGACGACGTCCGATTCGGCCACCTTGAACATGGGGTGCGGCATGAGCCGGATCTTCAGGTACAGGTCGCCCTTGGGTCCGCCGCCCATGCCGGGATTGCCCTGGCCCGCCAGGCGGATCTTCTGGCCGTCCTTGATGCCCGCGGGCACCGTGACCTCGAGGGTCTTGGTGTTCACGCGCGGGATGCCGTCGGGACCGGCGGTCTGCTCCTGGAGGGTGATGGACTTCTTGCCGCCCCGGTACGCCTCCTCGAGGGTCAGCTCGTAGGACGCCTCGGAGTCCGCGCCCCTGCGGGGACGCGCCTTGAAGCCGCCGCCGAAGTCTCCCTGCGAGAAGCCGCCCTGCTGGAAGCCGCCGCGGAACGAGCCGCCGCCCCCGCCGAAGATGGTCTCGAAGAAGTCGGAGAAGCCCGCGCCGCCACCGCCGAAGCCGCCGCCTCCGCCGCCGAAGTGGACGTTTTCGTAGCCCGGCGGCGGCTGGAAGTTCTGGCCATGCTCCCAATTGGAGCCGAACTGGTCATAGAGCTTGCGCTTCTTCTCGTCCTTGAGGACTTCGTAGGCCTCGTTGATCTCCTTGAACTTGTCCTCGGCTTCCTTGTTGTTGGGATTGAGATCGGGGTGATACTTTCGGGCCAGCTTCTTGAAAGCCTTGCCGATCTCTTCCTTGGAAGCGGTACGGGACACGCCGAGGAGTTTGTAGTAGTCTCTATATTCCATCAGAATCGTTTTCCTTGGACGAATTGTATTTTATTCAACGCCTACCTAAAGTAATATGCCTTTGCATGGTGTCAAGACCGGAATCGCGGCAACCGAATATTTTTCCACAGAGTTATCCACATACCTCGGAAGGAGGAAATATGCAGCGTCCCACTCTCCCGGCCCTTGTCGTGCTCATCCTCGGCCTGGCCCTGTCGTCCCTGGCCTGGACCCCGTGGGGGGCCATCTACGGCAGCGCGCGCGACGAGCGCAGCGTGGGCGATCAGGCCACGGACAAGCAGATATCCCTGTCCATCAAGGCAGACCTGGCGGACAAGGATTCCGGACTGGCCCTCAAGGTCCATGTCTATTGTTTCCTGAAGCACGTCTATCTGGTGGGAGCCATCGACGACACGGCCTTCCGCGCCTTTGCCGTGAAGACGGCCAAGGGGACCAAGGATGTGGCCAAGGTGACCACCTACTTCGTGGCCGAGTCGGACACCACGTCCGCCGACCTGGAGCTGGCCGCCAAGGTGCGCACCGCGCTCATCGGCAACGGGGACCTGAGCTCCACCCAGATCGAGCAGGAGGCCATGAACGGCGAGGTGGTCCTGCTCGGCATGGTCCGGAGCAAGGCGGACGCCGCCCTGGCCGTGAAGACGGCCAAGGGGGTCGAGGGCGTGCGCAAGGTCACGTCCTTCCTGATTCCGACCAAGTAGGGAGCGGGCCTGCGGCCCGGAGGGATCAGGCCGCCGAGCGGTGGCGGGCCGAGGGACGGCACAGTCCCCGGTTCAGGGCGTCGATCAGGTCCGCCTTGGAGTTGACCGGCACGGTGAACCGCGTGGGGCAGCGGCCCAGCTCTTCCAGGGCGTGGGCGTCGGACCCGGCCACGAAGGTCATGTCGTGACCCGAGGCCAGCTCCAAGGCATGGCGGTTCTCGGCGGCGGAGTTGCGCCCGTTCTCCACCTCGGCGATGGCGCACAGCCCCCGGTCAAAGATGACCGGGTCGGCCGGACGCCAGGTCCGGCACGGGTGGGCCGCGATGGCCGCGCCGCCCAGGGCGCGCACCTCGGGCAGCAGGATTTCGGCGGACAGCCCGTGGGGCAGGGAGCGGACGTCGCCGAAGAGCAGGTAATCGCCCTGGTCCGTGGTGTACTCCATGCCTACGATGAGCAGCAGCCCGTCCGGCTGGAATCCCTCCCGGCATTGAGTCAGGATGGACATGGTGTCGTGATCGGTGATACAAACGGCGTCAAGACCCAGCGACCGGGCATTGGCCAGGATTTCCGAGGGTTTCAGGACGCTGCACGGCGAACATGTCGAATGGACGTGTAGATCTATGAGCATATGCACAGTGTACACGCGCACCCGCCCTTTGCAATGAGATTGTATTAATGAGAATTGTTATCGGAATAGATTGTATCTATATATTCAGTGGGGTCGTCCGTGCCTGACACATGTCTGCTCATCCTGCTGGACGGCCTGGGCGACCGTGCCCATGCCCACCTCGGCCACCGCACCCCGCTCCAGGCGGCGGCCACGCCCTGCCTGGACCGGCTGGCCGGGCTCGGGGCCACGGGGCTGTACCACGCCTCCTTTTTCGGCCAGCCCCTGCCCTCGGAAAACGCCCACTTCGCCCTGTTCGGCGGCCGGCCTGACGAGTTCCCCGGACGCGGCGCGCTGGAGGCCCTCGGCGCGGGCCTCGACCTCGGCCCGGACGACGTGGCCCTGCTTGCCCACTTCGCCCACATCGGCCCGGACGCGGACAACCGGCTGACCCTGCTGCGCGACAAGGTGCCGATCGCGCCGGACGAGGCCGACGCCCTGTTCGCCGCCCTGCCGCCCTTCACGCGCGACGGCGTGACCGCCAGCCTGCACCCGGTGGGCGGCCTGTTCGGTGTGCTGGTGCTGCGCGGCGACGTCTCGCCCTTCGTCACCGACACCAACCCCATGGTGGACGGCCGCCTCCTGCCGCGTCCCCTGCCCCTGCGGGAGCAGGCCCACGACCCGGCGGCCCGGCGCACGGCCGCGTTCCTGGCCGACTACCTGGTCCGGGCGCACCGCATCCTGGCCGACCTGCCCATGAACCGCGCACGGGAACAGGCCGGACAGGTCCCGGCCGACGGGCTGGTCACCCAGCGGGCCGGGCGGCTCAAGCCCTGCCCCTCCCTGCGCGAACGGTACGGGTTGCGCGGCCTGTCCATCGCCACCGGGGCCATGTACGCGGGGCTGGCCCGGTTCACGGGCATGGAATTTCTCCGGGCGCGCGACACGGGCGATCCGGGCGCGGACCTGGCCGAGCGCATCCGCCTGGCCCTGGACCGGGCGGACGATTTCGACTTCATCCACGTGCACACCAAGACCCCGGACCAGGCGGCCCACACCAAGGACCCGGAGGCCAAGGTCCGGGTCATCGAGTCCCTGGACCGGGGGCTCAAAGGGGTGGCCGACGCCATCCTGGCCGACCCGCGTCTGCTCCTGGCCGTGACCGGGGACCACTCCACCCCGAGCTGCGGCGGGCTGATCCACTCGGGCGAGCCGGTACCGCTGCTGTTCGCGGGCGAGGGCGTGCGGAGGGACGCGGTGACCGCCTTCGACGAGATCAGTGTGGCCGGAGGCGCGCTGGGCTGCATGCGCGGCCGCGAATTCCTCTTTTCGGTCCTGAACTACCTGGACCGCGCCCGGCTGGTCGGCATCCACGACACGCCCGACCCGGTGGAGTACTGGCCCGGCGACCACCCCCCGTTCATCCTCGACCCCCAGGAGTGACCATGCACCCCCTCGGCTTCATCCACGGACGGTTCCAGGTCCTGCACAACGACCATCTGGTCTACCTGCTGGCGGGCAAGGCGCTGTGCGACCGGCTGATCATCGGCGTGACCAACCCGGACGCGGCCACCACCCGCGACGAGGCGACCAACCCGGCCCGGTCCAGCCGGGAGAACAACCCCCTGACCTTCGAGGAGCGCAAGGCCATGATCGAGGCCGCCCTGATGGAGGCCGGAGTGGACCGGCACGCCTTCTCGGTGATCCCCTTCCCCATCAACTGCCCGGAGCTGCTCGAACAGCGCGCCCCGCGCGACGCGGTCTACTTCCTGACCATCTACGACGACTGGGGACGGGAGAAGCTCAGGCGGTTCCGGGAGCTGGGCCTGAAGACCGAGGTCATGTGGGAGCGGCCCGAGCGTGAAAAGGGCATCAACGGCACGGCCGTGCGCGCGGCCATCCGCGACGGCGGCGAGTGGCGCTCCCTGGTCCCGCCCGCCGTGGCGGCATTGGTGGACCGCTGGCACCTGGCCGAACGGTTCCGGCACCCATAATCTATACTAGATATCGCACTCCGCGCCGAAGGCGCCATAGAGGGATGCAAGGGTGCGAGCCCTTGCCCGCCGACAAATCCGCAGGACAGCGGATTTGGACCGCGCCCGATAAGGCGCGGCCCCGTAGGGGTGAGCCCCAGGACGGGGCGAATCAAGGCGAAACCACCCGACATCGCCGCGAAGCGGCATCCACACCTGCTTCCTCTTACAACGCAGGCGGCGGCCCCGGCTCCTCGGGGTCGTAGTCCTTGCTGTCCGGGTTGTAGCAGTAACGGCAGCGGCCGGGTCTGCGGAACCAGCGGATGAGGACGATGCCGGTGAGGAAGCCCCCAACGTGCGCCCACCAGGCCACGTTCTGGGCGCTTTGGGCCGTGGAGTACACCCCGGAGAGGATCTGCATGACGAACCAGAATCCCAGGAACAGGGAGGCGGGGATGCGGAAAAAGAGGGGGAGGAAAAAGACCGGGATGAGGGTCAGGACCCGGCCGTGGGGGTAGAGCACGATGTACGCGCCCATGACCCCGGCGATGGCTCCGGACGCCCCGACCACGGGCAGGGGCGAGGTCCGCTCGAAGGCCATGTGCGTGGCCACGGCGGCCAGGCCGCAGAGCACGTAGAAGAGCACGAACCAGCCGTGCCCGGTGACGTCCTCGATGTTGTCGCCGAAGATCCAGAGCATCCACATGTTCAGGATGACGTGCAGCCAGCCGCCGTGCAGGAACATGTAGGTCAGGAACGGCCAGCCCATGGTGTCGGGGAAACCGGCCCAGGCCGCCCAGTCCGGCTCGAAGAACCGGGCCGGAACGACCCCGAACAGATAGAAGACCCGCGCCCTGGCCTCGGGCGGCAGGGAGAACACGAACAGGAAGACCACGAAATTGAGCGCGATGATGGTCGTCACGGCGTAGGGCCGGGTGACGCGCGGCACGTTGTCGCGGATGGGGATCACGCAGGGTTCCTCACGGCGTCGAGTTCGGCGGCCAGTTCCGGCCACAGGGCGTCCATGCGATCGGCGGCCTCGCGGTTGCGCCGCTCCCAGGCGGTCAGGGCGGCCTGATCCAGGCGGCGCGCGCCGTCGGCCAGTTCGGCCAGCCCCCGGTCGTTGTCCACGACGAGGTCGCAGGCCGCGAGCTTGTCGGCCTCGGGCCACTGCCAGGAGTCGAACACGGCCAGGACCTCGGGCGGCAGACGGCGCAGCTCGCGCAGCTCGCCGGTCCGCTTGGCCTCGGGACAACGCACCCCGGCCACCAGGTCCACCGCGCCGGTCTTGTGCCAGCCCCCTTCCAGGAGCAGGGGGACCTCGGCGTAGGCCACGGGCTCGTCCCGATGGGCCTGGAAAAACGCTTCGCACTGGTGGCGGACCATGGGGTGGATCATGTCCATGACCTCCCGGCGCATCCCCTCGGACGCGCACATGGCCGCGAACAGCGCCCGCTTGTCCACGCTCCCGTCGTCCAGGGTGTAATTCCCGCCGAACCGCTGCCGGATCATGGCCGCGCCGTCGCCGCCCGGCCCGTACAGCCCGGCCACGCACTCGTCGGCCGAGAAGCAGGGCCGCCCCATGTCGCGCAAGGCCTTGAGCAGGGCGGACTTGCCGCCGCCCGGCATGCCCACGATGCCCACCCGCAGGCATTCCCGGGTCAGCCCGGCGAGCAGCGCGCGGAAGTCCTCGGGCGGGGCCAGCCAGCGGGTCACCGGCTCGCCCGTGACCGGGTGGGGCACGGACAGGTAGAAGGCGTGGAGCATCTGGCGCGGGGCCAGCCCGGCCAGCCGGTCGGGCCGCCGCGACCATTCGGCGTTCTCGCGCGGGCCGTAGGCCGCGTCGCCGATCAGGGGGTGGCCGATGTGGGCCATATGCACGCGGATCTGGTGGGTCCGGCCGGTGTGGATGCGCACGGCCGCCAGGGAGGCCAGGCCGCGCGGACCGGTCCAGAGCACGCGGTAGTCGCTGCGCGCCTCGCGCCCGCCCTTGGGCAGCACGGCCATGAGGGTCTTGTGGGTCGGATGGCGTCCCATGGGCGCGTCGATGACCCCCTCGGCCAGCTCGGGACGCCCGTGGACCAGGGCCAGGTAGACCTTGAAGGTCTCGTGCCCGGCGAAGCTCGCGGACAGGGCCAGTCGGGCCGACTCGGTGCGGGCCACGGCCATGAGCCCGGAGGTGTCCTTGTCCAGGCGGTGGACGATGCCGGGCCGCTGCGGGTCCATGCCGCTGTTTTCGGCCGCGATGTCCGGCCATTGATGGATGAGCAGGTTGACCAGGGTGGGGCCGGGCTCGCTGGGCGCGGGGTGCACGGTCAGCCCGGCGGGCTTGACGATCACGAGCATGTGCTCGTCCTCGTACACGGCCTCGATGTCGCCCGACACCGGCTCGGGCGGCGAGGCCGGGCCCAGGGGGTCGGCCTCGGGCGCGGCGGCCCGGATGACCGCGACCTGGCCACGGGCCAGCTTGAGGTTGCCTTTGGTCGTGACCTCGCCGTCCACCAGGGCCAGGCCGGACTCGATCCAGCCCTTGACCCGGCCCCGGGAGACGCCCTCCCCTGCCAGTTCGCGGCCCCAGAACTTGTCCAGCCGGGTGCCCGCGTCGGACAGGGTCACGGTCCGTTCCCACCGCTGTTCGGATTTCTCGTTCGTCATGACAAAGGTGATATACCGGGAATCATTGGAAAGTAAAATTCAAATTGATTTTATGCACTCATCGTTGACAAAATTGGCTCTTGACCCCCCTCCGGCATCGGCTTAGAAAAAAGAAATTTTGCGCAATTGAAACTTTCTGTAGATATTATCAAAACCCAAAGAGAGGCAAAGATGGCCTTACACCTGGTTGACCACCCGCTGATCCGGCACAAGGTCGGTCTGCTCCGTCAGCACGACATTTCCACCAGCCATTTCCGAACCCTGGCCAACGAGATCACCCGCCTGCTGACCTACGAGGCGACCAAGGATTTCGAGACCGAAAAGAAGATCATCAAGGGCTGGGCGGGCAAGGTCGAGGTGGACTGCATCAAGGGCAAGAAGGTCACCGTGGTGCCCATCCTGCGCGCGGGCCTGGGCATGCTCGACGGCGTGTACGACATGATCCCCGGCGCCAAGGCGTCCGTGGTCGGCTTCTACCGCAACGAGGAGACCCTGGAGCCGGTCCAGTACTACGTCAAGCTGGCCAAGAACATCCAGGAGCGCATGGCGCTCATCCTGGACCCCATGCTCGCCACCGGCGGCACCCTGAACGCGACCATCAAGCTGCTCAAGGAAGCGGGCTGCAAGTCCATCCGCGGGCTGTTCCTGTGCGCCGCGCCCGAGGGCATCAACCGCATCCTGACGGAACACCCGGACGTGGACATCTACACCGCCGCGGTGGACGAGAAATTGAACGACGTGGGCTACATCATCCCCGGTCTCGGCGACGCGGGGGACAAGATATTCGGCACCAAATAGGCAACGGGGCACGCTTCAAAGCGTGCCTTTTTTTGAGACCCGAGGGGCAACACAGGAGTCGGGGGGCTCCGCAACCAAGAGAGGAGTCGGCAAACATGAGTGACGTGCATTCCACCGAGTACAATTTCAAACTAAAGGACGCGCTGCTCGGCGCGCAGATGCTCTTCGTGGCATTCGGCGCGCTGGTCCTGGTGCCCATCCTGACGGGCATCGATTCCAACGTGGCCCTGTTCACGGCGGGCATCGGCACCCTGCTGTTCCAGGTCATCACCAAGGGCAAGGTCCCGGTCTTCCTGGCCTCGTCCTTCGCCTTCCTGCCGCCGCTCTTCGCGGCCCAGCAGGGCGAGTTCACCTATCCCCAGATCATGTGCGGCCTGGTCGCGGCGGGCGGTCTGTACGTGATCATCAGCCTGTGCATCCGCTTCTTCGGCGCGGGCTTCCTGCACAAGCTCCTGCCCCCCATCGTCACCGGCCCGGTGATCATGCTCATCGGCCTGATTCTCTGCCCGGTGGCCGTGAACATGGCGATGGGTCACAACGGCCAGGTCTGGCTCGAACCCCAGATTCCGTCCATGATCGTGGCCGGCGTGGCCCTGCTGACGACCATCCTGGTCTCCCTGCTCGGCAAGGGCTGGCTCAAGCTCGTGCCCATCCTGTGCGGCATCGCGGCGGGCTACGTCTGCTCCCTGATCCTGGACGCCTCCGGCCTGACCGCCTCCATGTACAACGAATTCGTGGGCTCGGCCGTGGACGGCAAGATCAACGGCATGGGGTTGGCCCCGTGGATGGACGGCACCCTGATCTCCCTGGCCCCCGTGAGCCAGGCCAAGCTCTTCGCCATCCCGAACTTCTCCCTGCCCACCTGGAGCTGGGAGGCCATCCTCTACGTGGTGCCCATCGCCATCGCCCCGGCCATCGAGCACTTCGGCGACATCCTGGCCATCGGCTCCATCTCCGGCAAGGACTACGTCAAGGACCCCGGCATCCAGAACACCATGCTCGGCGACGGCCTGGCCACCTCCCTGGCCTCCATGCTCGGCGGCCCCCCGAACACCACCTACTCCGAGGTCTCCGGCGCCGTGGCCCTGACCCGCGCCTTCAACCCGGCCATCATGACCTGGGCGGCCATCACCGCCGTGCTGCTCGCCTTTGTCGGCAAGCTCGGCGGCTTGCTGAACACCATCCCCATGCCGGTCATGGGCGGCATCATGCTGCTCCTGTTCGGGGCCATCACCGTCATCGGCCTGAGCACCCTGGTCCGGGCCCAGCTCGACCTGCTCCTGCCGCGCAACATGATCATCGTGGCCATCATCCTGGTCTTCGGCCTGGGCGGCATGGTCCTGAACGTCGGCATCACCGATCTCAAGGGCATCGGCCTCGGCGCCATTGCGGGCGTGGTCCTGAACCTCATCCTGCCCTGCAAGGACTGCAACACCGAAAACGACCCCGCCGAACTCTAGCAACCCGTGCACCCAAGGCCCCCCTTCGCGCGAAGGGGGGCCTTTTCGTTTCGGATGGACCGCGCCGCCGTTAGCGGCTATGCTTCGCGGGTCCAAGGAGATTTGCCATGCGCGAAACCGTGACCGGCCTGGTCCTGACCTACAACGGCGAGCGGCTGCTCGAAAAATGCCTCAAGTCGCTCGACTTCTGCGACGAGCTGCTGGTGGTGGACTCGCAGTCCACGGACCGCACCCGCGAGATCGCCGAGGCCTGCGGCGCGCGGGTCCTGGTCCGCGCCTGGCCCGGCCCGGTGGACCAGTTCCGCTTCGCCCTGCGCGAGATCGGCACCACCTGGGTGGTCTCCCTGGACCAGGACGAGTTCCTGACCGACGAGCTGCGCCGCAACATCGAGGACAAGCTCGATGCCGACGAGCCCGTGGCGGGCTATTACGTGCCCAGGAGCTCCTTTTATTTCAACCGTTTCATGAAGCACTCCGGGTGGTACCCGGACTACCTGTTCCGAGTCTTCCGCAACGGCAAAATGGATGTCACGGCCTCGGGCGCGCACTACCACTTCAACCCGCGCGGCGAGACCCTGAAGCTCTCGGGCGACATCCTCCACTACCCCTACGAATCCTTCCGGCAGCACATGGACAAGATCAACTACTATGCCGAGGAGGGCGCGGCCGCCCTGCGCGAAAAGGGCCGCAGGGGCGGGCCGGGCCGGGCCCTGCTCCACGCCGTGGGGCGCTTCGTCAAGCTCTACCTGCTCAAGCTCGGCTTCCTGGACGGCACCGCCGGATTGTGCAATGCCCTGGCCGGATTCTACTACACCTTCCAGAAATACATCCGCGTGGAGGAGCGCGGGAAATGGGGTGACGGGTAGCCGATATTTCTTTCCATTTCCCCAATAAAATTGTTTCGATATCCCCTGCCTTGTGCTAATCATTCCCACATCGCGATCACATCCCATTTCTTTGGAGGAAACATGGACATCAACATTTCGCAAATGACGGATACTATTGTCAATTATGTCACGGAGTATGGCCTGCGCATCGTCGTGGCCCTGCTCATATTCGTTGTCGGACGGATCATCGCCAAGGCCCTAGCCAACGGGACCCAGAAGGTCCTGATCAAGGCCAAGGTGGACGAGACCCTGGCCACGTTCCTGAAAAACATCACCTACTACGCGCTGGTCGCCGCCGTGGTCATCGCGGCCCTGGGCCAGGCGGGCATCAACGTCACCAGCTTCCTGGCAGTACTCGGCGCCGCCGGCCTGGCCGTCGGCCTGGCCCTGAAGGATTCCCTGTCCAACTTCGCGGCGGGCGTCATGCTCATCCTGCTCAAGTTCTTCAAGAAGGGCGACTACGTCACCGCGGGCGGCGAGTCCGGCACGGTCACGGCCATCAACATCTTCAACACCGTGCTGACCACCCCGGACAACCGGGTCATCACCGTGCCCAACTCCGCCGTGCTCGGCGGGACCATCACCAACGTCACGGCCAACGACACCCGGCGCGTGGACATGGTCTTCGGCATCGGTTACGGCGACGACCTGCTCAAGGCCAAGAAGACCCTGGAGCGCATCGTCTCGGAAGAGCCGCGCGTCCTGGCCGAACCGGCCCCGACCATCGAGGTCTCCGAGCTGGCCGATTCCTCCGTGAATTTCGTGGTCCGGCCCTGGTGCAAGACCGGCGACTACTGGGGGGTGTTCTTCGCCCTGACCGAGAAGGTCAAGCTGGTTTTCGACCAGGAGGGCATTTCCATCCCGTTCCCTCAGCAGGACGTGCACATGTATCCCACGGACAAGCAGTAGGTTGCTGCAGGCGCAGCGAGCCTGAAGATTGATGGAAGGCCGCCCCTTGGGGCGGCCTTTTTTTGTGCTTGATGCGGGGGAAGGAAGAGGGAAGAGGAAAGAAGAAGAAGAGGAAGAGAAAGAGGAAGAGGGAGAGAAGAAAAGAGCCGTCGCTGGCGCTCCTCCAGGTTTAAAACAGCCCTCCCGGCGGGGTTCTTTCTTTTGCCGGCCCAAAAGAAAGAACCAAAGAAAAGGGCCGGGCCGTGGCGCGGCCGCCCGGGTTCGAGCGCCGAGAATCCGATCCGCTCGGGACGGCTCCATCCGAGCAAAAGTAGAGGGCGAGTCTCCACGGGAACGCCCCTTTTAAGGAATACCTCCGGGCCACGGGAGCGGAGCCGCCGCCGTCTCGCGGTCGGCTTCCAGGCCGAACAGGGCTCGCTGGGTGCTGGTGGGCCCTGCCGGGGTGGAAGGTTGGCCTTTGACGGGGTGTGCGGAGGACATCCTTTTGAAGGGGGATGAAGAGGCCTTTGGGGTGTACTATGAGTTGAGAGCCGCTGTCGGGTGTCTGCGCCACCCGAATCGCTCCGATGGGAAAAGAAAAAGGCCTTCGACTCGGTATCGAGTCGAAGGCCTTTTTGGGATTTGTTTTTTGCGGCCTGCG
This sequence comes from Pseudodesulfovibrio mercurii, assembly GCF_000189295.2. NCBI lineage: Bacteria > Pseudomonadati > Thermodesulfobacteriota > Desulfovibrionia > Desulfovibrionales > Desulfovibrionaceae > Pseudodesulfovibrio > Pseudodesulfovibrio mercurii. The sequence goes on along the minus strand of NC_016803.1, from coordinate 3,713,236 downwards.
GGTGCGCAGGCAGTAAAATCGACGATTTTACTGGGCGTCGATCCAGGCGTTGGCTTCCTTGACGTCGAGGGTGCCGACGTAGATGGCCCGGCCGGAGATGGCGCCCTCCAGGCCCTTCTTGGACAGGGGGTAGAGATGCTTGATGTCGTCCAGGGTGTGGACGCCGCCGGCGGCGATGACCGGGATGGTCGTCTTGGCGCACAGGACGGCCAGGGCGTCGAGGTTGACGCCGGTCTGCATGCCGTCGCGGGCAATATCCGTGTAGACGATGAAGCGGATGCCGTCGGCTTCGAGCCGGGGCAGCACGTCGTCGATGGTCAGCCCCGCGTCCTCGACCCAACCCTTGGTCTTGAGCTTGCCGTCCACTGCGTCCAGGGACACGCCGATGCGGCCGGGCAGCGCCTTGCACAGGTCGGAGAACAGGGCCGGGTCCTCCAGGGCCATGGTCCCTATGATCAGCCGGTGCACGCCCGCCTCGATGTACTTTTGGGCCGTGGCGATGTCGCGGATGCCGCCGCCCAGCTGGACCGGGATGGTCAGCTCGGCGCAGATCGCCTTGATCAGCTCGAAATTCCGGGGCACGCCGGAAAAGGCCCCGTCCAGGTCCACCACGTGGAGGTAGCGCGCGCCCATGTCCTGCCAGGAGCGCGCCTGGGCCACCGGGTCCGGGGCGAACACCGTGACCGCGTCCTCCTTGCCCTGGGCCAGGCGGACGCATTCACCATTCTTGATATCGACAGCGGGAAAGAGAATCATAAGCCGAGTTCCGTGAGTTTCTCGTCGATGCCGTCCTGGGCCAGGCGGGTGGCGGTCACCCACTTGCCGCCCCGGGCGGCGAACTTCTTGGCGTTGTAGAGGTTCTCCAGCAGGGCCTGCTGGGTCTCCTCGTAGCGGGAGCGGATCATCCGCTCGTTCTTGACGTCGATGAGGTAGAAGTCGATGGCCACCGAGGCCGGGGTCTCCACGCCCGCGTCGCTGCCCACCCGCTCATGCCAGGTGGTCAACTGAGGCACCAGGAGAAAGTCTGCCTGGATGCACTTGCCCACGCCGAGCCAGTACTTCCACGCGGACACCTTGGGTTTGCCGGAGTCCTCGAACACGACCACGTCCTCGCACTGGCGCACGGCGTCCGGGGTGATGTAGTCGAAAACCTGGTGGGCGCGCAGGGTGTCCACCAGAATCATGTCCAGGGTTTCGAGGGTCCCGGCGGGCGCGGGCTTGCCCTCTTCCTCAAGGTAGCCGGCCAGCAGCTCCCAGTTGAAGGTCGGGTTGGTGAACCCGGCCACGGCCAGCTTGCCCTCGGGGCGCGGCACGGCCGCCGTGCGGGTCTTGCCGCAGCCGGCCACGGTAAGCAGGGCCACGCAGAGCAGGGCCAGTGCGGTGAAGACAGCGGAGCGTTTCATCAGTCGAGACTCCCTTTGGTGCTGGAGACGCCCTTGCGGCCCACCGTGACCGCCTGGGCCAGGGCCAGGCCCAGGGCCTTGAAGGCCGCTTCCAGCAGATGATGGCCGTTCAGGCCGTACTCGAATTTGACGTGCAGGTTCATGCCCGCCTTGTACGCAACGGACTTGAGAAATTCACGCCAGACGTCCTTTTCGTCGCCCGCGATGAAGTCGGGCAGGAGCGCGTCGTCATAGACGATGTACGGACGGCCGGACAGGTCCACGACCACTTCGGCCAGGGCCTCGTCCATGGGCACCTTGGCCGAGGCCACGCGGTTGATGCCCTGCTTGTCGCCCAGGGCCTCGGCCAGGGCCTGGCCCAGGCACAACCCGATGTCCTCGAGGCTGTGGTGGGTGTCGATCTCCAGGTCGCCCCGGCAGGTCAGGTCCAGGTCGAACCCGGCCCAGAAGGCGCACAGGGTGAGCATGTGATCCGCGAACCCGATGCCGGTGTCCACGTTCACGGTCCCCGTCCCGTCGAGGGTCAGGGTCAGTCTGATGTCCGTTTCCTTGGTGGTCCGAGCCACTGTGGCCTGGCGCATGGCGCACTCCTTTCCTGTAGAACGTAGCGTCATCCCCATACATAGAGGAAAAGACTAGAAAAATAAACAGGGCAGGCACCGGCTTTTGCGATGCCCGCCCCGGTTGCGGTCGTTACGGCGTCTCTTCCCCGCCGCCCTCGGCCGCCGCGTCCAGCTCGGCCTGGGCCTTGGCCTCGGCCTCGGCCAGCTTCTTCAGGTGGCGCTTCTCCTTCTTGCCGAAGAAGAAGGCCACCCAGATGCCGACCTCGTAGAGGACGATCAGCGGCCCGGCCATGAGGCACTGGGTGAAGGGATCCGGCGGGGTCAGGATGGCCGCCACCACAAAGGCGATCAGGATGGCGTACTTGCGCTTCTTGCGCAGCCCGGTGGATGAAACCAGCCCCAGCCGGGCCAGGAAGAAGATGAACAGGGGCAGTTCGAAGACGAACCCGAAGGCGAACAGCAGTTTCAGGCAGAAACTCAGGTATTCGTTGAGCTTGGGAACGAACTGGATGCCCTCGTTGGAGAATCCGGCAAAGAAGTCGAAGGCGTACGGGAAGACCTGGAAATAGCCGAACAGGGCGCCGCCGGTGAAGAACAGCCCGGACAGCAGGGCCATGGGCACCATCCACTTGCGCTCGTGGGAGTACAGGCCCGGCGCGATGAAGCCCCATATCTGGGCGAACACGTAGGGGCTGACCAGGAAGAGGCCCGCCACGATGGATATCTTGATGTGCGCGAAAAAGGCCTCTGCCGGGTAGGTGTACTGGAAGTGCCCTTCCCTGGCCACGGCCATGAGGGCCTTTTGCAGGGCGGCCATGAATATCTGCATCTGCTCGGGGTGGTGGAACCCGTTGGCCTCGAGCATCTTCTGGAAGACCGCGCCGAACTGCTGGTAGAACTCCGGGGTCAGCAGCGGCGTGGGACCGGCCTCGGCCTGCTTCTGAAAGACGTCGATCATGGGCTGCATGAGGATGTCGAACATCTGCCCGGCAAAGGAGTAGCAGGCGACCATGCCCACGCCCACGGCGATGAAGGCGCGGGTCAGGCGCGAACGGAGCTCGGCCAGGTGGTCGAGCAGGGACATCTGCGCCCCCTCGCCGTCGCCGGGCTCCTCGTCGTCCTCGTCTTCCTCGGGCTCGTCGGCATCGTCCTCGGGCTCGTCCCGCTGAATGCCGTCGGCCGGATCGTCCGTTCCGCCGTCGCCGGAACCGCCGCCAGCCGCCACGGGCACGGCCGCGTCGCCGGACTCGTCCGCGCCCTCGGCCTCGGCGGCCTCGTCCGCGTCGTCGGAACCGATCTCGGCATATCCGGGCAGATCGGAATAATCGGGCACGTACGCCGCATAGCCCGTCTCGGTCTTCGCCTCGGCGGAATCGGTCGGCGCCTCGACGGAATCAGCCGACTCCTCGGCGGATTCAGCCGGGTCCTCGTCCAACAGGGAAGGATCCTCGTCGGGCGTCACCGGGGTCTCGGCAACGGACTTCTCTTCGGTCTCTTTGACGTCGTCTTTATCGGAACGCATTCGAACCTAGGCCTTCTTCTCTTCGGCCCCGGCTTCCTCGGCCGTGGCCGCGGCATCCTTGGACGGTTCGGACGCGGGCGCGGCTTCGGCGGCAGCGGCCTCGGCGGCTGCGGCCTCCTCCTTGGCCTTGGCGGCCTTGCGCTTGGCCAACTCGGCGTCCACTTCCTTCTTGCGCGACTCGGCCTCGGCCTTGGAGACCTCCACGTCCAGGGTGGACTTGACCTCGTTGCCGACGCGCTTGAACTCGGCCACGCCCTTGCCCAGAGAGCGCAACAGCTCGGGCAGCTTCTGGGGGCCGATGACGATGAGGGCCACCACGCAGATAATCAGTAATTCGGGTCCGCCTATTCCAAACATATGCTCACCTGGGGCTGGGGGTTGCTCACTCGGGTTATTCCCATTCGATGGTGCTCGGCGGCTTGGAGGAGATGTCCAGAACCACGCGGTTGACGCCCTTGACTTCGCGGATGATCCGGTTGGACATGCGGGCCAGCAGCTCCGAGGGGAGCCGCGACCAGTCCGCGGTCATGGCGTCCAGCGAATCCACGATGCGCAGGGCGATGACGTTCTCATAGGTCCGGTCGTCGCCCATGACGCCCACGGTCTTGAGCGGCAGGAGCACGGCGAAGCCCTGCCAGACCTTGCGGTACCAGTCGGCGGCCATCATCTCGTTCTGGACGATCTTGTCGGCCAGGCGGAGGATCTGGAGGCGCTCCTCGGTGACTTCGCCGATGACGCGGATGGACAGCCCCGGACCGGGGAACGGCTGACGCCAGATGATGTGCTCGGGCAGGCCGAGCTCATAGGCCGCGCGGCGCACCTCGTCCTTGAACAGCTCGCGCAGGGGCTCCACCAACTTGAGATTCATGGTCTCGGGCAGGCCGCCCACGTTGTGGTGGGACTTGATCACCGCCGAGGGGCCCTTGAAGGATTCGGACTCGATGACGTCCGGGTACAGGGTGCCCTGCCCCAGGAATTCCACGCCCTTGATGGCCTTGGCCTCGCGGTCGAAGACCTCGATGAACTTATGGCCGATGATCTTGCGCTTCTTCTCCGGGTCCTCGACGCCCTTGAGGTTGTCCAGGAACTCGCTCGAGGCGTCCACCATCTTGACGTTCAGGTCGAAGTGTTCGGCCAGGAAGCCGATGACCTCCTCGCGTTCGCCCATGCGCAGCAACCCGTTGTCCACGAAGATGCAGTGCAGGTTCTTGCCGATGGCCTTGTGCAGCATGACCGCGGCCACGGTGGAGTCGATGCCGCCGGACAGTCCGAGCACGACCTTGGCGTCGCCCACCTGCTCCTTCAGGGATTCGATGGTCGTGTCCACGAAGGAGGACATGGACCAGGAGGCCTCAAGCCCGGCCACCTTGAACAGGAAGTTCTGGATGATCAGGGAGCCGTCCGTGGTGTGGGCCACCTCGGGGTGGAACTGGAGGGCGTAGAACTTCCGTTTCGGGTCGCCCATGGCCGCGAACTCGATGGAGTCGGTCTTGCCCATGGGCACGAACCCTTCGGGCAGCGCCTCGACGCGGTCGCCGTGGGACATCCACACGGTCAGGTCGTCCTTGTCCTTCACTCCGTCGAACAGGATGCAGTCGTTCTGGGCGGTGAACTGGGCGCGGCCGTATTCACGGTCCGTGGAGGCCACCACCCGGCCGCCCAGGTTGTGGGCCAGCAGCTGCATGCCGTAGCAGATGCCCAGCACCGGAATGCCCATGTCGAGGTATTCCATGTTCAGCGCGGGGCAGCCGCCTTCCAGGACGCTGGACGGGCCGCCGGACAGGATCAGGGCCGAGGGCTTGAACGCCTTGACCCGCTCGGGATCGACGTTGCAGGGGTGAATCTCGGAATACACCCCGGCCTCGCGCACTCGGCGTGCGATCAGCTGAGTGAACTGGCTGCCAAAATCAAGGATGAGTACTCTGTTGTCGTGCATGCGTTTCTCTCTAATTCACAATGGGAGAAATGAAAAGGCGAATTACCATTACCGGGGGTCGCCGGGGCTAGCCCTCGCCCCGGTAGTTGGGCGATTCCTTGGTGATGGTCACGTCGTGGACGTGGGACTCGCGCAGCCCGGCCGAGGAGATCTGGACCAGCTTGGCCTTCTCGTACAGCTCCTGGATGGTGGCCGAGCCGGTGTAGCCCATGCCCGAGCGCAGGCCGCCGATGAACTGGTACAGGGACTCGCCCACCTTGCCGCGATACGGCACCCGGCCGACGATGCCCTCGGGGACCAGCTTCTTGGACTTCTCCTGGAAGTAGCGGTCGGAGCTGCCCTTCTTCATGGCGTCGATGGAGCCCATGCCCCGGTACTGCTTGTAGGTCCGGCCCTGGAACAGGATGGTCTCGCCCGGGGACTCCTCGGTGCCCGCCAGGACCGAGCCCATCATGCAGGAGTGCGCGCCCACGGCGAGCGCCTTGACCACGTCGCCGGAGTACTTGATGCCGCCGTCGGCGATGATGCACCGGTCGGCCTCGCGGGCGGCCCGGCTGGCCTCCATGACCGCGGTGATCTGCGGCACGCCCACGCCGGCCACGATGCGGGTGGTGCAGATGGAGCCGGGGCCGATGCCGACCTTGACCGTGTCCACGCCCGCCTCGATAAGCGCCTTGGCGCCCTCGTAGGTGGCCACGTTGCCGCCGACCAGCTGGACCTGGGGGAAGGCGGCGCGCAGCTCGCGAACGGACTTGAGGATGTTCTCGGAGTGGCCGTGGGCCGAATCCAGGACCAGGAAGTCCGCGCCCGCGTGCAGCAGGGCCTCGGACCGGGTCAGGCAGTCCTTGCCGACGCCGATGGCCGCGCCGACCAGCAACCGTCCGCGACCGTCCTTGACCGCGTCGGGGTACTTCTTGTGCTTGTTGATGTCCTTGATGGTGATCAACCCCTTGAGACGGTTCTCCTCGTCCACCACGAGCAGCTTCTCGATGCGGTGCTGGTGCAGCTTGCGCTTGGCCTCCTCGTTGTCGATGCCCTCGGGCACGGTGACCAGGTCTCGGGAGGTCATCAGCTCGGAGACCATGGACTTGTCGTCCTGGACGAAGCGGATGTCGCGGTTGGTGATGATGCCCACCAGATGGTCGCCCTTGACCACGGGCAGACCGGAGATGCGGTACTCGCTCATGATCGCCTTGACCTTGCCCAGGTCGTCGTCGGGATGGACCGTGATGGGGTCGGAGATCATGCCGGACTCGGACTTCTTGACCCGGTCGATCTCCCTCGCCTGCTCGCGCACGGACATGTTCTTGTGGATGACGCCCGCCCCGCCGTGCCGGGCCATGGAGATGGCCATGCGGGACTCGGTGACCGTGTCCATGGCGGCCGAGATCAGCGGAATGTTCAGTTTGATCCCCGGGGTGAGGTAGGTGGACACGTCCACCGCGTCGGGCAGGATGTTGGAATATGCAGGCATCAACAGGACATCGTCGAAAGTCAGTGCCTTATCGAGTATTTTGCTCATGTCATTCCTCCAGAGCTTGGTTGGCTGTATACGACAAGGCCGAGCGTCGCGCCCGGCCTCGTTGTTCCCTTTATAGGCCCAGGTAGGCCCGTTTTACCTGCTCGTTCGCGAGCAGCTTGTCGCAGGTGTCGGACAGGACCACCCTCCCGTTCTCCATGACGTACCCGCGGTGCCCGATCTTGAGGGCCAGGTTGGCGTTCTGCTCCACCAGGAAGATGGTCGTGTTGTTCTCGCTGTTGACCTTCCTGATGATCTCGAAGATCTGCTTGACCACCAGCGGGGCCAGCCCCATGGACGGCTCGTCCAGGAGCAGGAGCGTGGGCCGGGCCATGAGCGCGCGGCCGATGGCCAGCATCTGCTGCTCGCCGCCGGACAGGGTACCGCCCTGCTGCCTGCGCCGCCGGGCCAGGATGGGGAAGAGGTCGAAGCAGTACTCCATGTCCCGCTTGATCTCCGCCTTGTTCTTGCGCATGAACGCGCCCATGTCCAGGTTCTCCTGGACGGTCAGTTCGGGAAAGATCAGGCGGCCTTCGGGCACCTGGCAGATGCCCCGGCTGACGATGGCGTTGGGCGAAAGCTTGGTGATGTCGTCGTCCTGGTACAGGACCTGGCCGCTGCGGGCCTGGACCACGCCGCAGATGGTCATCAGGGTGGTGGACTTGCCCGCGCCGTTGGCCCCGATCAGGGTGATGATCTCGCCCCGGTCCACATACAGGTCCACGTCGTACAGGGCCTGGATGTTGCCGTAAAAGCTGTTGACGTTCTTGAGTTCGAGCATCCTGCTAGTCATCGTGTTCCTCCCCGAGGTAGGCCTTGATGACCTCCGGATTCGCCGCGATCTCATCGGGCGTGCCGTCCGCGATCATCCGCCCGTAGTCCAGGACGTAGATGCGGTCGGACATGGACATGACCATCTTCATGTCGTGCTCGATGAGCATGATGGAGATGTTGAACTGTTCGCGGATGTGAAGGATCAGCTCCTCCAGGTCCCGGGTCTCCTGCGGGTTCATGCCCGCGGCGGGCTCGTCCAGGAGCAGGAGGAACGGGTCCGTGGCCATGGCCCGTGCGATCTCGAGGCGGCGCTGCTTGCCGTAGGGCATGTTCATGGCCAGCTCGTTGACGAACTCCGAGAGCCCGACCATCTCCAGCAGATCGTAGGATTTCTGGATGACCGCCTGCTCTTCGCGGCGCGTTGCCCGGTTGCGCGAGATGGCTCCCCAGATGGAGGACTTGGTCCGGCAGTGGGTGCCGATCATGACGTTCTCGAGCGCGGTCATGGACGGGAACAGGCGGATGTTCTGGAAGGTCCGGGCCATGCCCAGCTCGGTCACGAGGTTGGGCTTCTTGCCGTTGATGCGCCGGGTGTGCCCCTCGGCCTTGGGGTCGATGAGCACATCGCCGGCCGTGGGCGTGTAGATGCCGGTGATGCAGTTGAAGAAGGTGGTCTTGCCCGCGCCGTTAGGCCCGATCAGGGCCACGATCTCCTTGTCGTTGACCACGAGATCGACTTCGTCCAGGGCGCGGATGCCCCCGAAGTCCTTGCTCACGGCGCTGACGTTCAGGACTGGATTACTCATGGGCGGCCCCCGTGTCTGCGACCTTGTATTGATAGATCTTGCGCTTGGCGCTGATCAGTCCCTGGGGCCGGAAGACCATGACCAGGACCATGATGGACCCGAACAGGAGCATGCGGAACTGGGCGAACTCGCGCAGGTACTCGGGCACCAGGATGAGGATGACGGCCCCGGCGATGACGCCCCGGATGGAGCCCATGCCGCCGATGACCACGATGGAAAGAATGATGGCCGATTCCCAGAAGGTGAACGAGGCCGGGTTGATGAAGGTCGTCTTGGCCGCGAAGACCACGCCGGCCATGCCCGCCCAGGTGGCGCCCAGGGCGAAGGCCATGAGCTTGGTCTTCATCTTGTCGATGCCCATGGCCTGACAGGCGATCTCGTCCTCGCGCAGGGCCAGCCAGGCGCGCCCGATGCGGGAGTTCTGCAGCCGGTTGACGCAGAAGATGGTCAGGACCATCAGGCCGACCATGATGTAGAACATGTACAGGGTGGACCCTTCCACGTTGAGTTCGAGGCCGAACAGGCCGGGCCGGGCGATGGACGAAATACCGGAGGGGCCCATGGTCACGTCGCCCCAGTTCTCGAGGATCAGGCGGATGATCTCGCCGAAGCCCAGGGTGACGATGGCCAGGTAGTCACCCTTGAGCCGGAGCACCGGGAAACCGAGCAGGAGGCCGAGAACGGCCCCGAGGACCGCGCCCACGGGGAGCATGTACCAGAAGCCCAAGTGCCAATGCATGTTGCACAGGGCGTAGGCGTAGGCGCCCACGGCGTAGAAGGCCACGTACCCCAGGTCGAGCAGACCCGCCAGCCCGACCACGATGTTCAGCCCCAGGCCGAGCACGATGTAGATCAGGCAGGTGATCATGATGTTGGTCTGATAGAGATTGAAGACCAGGGGGAAGGCCACGGCGGCCAGGGCCAGCACGCCCAGGGCCGCGAGCTTGAAGACCGGATGGGACTGCATCTGGGTCAGCAGGGCCTCGAAGGGGGTCTCCTTGCGGGAGTCGTCCTTCTTGAGTTCCTTGCGGGCCAGCAGCCAGCGCCAGACGAAGGAACCGAAGAAGACGGCCGCGGCCACATAGCCGATCCGCTGCCAGTGCCAGACCACGGTGTGCTCGATGGTGTTCACCCGGATGACCATGATCGGGAAGGTCAGGAAGATGAACCACAGGGCCGCCAGCAGAGACTTGCGGACCGCCTGGGCGTACCCGTCGCACCCCGCGGCCAGGAAGTTCCTGACGTAGTTCTGGTTCATGGTGTTGTTTGCGTTGCTCACTGTATATTCCTTGCGCGGTGAGCGGCTTGTTCGAGCCGCGATGATGCCTTAGACCTTCTGGGTCTTTTCCTTGCCCATGATGCCCGACGGCCTGAAGATCAGGATGAGGACGAGCAGCAGGAAGGCGAAAACGTCCTCGTAGTCCGAGGAGACGTACCCGGTGGCGAAGGCCTCGGTCAGGCCGAGAACCAGGCCGCCGAGCATGGCTCCGGGCAGGGAGCCGATGCCGCCGAGCACTGCGGCGGTGAACGCCTTGATGCCCGCGATGAAGCCTATGTAGTAGTTGATCTGGCCGATGTGCGAGGCGATGAGCACGCCGCCCACGGCCGCCAGGCTCGAACCGATGATGAAGGTGGCGGAGATGACCATGTCCACGTTGATGCCTACCAGCATGGCCATCTTGCGGTTCTGGGCCGTGGCCCGCATGGCCTTGCCCAGCTTGGTGAACTTGATGAACAGCGTGAGCCCCACGCAGGAGGCGACGGTGGCCAGGATGATGACCAGTTCGGCCGAACTCATGACCGTGCCCAGTTTCTTCATGAAGCCGAAGTGCGGGATGAGCTCGGGAAAGGGCAGGAAGTCCGAGGTCTGGGCGAGCATGACGTAGTTCTGGAGGAAGATCGACATGCCGATGGCCGAGATGAGGGGCGACAGGCGGGGGGCGTTGCGTAGCGGCTTGTAGGCCATCTTCTCGATGGTGAAGCCGTAGGCCGCCGCCCAGATGACCGCGCACACGATGGCGATGACCAGGATGGCCGGGCCGGGGAAGCCCAGCATGGTCAGCAGCCCGGCCACGATGAGCCCGGTGAAGGCGCCGATCATGTATATCTCGCCGTGCGCGAAGTTGATCAGCTCGATGATGCCGTAGACCATGGTGTAGCCCAGGGCGATCAGAGCATAGATGCTGCCGCGGGTGAGGCCCCCCATGAACAGCTCAAGGAAATATTCCATTGTCGTGATTCCTGTTCATTAAATAAATCCAGGGGACGGGCTTTGGCCCGTCCCCTGGTATAATCCGCTTGGAAGCCTATAGTTACTTGACTTCCACGTAGTTGCCGTCTTTCACCTGGTACATGGAGAAACCGACGCCTTCGGCGTCGCCCTTGGCGTCGAACTTGATCTTGCCGACCGGGGTGTCCACGTAGCTGGTGCGCAGGGCGTTGCAGACCGCGTCGTAATCGGTGCTGCCGGCGACCTTGACCGCGTTCAGCAGGGCCAGGGCGGCGGAGTACGCCTCGGGGAAGAAGGCGCCGGGCTCGGTGCCGTACTTGGCCTTGTGGGCGGCGACGGCCTCAAGGTACAGGGGGTTCTTGGAGAAGTCCATGGGACCGGAGGCGTACACGCCCTCGGCGTACTTGCCGGCGACCTTGATGAAGGTGTCGTCCTTCACGCCGTCATCGGACAGGAAGGGAATTTCCAGGCCCTTCTTGCGCATGCCGGTGACGATCTTGGAGGCCTCGGGATGGTAGCCGCCGAAGATGACGCCGTCAGCGCCGGAGCTCTTGATCTTCTGGACAACGGCGGAGTAGTCCACCGCGCCGGGGGTCACGCCCTCGAACAGGGCGACTTCCATGCCGGGATCGGCCTCGACGAACTGCTTGGCGAAGGTGGCGAAGCCCTTGCCGTAGTCGCCCTTGTCGTGGATGACGGCGATCTTCTTGAGACCGAGGCTCTTGGCGTAGGAGACATCCAGGGCGGCCTGGGCGTCATCGGAGGAGATGGTGCGGAAGAAGTTCGGGTAATCGCCGGACTGGGTCAGCGGCGGGTTGGTGGCAGACGGGGACATGACCACGATCTTGCCGGACAGGTAGATGGGCAGCGCGGCCTTGGTGGCGCCGGAGCAGATGTGGCCCAGCACGATCTTCACGCCGTCGGAGAGCAGCTTGGTGGCGACGTTGGTGGCCAGCTCGGGCTTGCACTGGTCGTCCTGAGGCATGACCTCGACCATGGCGCCATTGATGCCGCCGGCCGCGTTGATCTTCTCGGCCACCAGCTCGGCGGCGTTGACGGTGGGCAGGCCATAGGACGCCAGATCGCCGGAATGGGCGCCGGCCACGCCGAGGACGAGCTTCTGGGCCGGAGCGGGCGCCTTGGCGACCTCGCCGGTTTCCACGTCGGCCTTCTTGTCGTTTTTCTCATCCTTTTTCGCTTCGCCGCCACAGGCCGCCAGCATGGCCGCCATGACGAGACACAGAGCAATCAGACTCAGCTTGACTCTCATGCTACCTCTCCTCGAAATGTATAAGGGTTCGTTACCACTCAATGTGCTAAACCGGTTGACCGCCGGAAATGCCGTCTCCAGCGGGTAAAGCCACGGAATGTGACATTGTAGTTATTTTCAGCCTCTTGTCAATCCTGTAGGGGGCTATGTTACAGAACACAACCACATGGGATCGTTGATGATCCTAATTGGCCAACTCCTGGCGGGCCAGCTTTATCATTTCCGCATCTTGTTTTTCCAAAGCCAGGACCTTTTCGAAGTATGTTTGGGCAACGTCCGGTTTTTGCAAATTATGCTTGTAAATCACGCCCAGATTGAAAAGCGCCAGGGTGTCCTCGGGGTCGACCTTGAGGATGGTCTCGTAGGCCTCCACGGCCTTGGGGTACTCCTGCTTGTTGAAGTAGGCAATGCCCACGGCCTTGAGCACCGTGACGTCGTCCGGCTTGAGCTGCCGGGCCTTTTCCAGCGGCTCCAGGGCGCGGTCCCAGGCGCGCATCATCAGGAACGAGTTGCCCAGGCCGACCAGGGCGTCCAGGTCGTCCGGGTTCTGCTTGACCCGGTCCATGTACTCCTTGACCCGGGACATGGCCCCGTTCATGGCCCCGCCCATGGCCGGGCCGCCCTCCCCTTCGCCCGCGTCGGCGAAGCTGCGCGAGGCCTGGGCCCGGACGAACAGGTTGGGGTTCTCCATGCGATAGATGAAGCTGGTCGCGAACATGGCCGCGAGCGACACGAACACGGCCAGGATCACGGCCTTGCGGCCGAACGGGACGCGGCTATCCGTCATGGTCGTCCCCCAGGAGTTCCAGCTGACGGATGCGCTTTTCCAGCCCGGCGGAGCGGGAGGCCAGGAAGGCCAGATAGCCGGCCACGCCGAGCCAGACGGCCACGTTGGCGATGAAGATGTAGACGGTTGCGGACATGGTGTATCCTCGCTGTAGCGTGTTGGTTTTATTCCTCGTCCCAGACGAGCATGGCCTCGAGACGGGCCTTCTGGCCGAGCTGGCGGATGCGGGTCAGGAGCATGGCCCCCCAGAGCAGCCCGAAGGCGACGAGCCCGGCGAAGACCGTGTACCACATGCGCGCCTCCATGCCCGAGCCCTGGCGGGCCAGGCCGTCGGGATGGGCGCTGCCCCAGAGCTTGGCCGCGAAGAAGACCAGGGGCACGTCCAGGAAGGCGACGATGCCGAGCACGGCGCAGACCAGGGCCTTGCGGTCGCGGCCCATGGGGGTGTTGCGCAGGACCAGGTAGCCCGCGTAGACGTACCACATGATCAGGGCGGTGGTCAGCTTCGGGTCCCACAGCCACCAGTGGCCCCATTCGGCCCTGGCCCAGGTGGACCCGGAGAGAAGGGTCATGGTGGCGAAGAGCACGCCCAGCTCCCCTGCCCCGGCCGCCACCCGGTCGTACCGGTCGCTGCGGGTGAACAGGTAGAGGATGGAGGCGACAAAGACCACGAAGAAGGAGACCAGCGCCCACCAGGAGCACGGCAGGTGCATGTAAAAGATTTTCTGCACCGGCCCGGACTGGGCGATGGGCGCGTAGTACCAGATCATGACCTGGTGGGCCACCAGGGCGATGCCCGCCAGGATGGCCAGTATGCTGACTTTCATAACTATTCTTCCCCACTATAGACGAACGGGAACAGGAACAGCCCGGCCCCGCCGAACAGGCAGTCAAAGGCGAAGATCAGGCCGAGCCACTTGTCGTAGCCCATGGTGTGCTCGGGCGAGAAACACAGGCCGAACAGGGTGATGCCGGACAGGAGCACGGGCAGGAGCAGCGGGAACACGATGACCGACAGCAGCGACTCGCGGGCCGCCTGCCCCTGGGAGAGCGCCCCGAGGAGCGCGCCGATGATGACCAGTCCGGCGTCCGCGCCGAACAGCGTGACCCAGAGCAGCCACCACGGGCCGTTGACCGTCTGGCCCAGGAAGGCCGCCGTGGCCGGGAGAAAGACCAACTGCGAGACGAACAGCAGGCCGAACCCGGCCAGTCCCTTGCCCAGCCAGACCGCGTGCACCGGCGCGGGCGAGGACAGGATGCCGATCCGCGCGCCGTTCATTTCCTCTATGGAAAACAGGTCGTTGAAGACCAGGACCAGACCGAAGGCCGAGGCCAGCCAGAAGATGGCCCCCGCGGCCTGGGGCGAGATGGCCCCGCCCAGCGGCTTGGACAGCGAAAACAGGAAGATCAGCAGCAGGCCGAGCAGGACCGCCTGGACCAGCCCCTGCCCGCCGGACAGGGAGAGCTTGAGGTCCTTTTTGGCGATGACCAGGGTGCGTTTCAGCATGCGCCCTCCGGAGTGTAGGCCGAGGCCGGACCGAAATACTCCGCCCGGCGGCCGCCCAGGGCAAGGACCGTGTCGGCCAGGGCCGCGTCCTCGACCACGTGGTGGCTGATCCAGACGATGGCCGTGCCCTGGTCGCGCAGCCCGGTGATCTCCCCGCGCAGCCGCCTGAGCGACGCCGGGTCCAGCCCGGTGCCGGGCTCGTCGAGAAAGATGAGCCTCGGGTCCGCCTGGTAGATGCGCGCCAGGTTGAGGCGCTGGGCCATGCCGCGCGAGAACGACCCGGCCTTTTCCTCGGCCGCCCGCTCCAGCCCGACCCGCTTGAGCAGGGCCATGAGCTCGTCCCGGGACGGGGAGAGCCCGTACATGGCCCCCCAGAACTTCAGATTCTCCAGGGCGGACAGACCGGGATAGAGGAAGGTGGCGTGGCCCAGGTAGGCCACGTCCTCGGGGTCGAGGTCGAGCACGACCTCCCCGGCCGACGGCTTGCTCAACCCGGCCATGATGCGCATAAGCGTGGACTTGCCCGCGCCGTTGGGACCGGCCACCAGCATTATCTCGCCCGGCCGGACCTCGCAGGATATCTCCTTGAAGACGAGCTTGTTGCCGAAGAACTTGGCCGCCCGCCTCACGGTCAGCAGCGGTTTGCCCGCGCCGGACATCCTAGCGGACCTCTCCGGGCCGGGGCGTGCGCCTGAGCAGCAGGAAGGCGAGCAGGCACATGATCGTGCCGCCGATCCAGATCCAGTTGACCAGCGGGTTGACGCTGATCTTGAAGCTCGCCTTGTTGTCCTCGGTCAGGCCGAGCAGCGTGGCGTAGAGCTCGTCGCCGAAACTCGGCACGGTGGCCACCTCGGCGTACTGCTGGTTGCTGAAATTCTTGTAGATACGCTTGTCGGGCCGGAGCACGCCCTTGTCCCGGCCGTCCTTGGTCACGGCCAGGGTGGCCGTGGCACGGGCCAGGATGTCGCCCACGTTGCGATCCTCCTGGAGGCCGGTGTAGGTCACGGTGAACTCGCCGATGGCCACGGATTCGCCCTGGGCCAGGACGACCTCGCGCTCGGTCTTGTACGGCCCGGAAAAGGCCACGCCCAGGGCCAGCAGCACCAGCCCCACGTGGACGCCGTAGGCCCCCCAGGACTGGCGCACGGCGCGCAGGGCCGGGTACAGGGCGAAGAGCAGCCCCACGCCGACCAGGGCGGCCACCGAGGCGGCGGCGGTCAGGGCGGCCAGGATGTTGGTCATGCCCGACAGGTAGAACCCGGCGAAGGCGACCACCAGGACCGCGGCCACCGCGCTCAGCCCCTTCACGTTGCGCACCCCGCCCTTCCAGCCCAGCCAGGGGCAGAAGCAGAAGATGAGCACCAGGAAGGCCATGAACGGCAGGCAGACCCGGTTGTAGAAATGGGCGTCCAGCCCCATGGGGGACGCGGTCCACAGGCGGCTGATGACCGGCCACATGGTCCCCAGGGTGACCACCAGGCCGAGCGCCAGGAGGAACCAGGCGGTAATGACCAGCATGCCCTGGCGGCTGAAGAAGTCGGACAGGGAGCGATGCACCTGCCGCTCGGACAGGAAGACGATCATCAGGGTCACGGCCAGGATGATCATCATGGACCAGAACAGGGGCTGGGCCACGCCGGACTCGCCGAAGGTGTGCAGGGAGTCGATGACCCCGGACCGGGTCAGGTAGGTGGAGAAGATGCACAGGACCAGGGTCAGGGACATGAGGAAGACGTTGGTCCGTTGCAGGGCGTTGCGCCGGGACTCGATGATGGTCGTGTGCAGCACGGCGGTGCCCGCGAACCAGGGGATCAGCGAGGCGTTCTCCACCGGGTCCCAGGCCCAGTAGCCGCCCCAGCCGAGCTCCATGTAGGACCACCAGCCGCCCAGAATGATGCCCGCGGTCAGAAAGATCCAGGCCAGGACGTTCCAGTTGCGGACCACCTTGATCCAGGACTTCCGCTCGCCCGCGATGGACGACGCCAGGGCCGCGCAGGCCGGGATGGTGTACAGGGCGAAGCCCATGAACAGCAGCGGCGGATGGAAGATCATGCCGGGGTTGCGCAGCAGCGGGTTCAGGCCGCGTCCGTCGCCCGGGGCCGGGACGATCTCGATGAACGGGTTGGACCAGCCGGTCAGCAGGAGCAGGAAGAAGCCCTGCACGGCCAGGAAAAAGAGCCAGAAGAAGAGCTTGGTGTCGGCGGTCAGGGACCTGTAGCCGGGCGTGGCCGCGAAGATCATGCCGGACACGGCGATGATCAGCTCCCAGCACAGCAGCGACCCCTCGCGGCCGCCCCACAGGGCGGTCAGGGTGTAGATGAAGGACAGGGCGTTGTCCACGTTGTTGTAGACGTAGCGGAAGGAGTAGTCCCGCGTGGTCAGGGCCGCCAGCAGGACCAGGGTGGAGAAGATGACGCCGCAGGCGGCGATGAACTGGCCCCGCTCGACGACCACCAGGGCCTCGCCCTTCCTGTTCCAGGCGGCGAACCCGGCGAATCCGGCGAGAAAGAGGAAGGCGAGCAGGGAAAACAGTAAACCGACGTATCCGGTCAGATGCATAGAGGCTCCTTACGACAAATTCGACAAGCTGGGAAAGGGATCGCCGGGCCGTGAACCGGCACGTCCCTCCGGCGGGTCCGACGGGGATAGGGGGGAAAGGACCGGGGCGCAATCATGTGAAAAAGATTTCACTAACCCGCCTGCCCCTGCTGCGCGTCCATCTGCTTGCTCTTCTCCTCGTACTTGGAGGGGCACTTGGTGACCAGGGTCCTGGCCACGAAGACCCGGCCGTCCGGCGAGAACTTCCCTTCCACGATGACCTCCACGTCGGCCTTGAAGGTGTCGGGCAGCGCGCCCTTGTATTCCACCCGCAGGGTCTTGTCGTGATCCACCTTGTCCACCAGGTCGAAGTCCGCCCCGAGCTTGCCGTCGGCGATGGACAGTCCCCTGGGCGAGACCTTGCCGAAGAGCCGGGCGTTGCCGATTTCGGCGCGGTCCTGGGCCAGGGCCTCGGTCACGTTGAGGAAGTAGACCGAATCCTGGGTCAGGCCGGAAAAGATGAGGTAGGACAGGCCGCCCAGGAAGAGCACCAGGGCGACGGCGTACACGATTTTGCTGGAATTCTTGGCCATATGGTTCCTTGCGCGGTGCGCAGCTAGTGCTTTTCCTCGTCCGGCGAGCCGTTCCGGGCGCGGGTCAGTTCGTCCCGCTGGGTGCGGGCGAGTTCCCGCATATCCGCCACCTGGTCGGTCTCGTCAATTATTTCACTGCCCAGGATCTCCTCGAGCACGTCCTCCAGGGAGACCACCCCGGCCACCCCGCCGTACTCGTCCAGGACCACGGCCAGGTGCATGCGGCTGCCAAGGAACTGGACCAGGAGCTTGTCCAGGGTGACGGTCTCCAGGACGAAGCGCACCGGCCGCATGATGTCCGACAGCTTGAGCTCGTCCCGGTCGTCGGCCAGGGCCTCGAGCACCAGCCGCCGGTAGACCACGCCCACGATGTCCTCCGGGTCCTCGTCGTACACCGGGATGCGGCTGTGCGGCCAGTTGGGATGCTCCTCCCTGGCCTGGGCCACGGTCATGTCCGCGGGCAGCGAGAAGACCACGGTCCTCGGGGTCATGATCCGCTCCACGGTCTTGGAATCCAGGGAGAGGATGTTCCGGATGGAGGTCTCCTCGTACTGCTTGATCACCCCGGAACGGCGCGTCAGGCTGACGATGGCCCGGATGTCGTCCTCGGTGTGGTCCGGCTTGGATTCCCGGTGGCTCACGGCCTTCGAGAGCACGCCCATGACGGCGATGACCGGCTTGAACACCCAGACCATGCCCCGCAGGGGATGGGACAGGGGCGGCGCGATCACGTCCGAATAGAGCACGCCCACGGTCTTGGGCATGATCTCCGTGAAGATGAGAATAATTACTGTAAAGCCCACTGTAAAGAGCCAAAGCGTGTCTTCGCCGTACAACTTGGCCCAGGCCCAGCCGGCCACGGACGCCCCGGCGGTGTGGGCGCAGGTGTTCAGCGTCAGGATGGCGGTGATGGGCTCGTCGATCTTGGATCGGAGCTTATGGAGCAATGCCGCCGACTTGCTGCCGCTGTCCTTGAGCTTCTGGATGTCGGCCCAGCTCATGGAATAGAGGGCCGCTTCGGCCAGGGAACAGAATGCGGACACGAAGACGGCCACGCCGACGGCGAGTATGAGAGTAACCATGGGTTCTTTTCACTTCCTGAAAACGGGAGGCACGAACAACGTGCATTACCGATGGATGTAGCAGATGCCACAGACCTGCGCAACACGCAACAGGCTTGACTTCCAGGGCGATTGAGGCGAACAGGACGGGCATGATTTCCCGCGCTGTCAAGCAACCCGCCGTGGTCTTCCGCCTCGGGCACATGGGCGACGTGGCCCTGGCCACCGGCGTCCTGTCCCACTGGCGCGAGCTCCTGGGGGACGCCTTCGTCTTCGTGACCAGGGAGGCCAACCTGCCCCTGCTCGAAAACCATCCCGCCGTGGCCGAAACCGTGGGCCTGTCCCCGGAGGACCTGACCGGCGCGGGCTGGTTCCGCAGGTGCGGCGACCTGGCCCGGCAATACGCGGGCGCCACGCTCGTCGACCTGCACGGCACCCTGCGCTCGCGCATCCTGGCCCTGCGCTGGAAGGGCGAGGTCCGCCGCTATCCCAAGTTCGGCCTGGCCCGCCGTTTGTTCGAGCGCACCCGCCTGGAACGCCTCCGCGTGAAGCTCGAGGCCCTGAACGTGCCCCAGCGGTACGCCCTGGCCCTGGACCGGACCGCGCCGCCGCGCGAGGCCGTGCTGCCGCGCATCTTCCTGACCGAAGCCGAGAAGGAGGCCGCCGCGAGGCTGCTCGCGCCCGTCTCCTGCGAGGGGCCGCTGGTGGCCCTGCACCCCTACGCCACCCACCCGGCCAAGCAGTGGCCCGCCGAAAACTGGATGCGGCTGGCCGCCCTGTTGGACGAGGCGGACATGAACTGGTTTGTGGTGGGAAGAAGCGACACGCCGCTGACCAACGGCCACGAGCGCGACCTGACCAACGCCACCGGCCTGCGCGCCACCTGCGGGCTGCTTGGCCGGGCCGACCTGCTGGTCACGGGCGACTCCGGCCCCATGCACCTGGCGGGCGGCGTGGGCACCCCTGTGGTCGCCCTGTTCGGCCCCACGGCCAGGGCCTGGGGCTTCTACCCGGCCGGTCCGCGCGACAGGGTCCTGGAACGGGACCTGCCCTGCCGCCCCTGCTCCCTGCACGGGGCCGGACGCTGCGCGCACGGCTTCGAGTGCATGACCGGGATCACCCCCGACACGGTCATGGACGCGGTCCGCGCCGTCCTGGCCTGATCTCCCGCGACCGCGTTCAGCGGCGCTTCCTGACCACGTAGCGCAGTTCGTCCGGGGTGAATTCCACGGGGTCGATGACCAATCCGTACACGTTGATGGTATCCCCGCCGTCCAGGATGACAACGCTGCCGGACACGGGCTCGTCCTTGCCCGGCTCGTATTCGCTGAACGCGATGGTCCCGCCGCAGACCCCCTTGTCGTCGCACCGGGCTTCCCGGTAGCGCTCCTCGAACCGCGTCCGGACCACCGGAAGCACGCCCGCGCCGGTCACGAACAGTCCGCGCTCGCCCCCGGTCCAGGCCTCGTCCAGGCGCGTCCCGGCGTCCAGGTCGAACCACGGGCGTCCGCCCACGACCCGGCCGGTGTGGTCCACGCGCAGGCCGAGCCGCCGCCCCGCCGGGACCATGGGCCTGGGGACCTCGGCCAGGAAGGTGTCGTCGCGCAGCATGAAATACACGGCCCAGCCCACGTCCGGGTCCAGCCGCCCCACGGGCGCGCCCAGGGGCAGGACCAAATCCATGGCCCGGACCGGCCGCAGGACCGGATACAGGACCTCCACCGCGCCGGACAGCAGCAGTTCGCCCGGCCGCACCGTCAGTTCGCGGTCCAGCTCCACGTCCACGCCCACCCCGGTCTTCGCGGGAAAGGGCAAAACCTTGAAGACCTCGCCGTCCGAGGGGACCACGGGCGGTTCCGGTGCGCTCCGCTCCGGCGGCATGGCCACCTCCACGGGTGTGGACGGCGCTTCTACCATGCCCATGATCAGGTAGGTGCCCCAGGCCGCGACCACGAAGAGCGCCGCGCAGGCCAGGGGCAGAAACAGCCGTTGCACGGTCACGCCCCCCGGCGCGCGCCCCAGTGGAGGGCGATCTCGTCGGCCCGCTCCTCCAGCAGGTCACGGACCCCGTCCGGCACGAGCAGGCTCAGGTTGCGGTGGTCCCGCCAGCGGCGACGGATGTGCCCGCCCTTGATGTCCAGGCGGGGCGTGTCCAGCAGCCGGATGGTGTTGCCGCCGGGCAGCCGCCACCGGCCCACGTCAGTGAGCGCGGTCTCGGGCTCGGCCTCGGGCCAGTGCTCGGTCACGAACCCGGCCACGTCGTCGGCCGCCTCCCAGCGGTTGACCACCACCAGCGAGGCCAGGGCCGGAATCTCCAGCCCGCGCCGCCAGGTGTGCAGCTCCAGGAAGGTGGACGCGCCGAGGATGAAGAAGAGCTCGTCGGCCGGGCCCTCGGTGCGGTAGCAGGTCAGGGTGTCGCAGGTGAAGGACGGGCCGGACCGCTCGGCCTCCAGGGAGTTGGCCCCCAGGCCCGCAATGCCTTCGAGGGCCCGCCGGACCAGCTCCAGGCGCAGTTCGAAGGGCAGCATGTCCCCGCCCCGTTTGTGCGGCGGCTCGCTCGCCGGAACCAGCTCCACCCGGTCGAGCCCGAGCTGCTCCAGGACCTCCACGGCCATGCGCACGTGCCCGGTGTGCACCGGGTTGAAGCTGCCGCCCAATATCCCTCTCTTCACGCCTGATCTCCTTTGTTGGGGACAGCATAGCCTTTCCTCCCCCGCCCGCGCAAGGCGGGCGGGGGAGGAAAGGCATGCCTCCGGCGGCCAGGGGGGAAACTTTTGAAAAAGTTCCCCCCCTGGACCCCCCTTCCAAACTTTTTGTCGCTCGCTTCGCTCGGGTCCGTGGTGCGGAAAAGGGCGCAAAAAAAACCGCCCCGAAGGACGGTCTATTCCATTCTCTTTTCTTCATCCCCGCGCCCGCACGGAGCGAGGCCGACAATCCCGCTTTTGTCACCGCGCTGGCGTCCTCTTCCTCCTCCGCGCTCGGAATAGGCTTTCGAGAGTGGGTCAGCCGTGCATTTTATTCCAGGGGGCTTTCACCGCAGCGTATTGCGGCATACGTGAGAATGAAAAAAACCGCCCCGAAGGACGGTCCATTTCTTTCAATTTTTTCAACCCCCCGCGCCCGCACGGAGCGAGGCTTTCGAGAGTGGGTCAGCCGTGCATTTTCTCCTGGGGGGCTTTCACCGCAGCGTAGCCGTCTACGTGAGGATGAAAGCCCCCCAGGAGAAAATGTGCGGATGGCCCGCTCTCGGAAGCCGCCACTACTCCCGAATTTGGCCTTCGCCCAGGAGGACGAACTTCGCGCTGGTCAGCTCCTTGATGCCCATGGGGCCATAGGCGTGCAGCTTGGAGGTGGAGATGCCGATTTCCGCGCCCAGGCCGAGCTGCGCCCCGTCGTTGAAGCGCGTGGTCGCGTTGGCCACCACCAGTGAGGCGTCCACCTCGCGAATGAAGCGCATGCAGTTGGCGTAGTCCTCGGACAGGATGGACTCCGTGTGGTTGGAGCCGTGGGCCGCGATGTAGTCCATGGCCTCGTCCAGGTCCCGGACCACCCGGACGGCCAGGATCAGGTCCAGGAACTCGTAGCCCCAGTCCGCGTCCACGGCGGGCCGGGCGAACTCGCCGAGCAGGGGCAGGGACCTGGGGCAGGCCCTAAACTGCACGCCCTTGGGGCCCATGGCCGCCGCCACCCTGGGCAGCAGGGCCCCGGCCACGTCCTCATGGATTAGCAGGCACTCCACGGCGTTGCAGCCGCTGGGGTACTGCATCTTGGCGTTCTCGATAATCGGCACGGCCTTGTCGATGTCGCAGGAGGCGTCAGCGAAGATCTGGCACACTCCCTTGTAGTGCTTGAGCACGGGCATGGTCGCCTGGCTGGTCACGGCCCGGATGAGGCCCTCGCCGCCGCGTGGGATGACCACGTCGATGTACTCTTCGAGCTTGAGCAGTTCGGTCACGGCCGCGCGGTCCGTGGTCGGCGGCACCTGGACCGCGTCGCGGGGCAGCCCGGCCCGCTCCAGGGCCGTGTGCATCAGCTCCGCCAGGCACTTGTTGGAGTGGAAGGCCTCGCTGCCGCCGCGCAGGATGACCGCGTTGCCCGCCTTGAGGCAGAGGATGCCCGCGTCCACCGTGGCGTTGGGCCGGGACTCGTAGATCATGGCCACCACGCCGAGCGGCACGCGCATGCGGCCCACGAGCATGCCGTTGGGCCGCTTGACCATGGACTCGATCTCGCCCACGGGGTCGGCCATGGCCGCCACCTCGCGGCACCCGTTGACCATGGACTTGAGCACCTTGTCGCTGATGGTCAGCCGCTGCACGCGGGCCTTGTCCAGGCCGCGCTCGGCCGCGGCGTCGAGGTCGAGCTTGTTGGCCTCGGCAATGGCCGGAGACTCGGCCTCCAGCAGGTCGGCCAGGATCAGCAGGGCGTCCCGCTT
Source organism: Pseudodesulfovibrio mercurii (assembly GCF_000189295.2). Classification (NCBI taxonomy): domain Bacteria; kingdom Pseudomonadati; phylum Thermodesulfobacteriota; class Desulfovibrionia; order Desulfovibrionales; family Desulfovibrionaceae; genus Pseudodesulfovibrio; species Pseudodesulfovibrio mercurii. Next base: position 3,690,292 of record NC_016803.1, on the reverse strand, counting down.
GGCCTTGCCCGATGCCGCCGAAAGCCGCCGCGCGGCCGCCTTGGCCCGCTTGCCCATCTCCACCATCTGTTCGCGTATGTCCATCCTCGCACTCCTTGAAAAATGTCATGGCCGCAACCGAAGGAAATTCAGTTCCGGCAGGCCCAATTTGCTAACCTCCGCCGGGGTCCGAAGTCAATTCCCCCGTTGACGAACCGAATACACTTTGGACCGGCCATTGCCGAAGGATTTACATTTTTTGTTATCGGCTCCGGCAACGGCTTGATTACTAGCGCTGTTTTTGGCTATTTTG
>NC_016803.1:0-272500 GCF_000189295.2 Pseudodesulfovibrio mercurii | reverse complement strand
CAATATAGAGATGGCCTCAGTGTAGGGCAGCCGCTCGAAGGGCTTCTCGAGGATGGTCGTCAGCGTAGCCATGAGATCCTTGTCCACCCACTTGGCGAACAGTTCCACGTCCTCGGCGCAAGTATCGAGCATGTGCGCCACCAGGTACTTGATCATCTCCTCGCCCAGGTCCATGTCGTCGTTCAGGTCGGCGAAGCAGATCTCCGGCTCGATCATCCAGAACTCGGCGGCGTGGCGCGGGGTGTTGGAGTTCTCGGCCCTGAAGGTCGGCCCGAAGGTGTAGCAGTCGCCCAGCGACAGGGCGAACATCTCCACCGAGAGCTGGCCGGACACGGTCAGGTTGGACGGCTTGCCGAAGAAGTCGTTCTCGGCGGGCTCCGGGCTGCCCGGCGGGAGCGCGGTCACGCGGAACATCTCGCCCGCGCCCTCGCAGTCCGAGCCGGTGATGATCGGGGTGTGGACGTAGAAGAACCCCTTGTCCGCGAAGAACCGGTGCACGGCCTGAGCCAGATGGGAACGCATGCGGAACATGGCCCCGAACTTGTTGGTCCTCGGGCGCAGGTGGGCGATGGAGCGCAGGAACTCGTCCGAGTGGCGCTTCTTCTGGAGGGGGAAGGTCTCCTGGTCCGCCTCGCCGATGACCTCAAGGGTCCGGCCGCGCACCTCCCACTTCTGCCCCTGGCCCGGCGACTCCACCAGCGAGCCGGTCACGGCCACGGATGCGCCCGTGCCGATGCGGGCCAGGGCCTCCTCGATCTCCGGGGTGTGGTCCACGACCACCTGGATGGTCCCCAGGCAGGAGCCGTCGTTCAGGGCCAGGAAGGAGAAGCCCTTGTTGTCGCGCTTGGAGCGGACCCAGCCCATGATGCGGATGTCCTCGGCCGGGGCCGAGGCGTTCAATGCGTCGAGTATCTTGGTTCGTTTCATATATTCATCCTTTGGGTGAATTTTTTACACGCTCTTAGCCGCTCGGCCGTACAATGGCAATACGCGGGGCGCAATATCCTCTATTGCCACCACCCACGAGGTAGGCTATTAACTACGCCCGAACTGAAAACGTAATCCTTATAAGAGGCCCTGATGGGATTTTTTAGCAGACTGAAAAAGGCCTGGGCAAGCCCGGAGGAGGCGGCCCAGCGGGCCCTGGACGAATACAAGCGGGAAAAGGGGCTGGATCTCGACGAACCGGCCGTGTCCGCACCCGCGCCCGCTGTCCCGGAAACCGCCGCGCCCGTTCAGGGCGACAAGCCGTCTGAAGCCGCGCCCACGCCCTCCGAGGACTGGCAGGCCGGGCTGACCCTGGCCCTGCGCCAGGCCGAGCCCAAGCTCTCCCAATGGCTGAACATCATCGTCGCGGGCGTGGACCGCAAGGGACCGGCCCTGTGGGACCGGTTGGCCTTTCTGTTCAAGGCCCTGGGCGCGCCCGACGCCGAGGCCAGGGACTTCATCGCCAAGTTCGAGGCCTGGCTGGACGACATGGGCTACGACGCCGTGGCCGACTTCAAGTCCGAACTCCAGTTCCGCCTGGCCCTGGCCCTGGAACTGGAGGACGAGGAGGACGAGCGCGACCGGCTCTTCCTCAAGCTCTCCGAAGGCATTTCCAAGACCCGCGAGCAGATCACCAAGCGCATCGACGGGCTGCTCTCCGCCCATTCCTCCCTCAACGACGACTTCTGGGAGGAGTTCGAGGAGATCTTGATCATGGCCGACGTGGGCATGGAGGCGGCGGGCCAGCTCATGGCCAACCTCAAGGCCCGCGCCCGCAAGGCCGGGACCGACAACCCCGACGATTTCAAGGATATCCTGCGCGCGGAGCTGGAGGACATCTTCAAGGTCCCCAAACGCATCAAGGCCGTCAACCCGCCCGAGGTGCTGATGATGATCGGCGTCAACGGCGTGGGCAAGACCACGACCATCGCCAAGCTGGCCTACCGCGCCCAGATGCAGGGCCGCAAGGTGCTCATCGCCGCGGGCGACACCTTCCGGGCCGCGGCCATCGACCAGCTGCGCGTCTGGGCCGACCGCCTGGGCACCGGCTTCTACGCCAAGGCCGAGGGGTCCGACCCGGCGGCCGTGGCCTTCGAGGCCATGGACAAGGCCGTAAGCGAGGGGTACGACCTGCTCCTCCTTGACACCGCGGGCCGGCTGCACACCAAGTCCAACCTCATGGACGAGCTGACCAAGATCAAGCGCGTGGTGGGCAAGAAGCACGAAGGTGCGCCCCACCGCAACGTTCTGGTCATCGACGCCACCACCGGCCAGAACGCGCTCAGCCAGACCAAGCTGTTCAACCAGGCCGTGGGCGTGGACGAGATCATTCTGACCAAGCTGGACGGCACGGCCAAGGGCGGCGTGGTGGTCGCCGTGACCCTGCAGAACAAATTGCCGATCACTTTCGTGGGGCTCGGCGAGAAGATGGAGGACCTCCGTCCCTTCGACGGCAAGGACTTCGCCAAGGCCCTGCTCACTTAACCCTTTTACCCAACGGTAGAGACGACGTGTCCGAAGAATTCAAAGAGCGTAATGGCGTGGAAGAAGGCGAAGAGTCCTTCGCCGAACTGTTCGAACAGTACAGCGAAGGCGGCGGAGACGACCTGTCCGTGGGCGACAAGGTGACCGGCACCGTCATCCAGGTGGGCGAGAACACCGTCTTCGTGGACACCGGCACCAAGCTGGACGGCATCGTCGAGCGCGAGGAACTGCTGGACGAGGACGGCAACTGCACCGTGGCCGAAGGCGACAAGGTGGAGCTGTACGTGGTCGGCAAGGACTCCGGCGGCATCAAGCTGTCCCGCGCCATCTCCGGCATCGGCGGCATGGCCATGCTCGAGGAGGCCAAGGCGGGCGCCCTGCCCGTGGAGGGCAAGGTCGAATCCACCTGCAAGGGCGGCTTCAACGTGACCATCCTCCAGCGCCGGGCCTTCTGCCCGGTGAGCCAGATCGACGCCCGCTTCGTGGAGAACCCCGAGGAGTACGTGGGTCAGACCCTGGAATTTCTTATCACCAAGCTCGAGAACCACGGCCGGAACATCGTGGTCTCCCGCCGCGCCCTGGTCGAGCGCGAGGCCGCCGAGTCCGCCCAGACCTTCGTGGACGAGACCAAGGTCGGCGACGAGGTCGAGGGCACCGTCACCCGGCTGGCCGCCTTCGGGGCCTTCGTCGAGATCATGCCCGGCCTGGAAGGGCTGGTGCACATCTCCCAGCTCGGCTACGGCCGCGTGAGCCACCCCGAGGAGGTTGTCTCCGTGGGCCAGAAGGTCCGGGCCAAGATCACCAAGCTGGACAAGGACGACAAGGGACGGCTCAAGATTTCCCTGTCCATGAAGGAACTGGCCCAGAACCCCTGGGACACCCTGTCCGCCACCTTCGCCGTGGGCGACATCGTCTCCGGCAAGGTCGTCCGGCTGGCCGACTTCGGCGCGTTCGTGGAGATCGCCCCGGGCGTGGACGGATTGGTCCACGTCTCCGAGATGAGCTACACCAAGCGCGTGAACAAGCCCGCCGACATGGTCAAGGAAGGCGACGCGGTCACGGTCAAGATCAAGTCCATCGACCTGGACAAGCGCCGCATCGGCCTGTCCATGAAGGACGCCGAGGGCGACCCGTGGGCCGGCGTGGCCGATCGCTACCAGGCGGGCCAGAAGGTCGAGGGCGTGGTCGAGAAGCAGGAGCAGTTCGGCATCTTCGTGCAGCTGGAGCCGGGCATCACCGGCCTGCTGCCCAAGTCCGTCATCGCCCGCTCCGAGAAGCCCGCCGCCTTCGAGAAGCTGCGCGCCGGGGACACCGTGGAGGTGGTCATCGGCGAGGTCAAGACCGGGGAGCGCAAGATATCCCTGAGCACGGGCGACGTCCGCGACGACGGCGACTGGAAGGAGTTCGCGCCCAAGCGCAAGGCCGACACCGGCTCCATGGGGCTGCTCGGCGCCAAGCTCCAGGAAGCCCTGGACAAGAAGAAATAACGCGGTCCGACCGCCAGACGAAAATGACCCGGCCTCCCCTGGACGCCGGGTCTTTTTCGTTTTCGGCCGTTCCGCTTTTCGCGCTTTTGGGGTAGCATGGAGATAAGCTGAGGATTGTGCCATGCGTTGGAGATTCCGCCTTGCCCTGTTCCTCCTGCTGCTCCCGGTTTACGCCTATGCGGCAGACATCCATGTGGCCACGTCCACATACTGTCCCCTGGCCTGCGAACTGGACCAGGCCCCGCACGACGGCATCATGCACGAGGTCCTGCGCCGGACCTTCGAAGGCACCGAGTACCGGCTGGTCTTCCACCACATGCCCTATGTCCGGGCCGTGCGCGACACCCTGGACGGGCTCTACGACGCGGTCACCTACGTGGGCTCGGTCCAGGCCGAGGACTTCATCTTCGTGCGCAACCTGGACATGATCAACGTGGTCCAGTTCGCCACCCGCGCCGACAGCGCCTGGCACTACCGAAACGCGGCCTCCCTGGGCGCCATCCGCCTGTCCATCCCCAAGGGGTTCCGGACCGGCAATCCCGAGGTGGACGACTACCTGGACCGCTACGAGGGGGACCCGTCGCGCATCCGCATGAACTCCTGCGACAACCCGACCATGGCCCAATGCGCCAATCTCGAATGCCTGCTCAACGACCGCGTGGACGCCATGCTCGTCGGCTCCCTGGCCTTCCGCTACATCACCCACGAGGAAGGCGTGGCCGACCGCGTCCGGGTGGACCCCGAACCGGTGGCCATGTTCTACAACCGGATCGCCTTCTCGCCCTATTGCCCCAATGGGACCGGGCTGCGCGACATGGTGGAGCGGAAGATCCGCGAGATGCGGGCCTCCGGGGAGCTGCGGGCCATCTTCGACCACTACGGGTTCAGCCCCTAGCGGGGAAAGGCCCGGAAGCGCGATCAGAAGAGCGGGATGGCCTCGGCCTGGAAGCCGGGCATCTCCAACCGCTGGTGCTGGAGCATGAGACCGCGCGGACTCTCGCCCCCGCCGTACAGGGGATCGCCGACGATGGGGTGCCCGATGGAGGCCAGGTGAGCGCGGATCTGATGGCGCGCGCCCTTGGTGATCAGGCAGCGCACCAGGGAGGTGTCGGCCGCGTTGTCGTGGGACAGGGCCGTGACCCCGGTCCAGCGGCGGGCGTCCTCGTCCGGCTCGGCCAGAACGCGGGTGGTCTTGCGATCGTCCGTGTCCAGGCGGTTGCGGACGGAGACGATGCCGTCGAGCCGCCCCCGGACGCGGGCCAGATAAAATTTCTTGATGGCCCCCTGGTCCTCGTACTCGAGGTAGGCATCGCGGGCCTCGGGGGTCAGGGCCACCAGCAGCAGCCCGGAGGTCAGGCGATCCAGCCGGTTGAGAAGCACCGGCTCCATGCCCGGGAACAGGGCGGGCAGCACCGCCTCGACGCAGGGTTCGTCCCTGCCCGAAATGATCGCCGAATGCACGCCGCCGGGCTTGTTCACGGCGGCGAATCCGTCTTCCCACTTGACGATTCTCACGCCCAATTCACCGGGTGTCGTCATTTCCCGCCCTTCCTTCACTTCCACCAATTGTCCGGTTCGAACCCTGTATCCGGGCTTCCTGGCCCGGCCATCCACCAATATACGCCCTTCGTCGCACAGCCGACGCCTGAGGCGCAACCCGGAGCCGGGCATGACCGCCTCGAGGGCCCGGTCCAGGCGAAGGCCGTCGCCGGACGCGTCGATGCTGAACGTCCCCTCGAAAAGCATGGGCCGACCATACGCGCAACCACCTTCCCCGGCAAGGGTTTCCGGTTGCGCTGGCGAGGATTTTGAAGCATCCTGGCGCGAAGTTTCAACTCAACGGATCGTATTGCAAGGGAAGCGGAATGGGTTCCGAGATTCGCTTTATATCGGCAGGGGAAACGGACCGGCTGGGCATCGCCATGGCCGAGGTCATGGACGCGGTGGAGACCGGCTTCGCGGCCCTGGGCAAGGGGCTGGGCGAGATGCCCGCCAAGATCGGCGTGCACCCGCGCGAGGACTGCTTCATCCACGCCATGCCCTGCTACCTCGGCGGCGGCATCGACCGCGCCGGGGTCAAGTGCATCGCCGCCTACCCAGGCAACCCGGCCAGGGGGCTGCCGTACATCACAGGGGTCATGATCCTGAACGACCCGGACACCGGCCTGCCCCTGGCGATCATGGACGCGGCCCAGATCACGGCCTGGCGCACGGGCGCGGCCTCCGGCGTCTACGCCCGCCACTTCGGCGACCCGAAGACGACCTCCGTGGCCGTGATCGGCACCGGCGTGCAGGGGCGGACCAACCTCCTGGCCATGAAGGAGGTCTTCCCGGACCTGCGCGAGGTCCGCTGCTTCGGCCCCCGCGACGCCTCGGTCCAGCGGTTCATCGACGACATGGCCCCAAGGCTGCCCGAGGCGGTCTTCGCCAAACACGCGGACCTCGAAACCGCGGTCCGGGGCGCGGACGTGGTCATCACCTGCACACCCATCGTCGAGCATCCGACCCGGCCCCTGCGCCGGGAATGGCTCAAGGACGACTGCCTGGTCATCGCCGTGGACTACGACGCCTGCGTGGGCGCGGACGTCTTCCGGGACGCGCACTTCACCTGCGACAACCGCAACCAGTACGTGCGCACGCGGGAGTCGGGCACCTATTTCGGAAACGGCTATCCCGGCCCCGACGACATCGACGCGGACCTGTGCGAGGTCTGCGCGGGCGAAAAAAGCGGCCCGCGCAAGGGACGGCGCGGGGCCGTGCTCATGGGCATCGCGGCCCACGACGTCATGACCGCCGCCCTGGTGTACGAACGCGCCGCCGCAGCCGGGCTCGGCACCCTGGTCGAGCTGTAGCCATGGCCGGATTCCTCTACGTACTGGCCGCGGCCTTCATGTGGGGCGTCATCGGCGTGTTCACCAAGTTCGTCCTGGCCGAGGGCGTCAGCGCCCTGGAGATCGCCTTCTGGCGGGCCATGTTCGGTTGGGTCTTCTTCATGATCCACGCCACCGTGGCGGGCCAGCTCAAGGCCCAGCGCAAGGACCTGCCCGCCCTGCTCGGTTTCGGGGTCATCTGCGTGACCCTGTTCTACGGGGCCTATCAGATCGCCATCCGCGACGTGGGCATGGCCATGGCCGCCGTGCTCCTGTACACGGCCCCGGCCTGGGTGGCCCTGCTCTCGAAGCTGGTCCTCAAGGAGGAGATGACGGTCGTCAAGGCGGCCTGCGTGGCCATGACCATCCTCGGCGTGGCCTGCATCAGCCTCGGGCCCAAGCTCATGAGCGGGGCGGCCATCCAGCTGAACCTCTTCGGCCTGGCCGCCGGGCTGCTCTCCGGCTTCACCTACGCCCTCTATTACATCTTCGGGAAAAAATTCCTGTACCGCTATCCCACGCCGACCATCTTCGTCTACGCCCTGCCCTTCGGCGCGATCCTGCTGCTGCCGTTCATCGACTTCGTGCACAAGTCTCCCACGGCGTGGCTGCTCATGATCGGCATGGCCCTGGTCACCTCCTACGGCGCGTTCTCGGTCTACTACGCGGGCCTCAAGCGGCTGGATGCCACCCACGCCTCGGTCATCGCCACCTTCGAACCGCTGGTGGCGGCGGTCCTGGCCTACCTGCTCTTCGGCGAGCAGTTCTCCCTGCTCGGCTACGCGGGCTCCTCCCTGATCATCGCCGCCGTGCTCCTGGTCGTGCTGTCCGGCTCGCGCCCGCGCAAGACCGCGCAAAGCGGGGCCTAGGCCATGTCCGAGCTTCGACAGGTCAAGGCCTCGGCGGGTTCGGGCAAGACGTACCAGCTGACCCGCCGCTTCCTGGCCCTGCTCGACCGGGCGGGCGAGGATACCCCCTTCGTCTGCACCAACCGGCCGGGCCGGGGGTTCTCCTGGCCCGAGATCATGGCCGTGACCTTCACCAACAAGGCCGCCGCCGAGATGAAGGAGCGCGTGGTCACCGGGCTCAAGGCCGGGGCGCTGGGCCTGGACAAGGACCCGGCCTGTTCCCCGGAGACCGCCCGGGCCACGGTGGGCGCGATCCTGCGCCGCTATCACCGGCTGAACATCCGGACCATCGACTCCCTGCTGGTCCTGCTCCTGCGCCTCTTCGCCCTGGAGTTCGGGGTGCGCCCGGACTTCGAGATCGTCTTCGACGAGCGCGAGCTGTTCGACGCCGTCTTCGACCACTTCCTCGGTCAGTGCGAGACCGACGAGTCCGCCGCCGCCCTGCTGGACGGCGCGGTGCGCACCCTCATCCGCCAGGAGGGCAAGAACGGCTTCTGGGTCCAGGACACGGTCCGCGACCGGCTGCGCGAGCTGACCGGCTGCGTCGAGACCCGGGCGGGAGACCTGGTCACGGACCAGGCGGCCATCCTGGGACTGCTCACCGGGGAACACGCGGCCTTCCGGCAGTCCGTCGAGGCCATGGCCGACCACGCCGGGGCCGTCGGCCTGCCCCTGAACAAATATTTCCGCGACTTCCTGGACAACTGCCTGAACATGGAGCTGTTCGACCCGATCCCGGACTCGGCGTACATCAAGAAGACGAGTGCGGCGGATTGCGTCCTGGCCAAGGGCAAGGGACTGGTGGACGAGCGCACCGAATCCTTCTACGCCCGGCTGCAAGGCAAGTGGGCCGAGTACCGCCTGCACCACGCCACCCTGGCGGGGGCCTATTTCCTGGCCCCGGCCATCGAGATCGCCCTGCGCCTGGAACAGGGGCTGGAGGACTTGCAGCGTAGGCGGGGCACGGTCCTCAACGCGGCAGTGGCCGGGCACGTCATCGAACTCCTGGCCGACGGCGGGGCCGTGTCCGAGGCATACTGCCGCCTGGGCTGCCGGTTGCACCACCTGCTGGTGGACGAATTTCAGGACACCAACCGCGACCAGTGGCGGGCCATCACCCCCCTGGCCGGGGAGTGCCTGGCCAAGGGCGGCAGCCTGTTCTTCGTGGGCGACGTCAAGCAGGCCATCTACGGCTGGCGCGGCGGGGACTCCGCCCTGTTCGACGAGGTCATGTCCCAGCCCGACGTGGCCGGGCTGGCCGAGGACGCCGAGGCCGAGACCCTGCCGGACAACTGGCGCAGCCACCGCAACGTGGTCGAATTCAACAACCGCTTCTTCGCCAACATGGAGGACCCGGACCAGGCCGGGGACCTGGCCGACCGCGTCCTGCCCGACGCGGACCCGGCCTTCCGCGCCGAGTTCGCCGGACAGCTGATGCGGACCTTCCGGGACTGCGCCCAGTCCCTGCCGGACAGGCACCGCGACACCGCGGGCTACGTGCGCATGGTCCGGCTCGAGGGCGGGACCGCCGCCGAGATCGTGGAGCAGACCCTGGAGCGGCTCGACGCTCTCATGGACGACCTGACCGCCCGGCGCGCCTACCGGGACATCGGCATCCTGGTCCGCTCCCACTTCCACGCCGCCCTGGTCTGCGACCTGCTGGTGCGCAAGAACATCCCGGTCATCACCGAGAACTCCCTGCAACTGGACCGCCACCCCGTGGTCCGGCAGCTGGCCGGGTTCCTGGCCTTCCTGGACTTCCCCCGCGACGACGCCGCGTTCCTGACCTTCGTCGGCGGCAAGGAGCTCTTCCTGGCCGAATCCGGCCTGGCCGAGGCCGAGCTGCTGGACTGGCTCATCCGCCCCCGCAAACGGCCGCTCGGCGTGCAGTTCCGCGAGGACTTCCCGGGCCCGTGGCGACGGCTCATCGAGCCCTTCTACAACCAGTCCGGCCTGATGACCCCATACGACCTGACCATGGAGGCCGTGCGCGTCTTCCGGGTGCTCGAACGCCACCCCGAGGCCGAGCTGTACGTACGCCGCTTCCTGGAGGTGGTCCACCTGGCCGAGGAGAACGGCTACGGCTCCCTGTCCGCCTTCCTGGAATACTGGGAGGAGAAGTCCGACCAGGAAAAGGTCCCCCTGCCCGAAAACATCGACGCCGTGCGCATCATGACCGTGCACAAGGCCAAGGGGCTGGAATTTCCCGTGGCCATCGTGCCCTTCCACCACTGGAAGACCGACACGGACCGCCATTTCACGGTCCAGGCATACCGGGGGCGCAATCTGCTCGTGCCCCTGAAGAAGGACCTGGGCCGCCCCTACCAGGAGAGCCTGGGCCGGGCCGTGCGCGAACAGCTCAACCTCCTGTACGTGGCCTGGACCAGGGCGCGCGAGGAGCTGTACGGCTTCTTCCCGGAAAAGGCCCTCAAGATCGCCAACCCCGTGGTCCTCAAGGCCATGGACCAGTTCCTGGAACTGGACGACGACGGCGTGTTCGAGCTGGGCCGCACCCCGGCCGAGACGCGCCCCTCCGAGGCCGCGCCCCGGCCCGAACCGCGCGACATCCCCCCGGCCGAGACCACGGCGGACCTCATGGGCTGGCTGCCCCGGCTGCGCGTCTACCGCCACAACCTGGACGACTACTTCTTCAACGAGCGCATGCGCGGCGAGGTGGCCCACCGGGTCATGGAGCATATGCGCGTCACGGGCGACAACGCGGCCGACGCGGACCGGGCCGTCGCCCTGGCGGTCCAGGACTTCCCCGAACTGGGCGGGCTGGCCGAGGCGGACCGGGCGCAACTCGATGCGGACCTTCGCGCCATGGCCGCCTGGGCCCTGAACGACGACCGCCTGCGCGGCTGGCTGGCCACGGGCGCGCGCGAGCCCGAGGTTCTGGACCAAGACGGCGGCTTCAAGCGGTTCGACCTCCTGGTCGCCGGGCCGGACGCCGTGGTCGTGGATTTCAAGACCGGCCGCCCGGACCCGCACAACGAGGTCCAGGTGCGCGACTACATGGGCATCCTCGCGGCCATGGGCGGGTACGGCGAGCCGCGCGGCTTCCTGATCTACCTGGACCTGCGCGAGATCCGCGAAGTGGGGAGGAAGGCGTAGATGAACCCCGTGCTCCTGATCCCCTGGCAGACGGATTTCATGCCCGTGCTGGCCGACAAGGTCGCCGCCTCCGACGCCCCCGGCAAGCTCACGGTCCTGTTCCCGCACAACCGCCCGCGCCGCCACCTCAAGGGGCTGCTCGCCGCCCACCCGGCCATGCAGCGGCCCGCGTTCATGCCCGAGATGACCTCCATCGCGGATTTCGTGGCCGGGCTGCACCGGGACCTCGCGCCCGCGCCGCCGGTCCGGGCCAACCAGCTGGACCTGGTGGAGATGCTCCGGCGCATCGTCGCGGACCTGCGCGGCCGCAGAAAGGGACTCCTCGCCCGGCTGCCCGAGCTGGACCGCGAACCCTTCCTGCCCTGGGGCATGCTCCTGGCCCGGCTCATGGACGACCTGCTGCGCCAGGACCTGGAACCCCAGGACCTGGAATACATGGAGGGCGAGGTCTCGGCCTACGCCGCCGCCCTGCTCGAACAGCTGCGCGCCATCCACACCGAGTACCTGGCCCGGCTGGACGCCCGTGGCTGGACCACGCCAGGCCTGTCCGCCCGCTTCGTCCTCGACCACCTGGACGAGGCGGCCGAAACGCTCAGGGGCCGGACCCTGCTGGCCGCCGGGTTCTACGCCCTGAGCGGAACCGAGGACCGGCTGTTCCGCGACCTCTGGGAACGCGGTATCCTGACCCCGCTGCTGCACTCGGACCCGGCCCTGGCCGAAGGCGGCCGCGCCCACTGGGCCACGGCCGAACACACGGCCTGGCTCGCCCGCTGGGGGGTGCGCCCGGAGCTCGTGCCGGGCCTCGACACCACGCCCCGCGCCCCGGACATCCGTTTCTGCGAGGGGTTCGACCGCCACTCGCAGCTGGCCGGGCTGACCGGGGACATGGGCGAACTGCTCGCGCGCGACACCCTGGAGCGCACCGCCGTGGTCCTGCCCGACGAGGGCGCGCTCCTGCCCGTGCTGCACCTGCTCCCCGAGGTGGACCCGGAGCTCGAACCGAACATTTCCATGGGCTATCCCCTGGCCCGCACCTCCCTGGCCCGGCTCATCGAGACCCTGCTGGTCCTCCGGGAGAACCGCGAAAACAGCCGCTGTTACTGGAAGGACGTCGTGGCCCTCATCCGCCACCCCTACCTCCGGCTGCTCGGGTCCGAAAACCGGCCGCTGCGGCCCGTGTTCCAGTTCTGGGAGGCGATCATCCGCCGGGGCGACAAGTTCCTCGATCCCCTGGCCTGGGAGCCGGACTGGGACGACGACGCGCTCAAGGACGTGGACCGCGCCGAGGCCGGGCCGCTGCTCGCGGAGGTCCTGGACCGCTGCCTGACCGGGTTCGCCTCCGCCACCACCCTGGCCCAGCTGGGCGAGGCCCTGGCCGGGCTGGCGGCCATGCTCCACGCGCGCGGCGAAAAGCTGTGGCACACCTATCTCCTGGACGCCGAATGCCTGTTCCGGCTGACCAACTCGGTCATCCCGCAGCTCAAGGGGGCCGAAATATGCTTCGAGCCCCTGGACCAATCCACCCTGCACGCCATGCTGCGGCGCATGCTCGACCAGGAGCGCGTCTCCTTCGAGCCCGATCCCCTGACCGGGCTCCAGGTCCTGGGCGTGCTCGAAACCCGGCTGCTGCACTTCGACAAGCTCTTCATCCTCGACGCCGTGGAGGAGCGGCTGCCCGGCACCAACCCCTTCGACCCGCTCCTGCCCGACCCCCTGCGCAGACTCCTGGGCCTGCCCGACGCCCACGAGCGCGACAACGTCTCGGGCTACAACTTCTACCGCCTGCTCATGGGCGCGCGGGAGGCGGTCATCTACTACCAGAACGGCGTCCAGCCCGGCCTGCTCGACCAGAAGTCCGTGCGCAGCCGGTTCGTGGAGCAGCTCCTGTGGGAGCGCGAGCTGAGCGCGGGCCGCCTCCTGACCCCGGAGGACGGGATCGTCCGCACCGTGACCTTCCCGGCCGGGGCCCTGCCCGCCGGGCCGGAGCCCGTGCCCGCCACCGAGGGGGGGCGCCGGGCCCTGACCGCGTTCCTGACCGCCAAGGGGCTGTCCCCGTCCGCCCTGGACACCTACATGAACTGCCCCAAGCGATTCTTCTACCAGTATCTTTCCGGGGTGCGCCCGGTGGACAGCGTGGACGAGGAAGGGGACCGCAGCGAGTTCGGCTCCCTGGTCCACGACGTGCTCAAGAAATTCCTCCTGCCCCACGTGGGCACGGGCGAGGACCTGGCCGGGCTGGACCCCGCCCCGCTGCTGACGGCCTTCAGCGAGACCTTCCGGGCCGGACCGCTCTTCGCCCGGCTGCCGCTGGACACCCGCACTGCCCTCATGGAGGCCGGGCGCTACCGCCTGGAACAGTTCGTGGCCGCCCAGCAACCGGCCACCCTGCTCGGTCTGGAACAGCCCCTGGAAGGGGTCCTCGCCCAGGACGGACTGGACATCCCGTTCAAGGGACGCATGGACCGCGTGGAGCGACGCGAAAACGGCGTCTTCATCCTGGACTACAAGACCGGCGGCGCGCAGCTGCCCAAGGCCCGCTTCTGGGGGGACATGGAACTTCAGGACCGCATGGCCGGGTTCCTCGAGGGCGACGTGGACCCGGACCTCGCGGCCGACCTGGCCGACGCCGTGCGCTCGGTCCAGCTCCCGGCCTACCTGCACCTCTACGCCGAGGCCACCGGGGAATCCCCGGTCAACGCGGGCCTGGTCCTGCTGGGCCGGAACGGCCGCGAACAGCTGCTCTTCCCGGCCAAGTGGACCGAGGAGGAAGTGGACGAGGCAGTGGACGAGATCGCCCCGCTCCTGGTACGAACATTGGTCCGCCATATGCTCACGGCCCCACGGTTCGATCCCCGGCCCGGCGACCGCTGCAAGTGGTGCGACTTCTGCAAACCGTGCGGGCAGACCCCGCCCAAGGACAAATAGGTATCCCCATGCAGTACAGCCAAGGCAATGTGGGCAGAGTCTTCACCCTGCGCCTGGAAAACGGCGAACGCCTCCCGGACTGTCTCGAACAGTTCGCCCGGGAACATGACATCAGGACCGCCCTGTGCACCCTCATCGGCGGTGCGGACAACGGCAACGTGGTCTCCGGCCCCAAGGACGGCGCGGCCAGGGTCATCGATCCCATCCTCTGCCCGGTGCGCGGGGCCCATGAGGTCCTCGGCCTGGGCACCCTGTTCCCGGACGAAAACGGCGACCCGGTCCTGCACATGCACGCCGCCCTGGGCCGCGCGGGCGAGACCCTGGCGGGCTGCATCCGCCCCGGCCTGGACGTCTGGCTGGTGGGCGAAGTGGTCGTCGTGGAGATCGAAGGCTCGGACTTCCTGCGCAAGAAGGACAACGAGAGCGGCGCCACGCTGCTGACCAGGGCGTAGATCCATGTACCGCGCTCACACCGTCATCTGCGGGGCGGGCATCCTCGGCCTGACCATCGCCCGCGAACTGCTCAGGACCGGGTGCGACGACGTCATCATCTTCGACAAGGAAGCCGCGCCGGGCAAACACGCCTCGGGCCGCAACAGCGGCGTGCTCCACGCGGGCATCTACTATGACCCCGGCACCCTCAAGGCCAGGATGTGCCTGGAGGGCAACCGGCGCATGCAGGCCTACTGCGAGGAGCGCGGCCTGCCCCTGTTCAAGTCGGGCAAGGTCATCGTGGCCCGCACCGAGGACGAGTTGGCCACCCTGGATGAACTCGAGCGCCGGGCCACGGCCAACGGTGGCGTGGTCGAGATGATCGACGAGAAGCGGCTGGCCGAGATCGAACCCAACGCCCGCACCGTGGACCGCGCCCTGTACTCGCCCCTGACCAGCGTGGTCGATCCCAAGCGCATCCTCTCGGCCATGCGCGAAGAGCTGGAGACCAGCGGCAAGGTCCGCTTCTTCTTCGACACCCGGTTCCTCGGCACGGCCGGGCCGAACGCGGTCGACACCACCCAGGGCCGCATCGGGTACGCGCTGTTCATCAACGCGGCCGGGGCCTACAGCGATCAAGTGGCCCAGGCCTTCGGCATCGCGGAGGACTACCGCCTGCTGCCCTTCAAGGGCATCTACCATGTGCTCGCCAAGCCCGCCGCCGACCGCATCCGGGGGTCCATCTACCCGGTGCCGAACATCAAAAATCCGTTCCTCGGAGTGCACTTCACCCGTAGCGTGCACGGCGACGTCTACGTCGGGCCCACGGCCATCCCGGCCTTCGGGCGAGAGAACTACGGCCTCTTCAAGGGCGTGGACGGCGAACTCCCGGCCATCCTCTTCCGCGACATGCGCCTGTTCCTGAACAACCCCAAGTTCCGGACCATCGCCCTGGAGGAGCCGCGCAAATATTTCTTCAAACACTTCTTCGACGACGCGGCCAGGCTGGTCAGGGAGCTCAACCCCGAGGACCTGCTGCCCTCGGCCAAGGCGGGCATCCGGCCCCAGCTCGTGAACGTCAGGACCAGCCAATTGGTCATGGATTTCGTCATCGAAGAGGCACGGGACAGCATCCATATCCTCAATTCCATTTCCCCGGCCTTTACCAGTTCCATGTATTTCGCGGAGTTGGTGGTCAAAGAGCACGTCACGGCCGTGTAACACCCGATTGAAACATCGGTTTGTCTTGACTTGGTCGGAAATTCGTCGCAAGGGACTCCTAATCATCAGCTCTACGCGAGGTATCTATAAATGAAACTCCCCAGTCTTAATTTCGGTGATCTCACGGCCAGGCTGCCCATCATCCAGGGCGGCATGGGCGTGGGCATCTCCCTTTCCGGGCTGGCCAGCGCCGTGGCCAACGAGGGCGGCGTGGGCGTCATCGCCACCTCCATGATCGGCATGCGCGATCCCCAGCGCGCCACGGACCCCGAAGGGGCCGACCGCCGCAGCCTCATAGACGAAATCCGCAAGGCGCGGGCCAAGATGACCGACGGCCTGCTCGGCGTGAACATCATGTGCGCCCTGACCAACTACGGCGACATGGTCCGCACCTCCATCCGCGAAAAGGTGGACCTGATCATCTCCGGCGCCGGGCTGCCCCTGGACCTGCCCAAGTACCTGCGCGAGGTCTCCGACGAAATGAAGGAGGACCTGCGCACCAAGCTCGTGCCCATCGTCTCCTCGGGCCGCGCGGCCTCCATCCTGTGCCGCAAGTGGGCCAGCCATTTCAACTACCTGCCCGACGGCTTCGTGGTCGAAGGCCCCAAGGCGGGCGGCCATCTCGGCTTCAAGGCCGAACAGATCGACGACCCCGAGTACCAGCTCGAAAACATCCTCGCCCAGGTCGTCGAGGCCGTGCAGCCCTACCGCGACAAGCACGAAAAGCCGATCCCGGTCATCGCCGCGGGCGGCGTGTACACCGGCGCGGACATCGCCCGCTTCCTCGAGATGGGCGCCTCCGGCGTGCAGATGGGCACCCGATTCGTGGCCACCGAGGAATGCGACGCCGACATCGCCTTCAAACAGGCCTACGTCAACGCCAGGGCCGAGGACGTGACCATCATCAAGAGCCCCGTGGGCATGCCCGGCCGGGCCCTGAAGAACGCCTTCCTCGACGCCGTGTCCGCCGGACTCAAGCACCCCAAGAAGTGCGTCCACAAGTGTCTGCACTCCTGCGCCGAGGACAAGTCCCCCTACTGCATCGCCCAGGCCCTGGTGAACGCCTACCGGGGCAAGCTCAAGAACGGCTTCGCCTTCTGCGGCGCCAACGCTTACCTGGTGGACAAGATCATCACCGTCAAGGAACTGATGGCCACCCTGAGCGAAGAGGCGGAACGCAAATACCAGGAAGTCGGCCAGAAGATCGCCGACACCAAGGAACAGGCCGCCCAGTGCATCAAGGACGTCCTGAACAAGTAGCTCGGCGCATCACTTCGAATCAAAAAAGGGCCGCCCCGATTGGGGCGGCCCTTTTTTGATTCAAGAATGCCTCCGGCGGCCAGAGGGGAAACTTTTGAAAAAGTTTCCCCTCTGGACTCCCCTTCCAAACTTTTTGTGTGCCTTCGGCAGGTGTGTACGGTCGCGGGGTGGCGAGTCTTTTCTCTTCGGCTGCCGCAGGGGGTAAGGCTTTCGAGAGTGGGTCAGCTGTGCATTTTCTTCCGGCCGCGACAACCGCAGCGAGCCTCAACTCTTAGGCCGAGCTTGCTCGGTCTTAGAGATGACGACAGCAGCGATAGCCGTCTACGTGAGGATTGGCGCGGCCGGAAAAAATGTGCAGATGGCCCGCTATCGGAAGCCGCGTTACTCGAACCGCCGGGCGGTGATAATGGAGACCGGGTCCTTGGGGACGTCGTCGAAGCCCTGGTAGGAGTGGGTGCGGGTCTTGCTGATCTTTTCGGCCACGTTCATGCCGTCCACGACCTCGCCGAACACGCAGTAGCCGAAGTCGGCGTCGTCCGTGCCGGTGTGGTCCAGGTCCGGGTTGTCGGCCACGTTGATGTAGAACTGGGAGGTGGCGCTGTGCGGCTCGGGCAGGCGGCCCATGGCCACGGTGCCCTTGAGATTCTTCAGGCCGTTGGTCGCCTCGTTCTCGATGGGCTCGCGGGTCTCCTTTTCCTGCATGGAGAAGGTCAGGCCGCCGGTCTGGATCATGAAGCCCTTGATGACCCGGTGGAACAGGGTGCCGTCGTAGAACTCGTCGTCCACGTATTTGAGAAAGTTTTCCACGGTCTTGGGGGCCTTGTCCGGGAACAGTTCGATGAGGATTTCGCCTTCCGGGGTCTCCAGAAGGACCAGGGGATTTTCCATGTGGGATCTCCGTCAGTCTTCGTTGGTGTCGGTATCGCCGGCGTGCGCCAGCGGGTGCGCGTGGTCGTATACCTGCATGATGCGCTGCATGTCCAGATGCGTGTAGCGCTGGGTCGTGGTCAGGTTCTCGTGGCCCAGGAGTTCCTGTACGGAACGCAGGTCGGCCCCGGCCTCAAGCATGTGGGTGGCGAAGCTGTGGCGCAGGGTGTGCGGATGCACGTCCAGGGGCAGCCCGGCGAGCTTGCCCAGCCTGGCCACGATGCGGTTGGCCTGCCGCCGGTCCAGCCGCTTGCCCGCCCGGGAGCTGAGGAACAGCGCCTGCTCGGCGTAGTTGCCCTTGAGAAAGGCATGGCGCTGGCCCAGGTAGCGGCGGATACGCGCCACCGCCGCGTCGGACAGGGGCACGATGCGCTCCTTGCTGCCCTTGCCGGTCACGCGGATGACGTCCGAATCCACGTCGTTCAGGTCCAGGCCGATGGCCTCGCTGATGCGCAGCCCGGAGCCGTACAGAACCTCTGCCAGGGCCACGTCGCGCAGTCCTTCCGGGTCCGGCTCAACCCGCGCCTCCATGAGGGACACGGCCTGGTCCACGTTGAGCACCTGGGGATGGTGCTTCTCCTGCTTGGGGTTGCGGATGCCCGCGACCGGGTCCTTGGTGATGACCTTGTGACGCAGGAGGTACTTGAAATAGGCGCGCAGGCTGGACAGCTTGCGGCCCATGGAGGTCTTGGTCATCTGCCGGCGGTGCAGCTCGGCCAGGAAGCCGCGCACGTGGTCGCGGTTCAGGCGGGCCGGACGCTCCAGGCTGGCCTTGCGCCCCCGGAGAAATTCCTCGAACTGTTCGAGATCGGTGCCGTAGGAACGGATGGTGGCCGGGGAATAGCCCTTCTCCACCTCGAGGAAGGCGAGGAAGCCCCGGACGAACTCGCCCTGGCCGTCACGCTTTGCGCTGGTCGATGACATAGCTGCTCTTGGGGTCCGCCTTGGCCTTCTTCTTCAGCTCCATGGCGATGGACGAGACCTCGCCGTAGTGCTCGATGCGCCGGTCGGTGTTGACCACCACGGCCAGGGAGATGGCCATGAGCGGGAAGACCTTGGTGTTGCCCTCGCGGTCGATGGAGGTGATGTTGCCGCGCTTGCGGTCCTCGGGGTCGTAGAAATGGGGCACGATCTCGTCGAAGGCCTTGATGATCCGCTTGCAGGCGTCCTCGACCTTGTCCGGCGGCAGGATGAAGACGAAGTCGTCGCCGCCCACGTGGCCCACAAAGCTCGACACCCCCTGGTAGCTGCGGATGGTGTTGACGATGACCCGCGCGGCCATCATGAGCACCTCGTCGCCGCGCGAGAACCCGTACTTGTCGTTGTAGGACTTGAAGTAGTCGAGGTCGCAGTAGGCCAGGGCGAAGTCGTCGCCGTTGTCGATGAGTTGCTGGATGCGCTGGATGATGGAGGTGTTGCCCGGCAGCTTGGACAGGGGGTTGGCGTCCAGGGCGCGCATGGCCCGGCACAGGGTCAGGTTGATGCGGTCGCGCACCTCGGACGGGTTGAAGGGCCGGACCAGGAAGTCGTCCACCTCCACCTGGTTCCAGTTCCAGGGCTCCTCCACGTCGATGGGGTCCACGCACATGACCACCGGCAGCTGGCGGTAGACGTTCTCGCTCTTGACCAGGTTGGCCACCTCGCGGCCGGCGATGTCGGTCAGCCGGTTGTCCACCACCAGCAGGTCGGGCGGGTCGGTGAACATCAGCTCGATGGCCCGCGCCCCCTTGTTGAAGACCCGGAACTCCAGGACTTCCGGGGACCACAGCCTGCGCAGCATCTCCGCCAGGGACTTGTCCGGGGAGAGCAGGAAGCCGGTCTGCTTGCGCTGGAACAGCGATTCTTCAAGGGTCTGGTTCATTTCCGGAATCTAGCACCGGTCCGGGGGGACGTCAAAGCAAGAACCCTCCCGCCTGGGTCGGCGGGAGGGTTCGAAAGGTCGTGATCGCGGCGGTCGGGCCTAGACTCCGTCCTCGCCGCCCACGCGCGTGGTGATCTGCTTGAGTTCCTCGGCCAGCCGGGCCAGGTCGCCCACGGCGGAGGAGGACTCGGTCATGGCCCCGGCGATCTCGCTGGAGACCGTGTTGACCTCCTCAACGCTCCGGCCGACCTCGGAGGTGGCCGCGGCCTGCTCTTCGGAGGCGGTGGCAATGCCCCGGATCTGGTCGTCCGCCACCTTGACCACCTTGAGGATGTCCTCCAGGGCCTCCCCGGCCTTGGAGGCCAGTTCCGTGGACTGGTCGATGGCCTCGGTGGCGTTCTCGAAGGCGGCCAGGTTGCGGCGGGTACCGTCCTGGATGGACTTGATGGCCCCGCCCACCTCCTGGGTGGCGTTCATGGTCTTCTCGGCCAGCTTGCGGACCTCGTCGGCCACCACGGCGAAGCCGCGCCCGGCGTCCCCGGCCCGTGCGGCCTCAATGGCCGCGTTAAGGGCCAGCAGGTTGGTCTGATCCGCGATGTCGGAAATGACGGTCATGATCGCGCCGATGGCCTGGACCTCGGAGCCGAGTTCGCGGATGTTCTGGTCCACCAGCCCGGCCCGGCCGCGCAGCAGCTCGATGGAATCCACCACGGCCGTGACCGCCTCGCCCCCGCGCACGGCGTTGGCCCGCATCTGCTCGGCGTTCCGGGCGGCGTTGGCGGCGTTGCGCGCGATCTCGATCACCGTGGCGTTCATCTCCTCCATGGCCGAGGCCACGTCGGCGGACATGGCCTGCTGCCGCTCCGCGCCACGGGTGGTCTGCTCCACCTGGGCGGCCAGCTCCTGGGAGGCGGCGGACAGCATGGAGGCCACGGAATCGGCCTGGGTGGCGGTCTCGTACATCTCGCGCTGGACCCGGCGGATCTCGGTCTGGTCCATGATGATCTTGACCGCGCCGAGCACCTCGCCGTCCTCGGCCAGCAGCGGCATGCCGAAATAGTCGATCTCCAAGGACCGGGCGCCGGGATGGGCCTCGGTGTTGGAGAAGACCATCTCCCGGCCGCGCATGGCCCGGTCGCAGGCGCATTTGTCCGGGTTGCAGTCGCCGGTCAGGAAGTAGTCGGAACAGGTGGTCCCGACGAGTTCCTCCCGCTCCACGCCGCCCAGGGCCGTGCCCGCCTTGTTCATGAACAGGATGGAGTGGTCCCTGGAGATGGCCATGAGCGGCAGGGGCAGTTCGTCGAGCAGGTTGACCATGTCGTCGAGCATGTAGTTGGTGCCCTTGATGAGCCTGGAAAATTCCCCCTCGAACCCATCGGCGTCGCCCCGCGCCGTGAAGTGGCCGCGCTCTATGCGCTTGGCCACCTCGGCGAAGTCCTGGGTCATGGCCCGCACGGTGCGGCGGATGTCGATGAGCGCGGACTGCATGCCCGCGATCTCGTCGCCGTTCTCGTTCTTGTCGTAGGTCTGGGCGAGGTCACCGTGGGCCGTGGCCTCGGCCATGGCCACGGTCTTCTTCACCGGACGGAAGACAAACATGGTCAGCAGGAGGTGCACCAGGACCATGACCACCAGGATCAGCCCGGCGCCGGTCAGTTTCATGACCTCGCCCTGGCGGACGGCCACCGAGGCGATGTCGTCCACCGAGTCGCTCATGCACACGAGCCAGCCGGTCACGGGTTCCGTGGCCACGGCCATGACCTTGCGGTCGCCCTCCCAGTCGTATTCGACGACTCCCTGCTTCATGTCCATGGCCCGCTTGACGAATTCGAACCCGCTGGCGTCCTTGCGGAACTGGGTCTCGTCCGGATGGCGGATGAAGCGCCCGTCCCCGTCCAGGACAAAGCCGTAGCCAGCCTTGCCGATGGTCACCGGGGCCACGAACTGCTCCACGTAGGCGTCCCAGGAGCAGAACAGGACCACCCCGCCCAGCACCTGTCCCTCGGGGTCGCGGATGGGATAGCTGATGCTGAAGATGTGCGCCCCGGACTTGCGGTCCGAGACGATGGTCTTGTCCATGACCCCGGTGTCGTTGCCCTTGAGGACCTCCTTGGCGAACCGCCGGGAGGCGACGAACAGGCCGACCATCTTGACGTCGCTCGAGTTGGCCCCGGCCTTGACCTGGCCCTCGGCGTCGAAGACCTCCACGCCCCACAGGGTGGGGTTGGCCCCGACGATGGTCGCGCAGGCGTCCTGGGCCGCCTCGGGCGCGCCCTGCACCGCGGCGAGCATGTCCGGATTGCGCGAGAGCATCCGGGCCATGGCCCGCTGATCCTTGACGAAGATGCCCAGGGAGCGCGCGGCGGAGACCGCCTGCTCCTGGGCCGAATGCACGGCCTCGTCATAGGCCATGCCGAAGGTCGATTGGGTCACGTACCAGACCAGGCCGCCGATGCCGGCCACGATGACCAGACACAGGGGGATGAGCAACTTGAGGGAAAGCCGTCGCCGAACGAATGAGAGCATAACACCGCCTCGCCATGCTGTGGATGGATGACGCCGCCGCGTCACGGATGCGCCCGGGGAGCGGATGGTCTATAATCACGATGATTACAACCGCCCCGCGCAGGCGGAGCAACGTACTACCTATATACGGCACCCGGCACCTTGCGGCGTGAATATCTATGGAATCTGATAACTTAACCACATTGATCGGTCAATCGACGCATGGGATAATGAATCCCAACAACGCATCGGACGAGCCTAACCGACGTGATTATCGGACAAAAAAATTACACAATTATTTCACAACGGACATAAAACACCAAACCGCAGTGAAAAAATTGACAAAAAAAGGATAATCAGAGGGTCAGGTCCGAGACCTCGAGGAGCTGTCCGGCCATCTCGTCCATGACCTTGTCCAGGTCGCTCATGCGGAACTTGAGCTCGATGAGGGCCTCGGGCCGGAGGTAGGCGGTCTGGTCGTCGCCGGAGTTGCCGAACTCCAGGAGCCGGACCAGGAAGTCGCCGAGGTGGACCACGCAGGACATGGGCTTGTAGAACTCGGCCAGCTGCGGGGCGTGATGCCGGGTCATGGCCTCGCGGATGTTCGGCGGCAGCCCCCAGTGGCGGGCCAGCCAGGCGTTGATGCGGTCGTGGCCGAAGCCGAGCACGGCCTTCTCGGCCTGGAAATACGTCAGGTCCCTGGTCCTGACCGTGTCGAGGATGGCCGCGTGGGTGTCCGGGAGCTGGACCGCGGTGACCACCTTGCCCAGGTCGTGAAGCAGCCCGGCCACGGCGTATTCCTCGGGGTCCTCGAACCCGGCCCGGCGGGCGATGATGTTGCAGGCCGTGGCGCAGCCCAGCGAGTGCTCCCACAGCCCCTTCATGGCCTGAACCATCATGTCGAAGACCGAGGTGGAGATGATGATGCCGCGCACCACGTTGAAGCCGAGCAGGACCAGGGCGTGCTGGATGGAGCTGATCCGGCCGGGAAAGCCGTAGATGGGCGAGTTGACCATCTTGAGGACCTTGGCCGACAGGACCTGATCCGTGGAGATGACCTTGGCGATGGCCTCGGTGGAGGCCTCGGGGTCCTCCACCAGCTGGGTGATCTTGTCCAGGACGTGGGGCAGGGTCGGCAGGTCCTTGACCTGGAGGATCTCGCCCTTGACCTGGGTCTTCAGATCGTCGCCGTTCATGCGTCCTCTCCGCCGTTTTCCGCAGGGGCGTCGCCGCCCTCCGCCTGTTTCATGGCCTGCATCCGGGCTTCCTGGGCCGCGGCCTTGATCTGGAAATACTGGCGCATGCGCTCCTTGACCCGCAGCATCCACTTGTCCTCGGCATACTGCCGGAACAGGTGGTCCAGCCGGTCCAGCCGCTCGCCCCAATGCGTGCCGGCTCCGGTCCCGCCCATCTCCACGGGGTGGCCCTGCACGGTGATGCGCTCGATGTTCATGCCCTCCAGCCGCGAGATCAGGCTTTCGGTCAATTCCATGCCCTCGGCCATGATGGTCATGCCGTTTTCCTTGGTCACGGCCTTGGCCAGCTTCATGCCGGGAGCGGCGAGGTTGATGGGTATCTTCTGCATGGCGGTCTCGGGCTGCGGGATCGGGAGTTCAAACCGTAGATACACTGCGGCCGCCCTTCCCACAACCCCGCTTATCAAATCTTATCAAAGAAGATCAGACAGCCCATGACCACGAAGGCCACGGCGGCGATCTTCTTGATGATGTCCGTGGGCACGTACTGGCAGATGAACTGGGCGAACATGACCCCCAGGAAGCTGACCAGGACCAGGGCCAGGGACGAGCCCAGAAACACGGTCCAGGGCTTCTGGGTCTTGGCCGTCATGAGCATGCAGGCCAGCTGCGTCTTGTCCCCGAGTTCGGCCACGAACAGCGTACCGAAGGTGGTTGCGAGCAATTTCCAATCCATAATATCCTCAAATGGTTAGTCTTCAAATGATCCGCCGTCGGCGGGTTCGTCTTCCCTGGCCAGGTACCACATGCCGGGCAACTGGCGCACCGCGCCGCGCATCTCCAGCAGGAGCAGCACGCGGCTGACCGTGGGCGAGTCCCAGCCCAGTTCCCGGCCCAGGGCGTCGATGTGCATCTTGTCCGCACCGTCGAGCAGGTCCAGGACGCGCTTCTCGTCCCCGTTCAGGTCCAGGGCCTCGCGGTCCACCAGGGAGACCCGCCGCCTCGGGCGCCCTCCCCCCTCTTCGGGTACGGCAAGCGCCCTCTTCTTTTTGACCACGGCCCGGTCCACGTCAACCCCGATCTCCTCCTCGGACGGGGCCGGGTCGGGCACGTGGGCCAGTTCGCGGGCGAAATCATAACGCAATATCTCGACGATGTCCGAGGCGGACTCCACCAGGGCGGCCCCCTGCTTGATCAGGCGGTGGCATCCGGTGAAGGTCGGCTGCCCGATGGGACCGGGCACGGCGAACACGTCCTTGCCCTGCTCCCCGGCCAGCCGGGCGGTGATCAGGCTGCCGCTGTTGTGGGCGGCCTCGGCCACCAGCACCCCCAAGGACAACCCGCTGATGAGCCGGTTGCGCACCGGGAAATTCCCGCCCCTGGGCCGGACGCCCGGCCCATACTCGGTGACGACCAGTCCCTTGTCGTAGAGCGCCCGGCGCACGTCGCCGTTGCCCGGGGGATAGTCCACGTCCAGGCCGCAGCCGAGCACCGCGATGGAAGAGCCGATCCCCTTGAGCCCGCCCAGGTGGGCCTGCCGGTCGATGCCCAGGGCCAGCCCCGAGATCACGGTGATGCCGATCTTCGAGAGCTGGGCGCTGATGCGTCCGGCGGTCTCCAGCCCCAGCCGGGTGCACTCCCTGGCCCCGACCACGGCCACGCCGGGATTGCCGAGCAGGGACGTGTCCCCGCGCACATAGAACAGGGCCGGGGGATCGGGAATCTGGCGCAGGGAGTCGGGGAACCGGGGATCGAACCAGGTGACCGCGTCCATGGACAGCCGCCGGGCCTCCTTGTACTCGGCCTCGGCCTTTCCCCGCCAGTCCTCGCGGGCGCAGGCCCTGGCCAGCTTCCTGGCCGACAGCCCCCGGTCGTGCCAGGCGGGCGCGTCGCGCACCGCGTCGAAGGCGCTCGGGTACGCGGCGAACAGCTCCCGCCACACCTTCGGCCCCAGGCCGGGGGTGTGCTTCAAGGCCAGACAGGCGAAGATTTCTCGTTGCAGGTCCATTGCGCCCGCCATACCTCGTCGGAAACGACAGGGCCGGACCCCGGACACGACGGGAGACCGGCCTCTGCAAACTCGTGGGCGGGACGGCGGGCTAGCCGCCCAGCCGGGCCAATTCCTTGCGGCCGAGCCCGGCGGGGGATGACTTGGGGAAATCCTCCACCAGGGCGCGCAGATAGAAAATCGCGTTGTCCGGGTCGCCCACCCGGTCGTAGGACATGCCGATCTTGAGCAGGGCCGCGGCGGCCTTGTCGTGCTTGGGGAACCGGCCCGTGACCTCCTTGAAGGCCAGGATGGCCTGGGCGTAGTCCTGTTCGGAGTAGTAGGTCTCGCCCTTCCAGTACAGGGCGTTGGGGGTCAGGTCGTTCTTCGGATACCGGGCCAGGAAGTCGTCGAAGGTCTGCCGCGCGGCCGGGAACGCGCCCGCGTTGTACTGGGCGTAGCCCTTTTCGTACAGGGCCGTGGCCCCGCCCGCCGCAGGCTTGGGCGCGGGCTTGGCTGCGGGCTTGGCAACGGGTTTCGGCGCGGGCGCAGCCTCGGCCACCGCCGGTTTGGGGGCCTCGGAACGCGGCAGGACCTCGGGTTCGGGAATGGTCCTGGGCGGCTCGGGCGCGGCGGACGGCTCGGCCTCGGCACCCGCTTCGGGCGCGGCGGGCGGCTCGGGCACCTTGGCCCACGGCTGCTCCGCGTCGTTTTTGACCATGGGAGCGCCCTCGGCGGGCTTGCCGCCCTCCACCCAGGCACTCTCGTCCGGCTTGAGGTCCGAGGACCAGGTCTCGCCGCGCGGCGCATCGGCAGGCGCCTGCCCGGCCCGCAGGGCGGCCAACTCGGCCTCCACCGTCTGCATGCGCTTCTCCAGGTCCGCGCGCGACTTGGCGTCCTCGTCGGCCGTCTTGCGCTGCTGCTCGCGAAAATTCAGGAAGCTCTCCTCGAGACTCTTGATGCGCCACTCCGTGCTCGCGGATTCGGTCTCAACGCTCTTCTGCGAGGCGGCGCAGCCCACCAGGGGCAGGCAGATCACGGCAAGCAGAAGAAGTTTCAGGCATTTCATCAGGGAGGTCTCCGCGCGGTCTCGTTTGAGCGTTTCATAGGCAATAGGCGATAGACGGAATTTTTGCAAGGAATCTGATGGCCAACACGCCACCGGCCCCGGAACTGCGCCCTTGCGCGCCGCACGATTTTCAGGCAAAAAAACGCCCACGGGGCACGGTCCGCCCCGGCAACCCATCGGAGTCCATCGACCATGAGCATCCAAGAAACCCTGACCCTCGTCGCCTACATGCTCGCGCCGGCCTTCTTCAGCCTGCTCGGCATGGCAGCCCTCGGCAGCCCGGCCATCGCGGTCCTGGCCGAAATCTCCGCCAAGACCCGCAAGAAGGTCCTCTTCGACAAGTACGGCCAGCAGACCGCGGGCATGGGCCTGATCCTGGTCATCGCCTTGATCCTCATCTACGGGGCCTCCCTGGGCATCGCCCTGGTCAGGTTCCCGGACCTCTTCCAGGCCTACCTCACCCCCGGCTCCGCCTTCTTCAACGGCTCCGTGGCCTTTGCCGTGTTCGTCGTCGCCGGGCTGATCTACTTCACCACCTGGAAGAGGATGCGCAACGCCAAGGCCGCCCACATCGCCCTCGGCCTCGTCGCCACCTTCGCCGCCATCACCGGCCTGGCCATCGTGGTCCCGGCC
The DNA here is from genome assembly GCF_000189295.2 of Pseudodesulfovibrio mercurii. Lineage (NCBI taxonomy): Bacteria > Pseudomonadati > Thermodesulfobacteriota > Desulfovibrionia > Desulfovibrionales > Desulfovibrionaceae > Pseudodesulfovibrio > Pseudodesulfovibrio mercurii. The sequence continues at coordinate 245,633 of NC_016803.1, read as the reverse complement.
AAGCTGGCCCTCAATTTCTCCCTGACCCAGCCCAACGGCGACGTCATGACCAACACCGTCATCCTGGCCCAGCCCATGTCGGCCATGTACGCCCTGCTCGTCCTGTCCGCCGCCGCGGCCCTGGGCCTGGCCTACATCCTGCTGCGCCGGAACAGGGACGACTACGGGCGCGACTACTACAACTTCGCCGTGCGCATGGCCTCCCGCTGGGCCCTGCTGCCCATGATCGGCTTCCTCGGCTGCCAGCTCTGGCTCTACTCCCGGCTGCCCGCCGACATCCAAACCCTCATCCTCGGCACCCCGCTGGCCTACGTCTGGGTCGGCCTGACCGTCCTCGGCGGCCTCTGCGGCCTCATCTGGCTGTTCCTCAACCGCTGCGAATCCCCCCTGCGCTTCAAGGGACTCGCCTTCCTGGCCGTGGGCCTCTTCTGGCTCCTCCACGCCCTCAACGCCACCCTGTTCGTCAACTTCATGACCATGATGTAGCCGCCGCGACCAGCGGCGAAAAAAGGCCGGGAAGCATCTGCTTCCCGGCCTTTTTTCGCCTCCGGCGGCCAGGGCTCTGCCCTGGACCCGCTCAAGAACCTCTTGAAAGAGGTTCTTAAGAATCTCCAGAACTTTTTGTGTGCCTTCGGCAAGGCCGTGCGGGCGCGGTTCTGCATGCCTTTTCTTTTGGGGGATATCGCACGCCGTCAGGCTTTCAAGAATGGTGCGGCTGTGCATTTTCTCGGACGCAGCGCAACCGGCGGCGTAGCCGTCTACGTTGACGGATTGAGCGTAGCCCGAAAAATGTGCAGACGTGCCGCTCTCGGAAGCCGCGCCCGAGCAGGCAAAAAAAAGGGACTCCTTTTTAGGAGTCCCTTTTTTTTGCCTGCTCGGCTGACTACTTGATGGCGCCGGCCACGACCAGGGGCTCCTTGCGGCCAAGCTGGGTGGACAGGCTGTAGATCTCGTGGGGGTCGAGGATAAGCACCACGGAGCCGTCGCCCATGATGGTCGCGCCGGATAACCCCTTGAGGTTGAAGTTGTTCAGGTACTGGCCGAGCGGCTTGATGACGATCTCCTGGCGTTCGAGGAGGCGGTCCACCACCAGGCCGAGGCGGCGGTCGTTGTCCTGGATGACGACCATGGGCAGGACGGTGCGTTCGTCCATGGACTGGGGCATGTCGAGCAGTTCGGCCAGTTCGACGATGCCGAGCACCTCGCCGCGCAGGGTCACGGCCTTGCGGTTGTTGATGTCGGACAGCTTCTCGACCTCGATCTTGGTGGTCTCGGACACGGCGTCCAGGGGGATGGCGAAGGTGTCGCCGCCTACCTGGACCATGAGCGCGTCGATGATGGCCAGGGTCAGGGGCAGGGTCAGGGTCAGCTTGGACCCCTTGCCCACCTCGGACTGGGTGTTCACGCTGCCCTTGAGGTTCTTTATGTTGGTCTTGACCACGTCCATGCCCACGCCGCGCCCGGAGATGTCCGTGACCTTCTCGGCGGACGAGAAGCCCGGCGCGAAGATCAGGTCCAGGGCCTCGCGGTCGTCCATGGCGTTGGCCTCCTCCTGGGAGACGATGCCCTTGCGCACGGCCACCTGGCGGAGTTTTTCCGGGTCCATGCCCCGGCCGTCGTCCTCGACCTCGATGGCCACGGAGTTGCCCTTGTGGTAGGCGCGCAGCCAGACGTGTCCCTTGGGCTTCTTGCCCTGGGCGATGCGGGTCTCCTCGTCCTCGAGGCCATGGTCCACGGCGTTGCGCACCAGGTGCACCAGGGGATCGCCGATCTCCTCGACCACGGACTTGTCGAATTCGGTCTCCTCGCCTTCCATGATCAACTCCACCTGCTTGCCGGACTTGCGGCTCAGGTCCCGGACCAGCCGGGGGAAGCGGGAGAACACGGTCTGCACCGGGACCATGCGGACCTTCATGATGGTGTCCTGAAGGTCGTCGGAAATGCGGGCCATGGCGTAGGTGGTCTCGGTCAGCTGCTGGGCGACCACGTGCACGTCCTCCTGCCCCTCTTCCAGGGCCCGGGCGAGCATGGCGTAGCGGTTGCGGTTGATGATCAGCTCGCCGATGACGTTCATGAGGTGGTCGAGCTTGTGATGGTCCACGCGGATGGTGCTCGAGGCCTTGGGCTTGGCCTGGGCCTGAGCCGGGGCCTGGCTGCCGCCATTCCTTGCGGCGGTGGTGGGCATGGTCGTCCTTGCCGCCGGAGCGGGCTTGGCTGCGGGTTTGGCTGCGGGCTTGACCGGTGCGGGCCTGGTCGCGGCGCGCGGCGCGGGAGCCGGGGCCGGTTCTGGCGCGGCCCTTGGGGCCGGAGCGGGTTCGGGAGCCGGGGCCGGGGCCGACGCCTTGGGCTTGGCCTCGGGCGCTGGCTCGGACAGGGATGCGCCGGGCAGCTTCTCGATGGCCGCCGTGATCATGTCCCTGAGGATGGCGTATTCCTGTTCGAGGATGTCGAGCATCAGGCCGAAATCCATGTCCGAGTTGCGGGCCTGGTCCACCAGTCCCACGGTCCGGCCCGCGTATTCCTTGATCTCGTCGAAGCCCATGTAGCCCGTGGAATTCTGGATGGTCTGGAAGGTCCGGAACAGGCCGTCGACAATGTCCTTCTGGGCCGAGTCCTCGCGCAGCAGCTTGAAAGCCACCAGCGCGGCCTCGAACTGCTGCTCGATGGTCTGGACGAACAGGGCCACGTCCTCGGGGTCGTATTCGACGTCTGACCCGGCCGGTTCGAGCGCGGGCGTTACGACGGCCGAAGCGGGCTTCGCGGCGGGTTCCGGGGCCGCCTCGGCGGCCTGTCGGCCCACGGGCACCACGCCGGCCACGCCGTCCACGTTGCCGTCCTCGGTGACCTTCTGGAGGACCTGGGCCATGACGCTGGTGTCCAGCGGCTCCACGCGGCCGGTCTCCACGTCCACCCTGGTCACCAGGGCCTCGATCAGATCCACGGCCGCCAGGAGCAGGTCGATGAGCCCCTGGCTGGAGGCGATCTCGCCCTTGCGGACCTTGTTCAGCAGGGTCTCGGCCTCGTGGGTCAGGGAGTTGAGCTCCTTGAACCCGATGATGCCGCTGTTGCCCTTGAGGTTGTGAAAATAGCGGAAGGTGTCGTTGATCAGCTCGTCGTTGCCACCCGGGTCCCCCTCCATGGCCAGGAGACAGCGGTTCAGGTTCTCGACGATCTCCTGCGCCTCCTCCAGAAAGTCGGCCAGGTGGCCTTCGCCCACCGTGGTCAGGGCATAGGGCGTGGGATCGAAATCGGGATCGGGCTGCGGGTGGAAAGCGGCCATGTCGGCATCCCCGGCGGGTTGCGGCGCGGCGGCGGGTTCGGGCTCGGCGGCGGGCGCGACGGCCTCGGGTGCCGGTGCGGTCACGGCCTCGGCCGCGGGGCTCTCCGGCAGTTCGCCGACCAGGGCGGCCTCGATGCGGGCGATGATGGGCGCGGTATCCACGTCCCCCTCCACCCCGCTGGTCTCCAGGTTGTCCACCATGGTCCGCAGGGCGTCGGTGGCGGACAGGATCAGGTCCATGATCGCCCCGGTCACGCGCATGGACCCCTGGCGCAATTCGTCCAGGATGTTCTCCGCCTTGTGGGCCAGACCGTTGATCTTGTTCAGGCCGAGAAAGCCCGAGGCCCCCTTGAGGGAGTGCATAGGCCTGAAGATCTCGTTCAACAGGCCGAGGTTGTCCGGTGCCTTCTCCAGTTCGAGCAGGTTGGGCTCGATGGTCTCCAGGTGCTCCTTGGCTTCAATAAAAAAGTCGGACAAGATTTCCGAGTCGAGAAAGTCCTGGCTCATCGAGATTCCTCATGCGGCGGCGGGGTCCCTTCGTGGACCCGCGTCCCGCCGCGTCGATTTGCGTTAACGGGCCGTCCGTGGCCGGAACGGCTAACCCAGCAGCATCTTGACGTTGCGGACGAGCTTTTCCGGCTGGGCGGGTTTGATCATGTACAGATTCGCGCCCACGGTCAATCCCGTCTGAATGTCCTTGTCCTGGCCCTCGGTGGACAAAACCACGATGGGGATGTCCCGGTAGGCGGCCTGCTCCCGGACGGTCTTGATGAAGGTCAGGCCGTCCATGCGCGGCATGTTCACGTCGGATACGATCAGATCCACGTGGGACAGGCTGTACAGCTTTTCCAGTCCGTCCAGGCCGTCCTCCGCCGTGGTCACCTTGAACCCTTCCTTTTTCATGATGAAGGCCACCAGGTTCCTGACCGTCTTCGAATCGTCCACTATCAGAATATGTTTAGGCATGACTCCCCCCTGGATAGCACGGCATGCGCCACATGATCAATTCCGCCACGGAACATGTCCTACTCCTCCTTTTGATAGATGATGGCACCCGGATAGTGAATGGGCTTGAACGCACGGGTGATGTTGTGCAGCGACTCGGAGTGGCCGATGATCAGGTATCCCCCCGGCAGCAGGTTGTCGTAGAACGCGTTGATGACCCGCTTCTTCATCTCGTCGTCGAAATAGATGATGACGTTTCTGCAAAAAACGACCTGGGAACGCTCCACCCGCTTGAGCTGCATGCGGTCGCGCAGGTTGATCTGCCCGAAACTGACCAGCCGCTTGACCTCGGACCGGATCTTGTTCTGTCCGTCGTTCATGTCGAAGTAGCGCGCGGCGACCTCCTCCGGAGTGGTCCGCAGGGTGTAGTCGTTGTACACACCCCGCCGGGCCGACTCCAGGACCCGCTCCGACAGGTCGTTGGCGGTGATGCGGATGTCCCAGCCGGGCATCTCGGCCTTGAGCATCTCGTGGATGATGATCGAGATGGTGTACGGCTCCTCGCCGGTGGAGCACCCCGCCGACCAGATGCGCAGCCGTCTGCCCTTCTTCCGGCAGGAGTCGAGCACGTCGGGCAGGACCTCCTCCTGGAAGACCTTGAGCTGCGGCGGGTTGCGGTAGAAGCTCGTCTCGTTGGTGGTGATGACCTCGTAGAGCTTCTTCATCTCCGCGCCCTTGGCCGAGTCGAAGCGCAGGAGGTTGTAGTATTCGTCGAAATTCTTCAGGTTCAGCTTCTTGAGCCTGTTGCCGAGCCTGTTTTCCAGCAAATACTTGCGGTTGTCCGCGATATAGATGCCGCATTCGGCATAGATGAAATCCCGCAGGTTGACGAACTCCTGATCGGTGATCTTGAGTTCCTTGCCGAGGGATATGGTCTTCGAAAAAAGAGACGACATTCCGGTGGGTTGCTCCTACATTTCCTGAATCTTGGAGATGGCTTCCTCAGCGGCGCTGACCAGTTCGTACTCGTCGCTGTTGGTCACCTCCAGCAAGGCCGCGAAGGCCGCGCTGCCGCCGATGTTCCCCAGGGCCTCGATGGCCTTCATGACCACGAACCGGTTGGGGTTTTTCAGCATGTCGATCATGACCTGGGCCGCCTGGACCGTGCCGTGCTCGCCCAGGGCGTCCATGGCCCGGATCTTGACCCAGTCATCCTCGTCGTTCAGGGCGTGCAGCAGGTGCGGGATCATCTCCTCGTCGTAATGTCGGCCCATGATCTCGATCACCGTCAGACGCACGTCCTTGCTCTCGTCGGACAGCCGGTGCAGGACCAGGGGCCGCCACACGGCATCGTCGCCGCCGGACCCGGCCAGGGCCTCGATGGCCACCTTGCGGATATCCGGAATCTCGTCCTCCACGGCCTGGGTCAGGATGTCCAGATTCTCCATGGGACCGAGCTTGCCCAGGGCGTAGGTGGCCATGAGCCGCCGGATGGGCTCCGGGCTGCGGAACATCTCCTGGAAGCGGGCCTGCACGTCCGGACCGCCGATGGCGATGCAGGCATCCAGGGCGGCCTCCTTGACGTCGTCGTACTGGTGGTCCATGAGCGGGAATATCCGGTCCACCACCTCGGGCAGCCGAAGCATCTCGCCGAGCAGGTAGACCGCGCTCTTGAGCACGGTGCCGTCCTCGTGCTCGTCGAGAACCCTGATGAAGAATTCCTTGGACTGTTCCCCGCCCTTGGAGGCCACCACGCCGACGATCTGGCGCTGCACGGGCAGGGTCGCCCGCCAGAAGGCGTCCATGAGCACCCGGCAGACGCAGTCCTCCAGGGAGCAGGCGTCGGGGGCGATCTGGGAGAGGACCTGCACGGCCACGCGGGCCACGTCCTGGTCCTCGCCGAGGAGCCCCGCCTTGAGGGCCTCGGTCAGGCCGATCCGGGCCAGGTAGCCGATGATCAGCCGCAGCCGGTCCTGGTCGCGGTCCTGGTCCAGCCCGCCGGCGATCCTGAGGATGCCGGACGAAGCCTCCTCGCCGCCCACGAAGGCCAGCCCCTGGATGGCGGCGTCCTGGATCTCCTCGTCCTCGTCCTGCAGAGCCACCAACAGATACCTGCGGAAGCGCTCGCGCTCGTCGTCGCTGAGCAGGGTCAGAGACTTGCCGCCGAGAATCTTGACGATGGCCTTGACGATCTTGTTGCGCAGGGCGGTTGGGGCGTCGGCCATGCGCTTGAGCAGCATGGTCACGGCCTTGATATTGCCCATCTCGCCCAGGGAGTCGATGATCATGGAGGCGACCAGGTCGGACGCCCCGTCCAGGGCCTTGACCAGGGCGTCCACCGAGCTGGTGTGCCCGATCTTGGTCAGGGCCTCGATCACGGAATACTGGACCCACTCCTCGTCGTTGATGGCCTTGTTCAGGCAGGGGGTGGCCTCCTCCATGCCCAGCTCGCCCAGGCTCACGGCCGCCTGGTAGCGGACGTTGACCTCCGGGTCCCTGAGCAGGGCCTCGCACAGAGGCTGGACCGCCAGGAGGTTGCCGGTGGAGCCGAGGATGTCGGCCACGAAAATACGGATGTCCGGGTCCTCGTCCTGGGTCAGCTCGATGAGCGAGGGCATGTCCTGATTGCCCACCTCGCGCAGGATGTCCATGGCCAGGTTGCGCACCGGGGCCTCGTCGCTGCGCAGCAGCGGAATGACCGCCTCGACGGTCTCCCGGCCGCCGATCTTGCGCAGGGAGCTGTCCACCGCCTCCTGGATGCCCAGGTGGTTGGTCTTGAGCAGCTCCGCCAGCTTGGGCACGGCTTCGACGCAGTTGTCCTCTCCGGCCCTGAAGGCGCTCTCCCGGACGATCTCCTTGTTGTCGCTGCTCAGTAGGGCCAGATAATCGCTACAATCCGCCATGTTGCCAGACCTCCCCCTTCCATTTCGCGGGTCGTTCGTTATTTGTACAGATTCGCCATGATGCTTTCGGCCATGTCGTCGATGTCCACGATCTCGTCCGCCAGGTTCTCCTCCACCACGGCCTTGGGCATGCCGTAGACCACGCAGGTGGAATCGCTCTGGGCCAGGGCCCGCCCCCCTTTCCCCTTGAGGGCGCGGATGCCTTCGCAGCCGTCGTTGCCCATGCCGGTCAGGATGACCCCGAGCCCCCTGCGTCCCACGGCCTGCGCCACCGAGTTGATGAGCACGTTGGCCGAGGGCTTGTACAGGGCGTCGCGGGGTTCGTCGGTGACCACCACCTCCACGCGGCTGACCTTCTGGTCGAGCACGATGTGCCTGCCGCCCGGAGCCACGAAGGCAAGGCCGGGCCGGAGCACATCACCGGTCTCGGCCTCCTTGACCGATATCCGGCTGACGCTGTCGAGCCGGGCGGCGAAGGGGCCGGTGAAGGCCGCGGGCATGTGCTGGGCGATGACGATGCCCGCCGGAAAGTCGGCGGGCAGCGAGGACAGGATCTTCTGGACCACGGGCGGACCGCCGGTGGACACGCCGATGGCCACCACATCGCGCACGGGACGGCCGTCCCGCCGGGGCGGGGGCGCGGGCCTGCGCGGAGCCGCCTGACGGGACGCTGGCCGGGCGGCCACGTGGCGCATCTTGCGCGCGGCCACGGTCTTGACCTTGTCGATGAGGTCGCGCTCGATCTTGATGATGTCCAGCGAGACCTTGGAAAGCTGTTTGGGGATGAAATCCACGGCGCCGAGCTCCATGGCCTTCAGGGTGGACTCCGCGCCCTCGGTGGTCAGGGAGCTGACCATGAGCACGGGCCGGGGGCATTCCATCATGATGTGCCGAAGAGCGGTCAGGCCGTCCATCTCGGGCATCTCGATGTCCATGGTCACGACGTCGGGGTCAAGCTTGCGCACCATGTCCAGGCCTTCGCGGCCGTTGCGCGCCACCCCCACCACGGTGATGCCGGGGTCCTTGTCGAGCATCGTGCTGATGGCCTTGCGCATAAAGGCGGAATCATCAACGACGAGAACTGTGATCACGTATACAACTCCTTGGAAACGCCGCATTCCGCCCCCCACCGCCCGGGACGGCCCCGTGCCGCGGAAAAGCGGCCACCAGTATGCGACAGTACCCGGCCCCGATGCGGCAGGGTATTATTATGTCTTGCAATCCCTTCTTTTAAGGAGCTTTAGCCCCTTTGTCCACAACCTTGAACTTCATGTGTAATTTTGCCTTGCCTTTTTATTCCCCCTACGCTAAACACCACTCCTCACGTGCATCGGGATGTGGCTCAGTCTGGTAGAGCGCTGCGTTCGGGACGCAGAGATCGGAGGTTCAAATCCTCTCATCCCGACCAGAAAAGACAAGGGTTTACGGAGATAATCCGTAAACCCTTTTTCCTTTTTCGCCCCTCCGACCACCCTCGCATGGGGGGGGATGGACGGCTGAACGATGACAACCGGTTGACGGCATTTCGGATTCGTCATCGGGTGACCGTGGGTTCACATCGCATTCCCGGCTTCGAAGAACTCCCTGGCTGTGATCGCGGGACCAGTTCCGTGTTTCCATGCCTTCCCTGCTCCCCGAAGGCTGCGGTGGAGACAACGGGGGCAGGCGATGACCCTGACCCGTTTCCGCCCATTGCCCCATGTCCGTACGACTACCCTGAAAGCCCCCGTACTCGCGCATACACGTTGTCGAGCGCCGACGTTACCCTTTCAATGGTAAAATGGGACTCCAGGCGAAGGCGCCCCGCCTTGCCCATGGCTTCGGCGGTTTGCTCATGATCGACGACCCATTGCAAGGCGTGGGCGAGCGCCTCCGCGTTCCCTGGCGGTACCACCAGGCCGGTGACGCCGTCCTGGTTGACCCAGTCGACGCCTGACCCGGGAATGGCCGTGCTGACAAGGGGAACTCCATAGCGCATGGCTTCCAGCTGGACCAGGCCGAAGGCCTCGGCTCGGTCCACCGAGGGAAGGCAGACAAGGGTCGCCAGCTGCAACAGGACCCGAAGTTCCCGGTCCGGCAGAGAACCCGGAAGTCGGACCCGGTCGGCAAGCCCCCGCTCACGGATCATGGAGCTGATTTTTCCGTGCAGCGGGCCGTCCCCGACAATGACGAACCGCGCCGCCGGGACCATCCGCGCCGCCTCGACCAGGGTTTCATATCCCTTGTAATAGGCGAAGCGGCCCACGCTCAGGATGGTGGGCTCCTGCGTCCGCGAAAGCTGCGCGTCTTCCGGATAACGGGCAAGATCGAGCCCCAGGGGCACCACCACGCATTTGTCCCGCAGGTGCGCCAGGGATCGGCTCGACGCGGCGTAGGCCGGCGATGTCGCGATCACGGAGTCGGCCAGCGAGAGGCATTTGGCCTCGAACAGCCCATAGACAGGGTACAAGCTGCGATACAGGCGGCCGGGCAGACCGTCCGCGTCGGCATGCCAATGGATCACCAAGGGAATATCGGCGGGGAACCACCCCGAGTACAGCGCCGCCGGGTTCGGCAGGTGCAAATGGATGATCTCGGGCCGCTTCTCCCGGACAAGACGCCGCAGATGCAGGGGAAACAGCGGAGAGACGGGGGCAAAGCCCACATTGCACAAAATCCGTGCCTGCACGGAGACAACGCCCTCCGAAACGCTCCGTTCCGTGGCTCTCCATGGGTGCGCCTGGTGACAGAGAACGGCGACGTCATGGCCCTGGCGGGCCTGTTCGGTGGTCAGGTCCCTGACGAAGGACTCGATGCCGCCGCGCTCCGGGTGGCTGAACTTGCTTATATGAAGGATGCGCATGTCTGATGTCGGGTACACCAGACCCCGGCCGGAAGCAACTTGCCGGCCGCAATCCCCTCTACCGGTTCGCGACCTCCGTGGGCCCCCGTCTGCGAAGGCCTGCGGCGATTCGTCCCAGGCCTCGACAACAATTTGAATTAATGAAATTTCACATTAATTAGTCGGATAACTTTACAGTCGCCCATGGGTATGTTACGCACCATGCAACATCGGCTTGGCGCTCCTTGCGGATGAAAGGGGTGCACGGCAAGTCGGTTTGAAGGCCCTACGCCGTCATAACAACTCGTTATATTTTGTTGTGACAAGTTGACACGCCCACTTGGGATTGTATGGTTTAACGAATTCAGGAGCGAGGCCCATTCACAGGCAAGCCGTCCCGGCATGTCATGTCCATGGTCCACAAATCAGGGGACAAAAAGTTTATGAACCGTTTGATTATGCTGATCGCCGCCATCGTACTGTTTGCCGCGCCCGCGGCGTTTGCCGAAACGAATGGCCAGGAGCAGGCCGCCAGCGACATTGTCCGTACATCGAGCACCCAGGCCGTCATGGCCGTCACCAGCCGCATCGCCTCCATTGCCGGCGCCGGATCCAAAGGCGGCCAGGTAAACCAGGTTGCCAAACTGGACGCAAACGGCAATTTCAAATTCAATACCAATGCCAAAGAGATCGGCCTTGCCTCCGGTGACGTCGCCGCCAACCTCGGCATCTGGGGCATGGGTACCTACATCAACTTCCAGAACACGGCCAGCGGCAGCCGCTACGACGCCAATTACTACAGCGCCTTTGCCGGGATAGACTGGCGCGCCACCCCCGACCTGCTGATCGGTGTAGCCGGTGGATACGGCAGCCTGGACCTCGACAAGGAAGGCTGGAACAACGGCACCGACAACGGTTCCCTCAAGACCGATTACGAATGGACCATCATGCCCTACGCTGCCTACAAATTCACCGACAGCACCGTCCTCGATGCCGCCTTCGGCTACACCGACAGTCGTTACAAGGACAGCGACGGCACCGACACCAGTCACTACGACGCGACCCGCCTGCTCTCCAGCATCGGCCTGAGCCAGAGCTACAACATCGACGCGTGGACGTTGAGCGGACGCGTGGGCTACATGTACGTAAACGGCGACCTGAGCACCTACTCGCGCGGCGGCACCGAAATCGACAACCCGGACAGCTACCTGGGTCAGGTCAGCGCGGAAGCCAAGGCCTCCTATCTCTATGATTTCGGCCTCGAACCCTACGCGGCGCTCCGTTACCTGTACGACGTCCAGACGTCCACCATCCCGGTCGGCTCCGACTATGACGAGTTCGAAGGCATTCTCGGCACGAACTGGTACTTGGACGACGCGATGACCCTGGGCCTTGAAGGCGGCGCCAGCATGGGACGCACCGACTACGAGGCTTACCGTGGCCAGCTCTTCATTCGCTACGAGTTCTAGCCGCACCAACCGGCGAATCTGACAAAAAGGGCGGCTGTTGCCGTCCTTTTTTTTACTTGAGCCCCTGCCCTTCAACCCTAGCCGAGAGTAGAATGATCAACCCCTCCCGTGTCGCCGTCATCATTCCGGCCCTGAACGAGGCGCCCACGATCGGCTCCGTGGTGGAGCAGGTCCGGCAGCTCGGCTGCGCGGTCTACGTGGTTGACGACAACAGCGCGGACACAACATACGGCGAGGCTGTCGCGGCCGGGGCCGAGGTTCTCAGGCTCCCCTACACCGCCGGGGCCTGGATGGCCGTTCAGGCGGGGCTTCGCCATGCGCTCCGGCGGGCGGAGCACGACTGTTTCATCACCATGGACGGAGACGGGCAGCACAAGCCGCGATACATCCCCGAACTGATCCGGGAATTTGAGCGCGAGGACGCCAACACGCTCATCGGCAGCTGTCCCCAACGGGGAAGCCGGGCCAGGAAGTTCGCCTGGCGGCTGTTCGCGCGGTTGACGGGGCTCGGGATCGTCGATCTGACTTCCGGCTTCCGGGTGTATGACCACAAGGCGCTGGACGTGTTGCTGTCCGGGGAGGGCGCACTGCTCGACTACCAGGACATCGGCGTGTTGCTGTTGTTGCGCCGCAAGGGGCTGGTCTGCCGCGAACACGCCATCGGCATGTGCGAACGGGTCGTCGGGCACTCCAGGATTTTCGACACATGGTTAGACGTCGGGCAATATCTGGTGAAGACTTTCATCTGGATTTTCGTCGATTGGATAACCGGCAGCGGACGAAAGAGCCGCGAACAGGAAGGGCATGACGCTTTTTAATGAAGTCTCCACGGCGATCGCCCTGGTCGTCGGCGGCGTGATCATCTGGCTGATCCGCAGGCAGCGCATCGGCGTGTACCAGACCGCGCTTTGGCTGGGCGCCGTGTTCTGTCTCATCCTGTTCGGGATATTTCCGTCCATCCTCGACTGGCTGGGCGGGTTGCTCGGCGTGCACTATCCGCCGGTTCTGCTGATTATCGTCAGCCTGTGCATCCTGCTCGTCAAGCTGCTCACCCTGGAGATCCAACTGACACGCCATGAAACCAGGATACGGGTCCTGACGCAGAAAATGGCTGCATACGAAGCGCGGCTCATGGACCTCGGGAAAGACGGGGACAAGACGGACGGCGAAGACCGGTGAACGAACCGGACCTCGTCCGGCCCGTTTGGAGATGGCGGTTCGCCCCCCGTGAACGTTGACAAGGAGTTGACCTGAACATGCGGACGTTCCTTTCTTGGACGCCTCTGCGCGGCTACGGCGGATTTGCCGCGACCCTGCGCCTTGTCCGCTTCCTGGTCGTCGCGGTTCTCTCCGCGCCGCTCCTGGCCGGTTGCCTCGGGCGGACGGACCCGGCCGAGCTGGCCCGCAGCGCCAACCTCGTCCCGGTCGCCTATTCCGGTAAATATTTCGACCTGATCGGCTATGAGCGAGGCGCAGGCGCCACCTTGCGCGTCTACATCGAAGGAGACGGCATGGCCTGGCGGACCCGCAATCGTCCGTCCTCCGACCCCACGCCGGGAACGCCCATCGGACTCATGCTGGCCGCCACGGATTCCCATGACGCGGTGCTCTACCTTGCGCGTCCCTGTCAATACGTCGAAGGCGACCAACGCCGTAATTGCTCCACCCCGCTGTGGACCTCGGCCCGCTTCTCGGAGCCCGTCATTGCCGAAATGAACGGTTTTCTCGACCAGGCCAAGGCCCGGACGCACGCCTCCCGGCTCAAGCTGCTGGGGTACTCCGGCGGCGGGTGCGTCGCGCTGCTGCTGGCCGAGCGGCGGGACGACGTGGACGCGGTCGTGACGGTGGCCGGCAATATCGACCACCCCTTCTGGACCCGCCTGCACGAGGTGTCTCCACTGCAAAACTCCCTCAACCCCCTGGACGACAAGGCGGCCCTGCGAAAAATACCCCAGTTGCACATCGTCAGCCGCGACGACGCGATCATGCCCCCCGAGATCGCGGAGCGGTACGCATCCGAGCTGGGCAACCCCGACAACGTCCGGATCGTCAAGGTGGACGGCGTGGGCCATACCGGGGATTGGCGGGACGTGGTGCCGGGCATCCTCACCCAAAGCGGGTTATGGTGAGCCGCATGGGACAATCCACCCCGAACAGGACCGCCCTGGCCGGGCTGTGCGCGCTGGCGGTCGGCGTGCTCCTGAATTTTCTGCTCGCCGAACACCACGCCGGGCTGCTCCAGGCCGCAGGCTGCAGGGTGGACGGCGTCATGGCGGTGACCAACAACGACGGCTACTACCACCTGAACCACGCCCGCCTGTTCGCGGCCCAGGGCACCCCTCTCGCGGGGCTGTGGAGCGGCTCCATGCTGCTCTCCCGGCTGCTGGCCTTCCTGGGCGGAACAGACATCCCGTCCCTGCTTGCGGCGAGCGCTCCCCTGGGCCCGATCCTCGGGCTGACCATGCTCCTGGCGGTATTGCCCTGGGCCATGGACACGAAGGCCCCTGCCGTTGCTGTTCTGGCCCCCCTGCTGGCCCTTCTCTCGCCCTACTGGATCGACCGGACCCACCTGGGCGCGGTGGACACGGACGCGTTGGCCCCGTTTCTGGCATACGCGTCGCTCTACTGCGTCATGCGCCTTTCCATTCCCTCCCGCCGCCTCGCCTGGGCGGCCGGGTACGCGGCCCTGCTCGTTCTGCAATGGCTGTGGTGGAAGCCCGGGGCCTTCCTCGCCGCTGGATTCCTCGGCTGTCATCTCCTCCATTGGCCCCGGCAGCGGGGAGACGCCACGGTCAAACTGACGCTGTTGGCCGCGATCGCGTGCGCGACGGCCCTGGCCCTGGCCCGCGTATGGCCTTTCGCCGACTGGTACGATTACACCGTCGCGCACATCTCGCTGGCTTTCGGCGGGGCAGAGGGAGCGCTGCTGAGCAACGCCATCATGGAACTGCACCCGCTGACGCTCGCGGAGCTCGGCGACAGGACGCTGGGAAGCGCCTGGCTGCTGCTCCTCCTGCCGCCGGGCTTCATCCTGTACGCATGGCGTTTCGGTTGGAAGAGCCTTTTCCTGCTGCTGCCCGGCGCGGCCTTCGGCATCTTCGCCCTGCTCTCCCGGCGCTTCATCCCGTTTTTCGTACCGGCCGCGGCCCTGCTGACGGTGTACTGCGCCGTGGAGGTCTGCCGCTTGCTCGCGGCGCGGATGGACGCGGCCGCCTCGGGATGGAAGCTCGGCCGATACGGCGCACTGGCGGTGTTCACCGTGCTCCTGTTCAGCGGAGCCGGAGCCAAGGCCGTGGAATATGCCCCGGAATCCTATTTCTCGTCACCGGATTTCACCTTGGCCCGAGAAATGAAACAGGCTTTTCCGCAGGACACGCTTATCTGGACCTGGTGGGATTACGGGTACTTCTACCAATTCCTGACCGGCATGCCGGTATATTTCGACGGCGGCTCACAGACCGACGCCTCCTGTTTCGTGGCCGCATACCCGCTCATGCAATCCGACCAGCGGACCGCAGCCCGATGGATCCGCTATTTCGCGAGCCATCGGGATGCGGCATTGGACCTGTCCCGCCGAGGGAAACAATGGCCGCAGTATGTCACGGAACTCATGGCGGGCATGCGGGAAAAAACGAACGGCACACTATCCGTGGCCCTCTGCCTCCCCGCGCGCGTCTACACCACGGTGGGATATCTGTACGCCTTCGCGCACGTCTTCGACGAGCATCCGCCCGCCGTGGCCAATCACCTGGACCTCTTCGAAAAGGGCGACTTCCGCCATGACCGGGACGCCGGGGCCGTCGTGGTGCCGCAGGCGGTAATGGACAAGGGCTACACAGGATTCGGCAGTGTCCTCGATCTGACGGGGAAAGAACCGGCCCAATTCGATTTCGCCGCCCTGCCCGATCCGTACCTCACCCATTCCGGGAACACCGATTTTCTGGCCGTGACCGACAGGGCCGTTGTGCGCTCCGTCCTGTTCCGGTTGCTGGGCCAGTATCGGGCCGACCCGACGTTTTTCGAGCCGGTTCGGGCCTTCGGCCTCCATACGGGCGGTCTCTGGCGGGTAGTGGATACCGACGAAAACGCGCTACACACCCCCGGCGCACGGGAAGAGACGAATCTTCAGTCCAACAAAAGCTGAAAACCGGCAACTTCAAACATAAAAACAGAGCATGGATACAATGACACTGGACATCAAGACCACAGAGAAACTGGCATACAACGGAGACAACAGGTATGTGTACCAGTACATCAAGACATCCGATGTCGAGTTGTCCTCCATTGACTCGAAGTACATCCTCTTGGCCTATGTGCGGGGGCTCATAGAGAACGCGACATGCGAGGACGCGCATACGCTCGAGGCCCGGACCGCCCGAGCACTGAGGCTGCTTCCCGTTGCCCTGGACGGCCTCCTCGCAAAGCATCCGGGACAGATCGAGACGGTTCTCGCCCATGTTGATTCGGCGAACTACTTTTCCCGGCAAAAGCTTTTTGAACAGGCCTTGGAGGCGCTGGGAAAAGCCAAGAGCCAGGCGGCGGGGCGGTTCCCGGAATGGGAACAGCGGGCTTCGCTGGACATGGCTGCGACGGCGCTCCAGCTCGGAGAACCCGGAAAGGCCGCGGACATCCTGGCGCACTATGTGGACAGGCCCTATCTGTTCGCCGACAAATCCCTGTTTGCGGATGTTGTCCACCGCTACGCGGAGGCCGAGCTCCATTCGGGCAATGCCGACGTCTTCATGCGGCTGCAGTGGAGACTGGCGAGCAGCATCCGCACCGTCACCCGGGCCCAAAAACTGATCATCGCCTCGCGCGGCGTGTTGCCGATCCTGACCGCCCGCAACGCAGAAGCGACCCCGGCCGCCAAGCTGCTTATATTTCCCCTTTGCTGCGCCTCGATACTGGGGAAGCTGCCGCTCGTCGGGCCGTGGATCACCCGCGCCGTCGGATTCGGTTACCGCGCTCTCGGCTTTTCATCCAATCGCGTCGGCCGCGACACCCTCGCCATGCTTTCCAAGGGGGACGGCCAGGGCGCGAAGGCCGAAGGGCGACTGCCGATCCTGGTCACGCGCGCGATGGGAGGGATCGGCGATATTCTCATGATGACGGCCGGGTTGACGGAGCTACAGGCCAGGAATCCCGCCAGGCCGGTGCATTTTGCCGTCCCCGGACAATTCAAGCCGCTGCTGAAGGGCCTGCCGGGGATCACCGTCACGGATATCAACGAAAGGGTCTTCCGCAGGGACGACTACAGCGCCCTCTACGACCTCACGACCTGCCCGGCAAGCCGCATCGAAGGGCTGACGGCGCCGGATGTGAAACTGTCCAGGATCGAAATATTCGGCAAGGCCATGGGCATCAAGGGCCCGAGCGGCGGGGACTGGAAAACGTATTACCATGTGACGCAGGAGGAATCCGACGCCGCGAAGCGCTTCGTCTCGTCGGTCGGGACAAACTGCCGGAAACGGATCGGCATCCAGCTCCACTCCGATGAACGGTACCGGGATTACCCGCACTTTGCCGATCTGATCCGGATTCTGTCTCGGAAACACTCCGTGTTCCTGTTTCACAACAAGCCCATTACGGGCTTCGAGCTTGAAAACGTCCATCCGATCGACGACAGGCCGCTTCGGGAGGCACTGGCCATATTCTCCCTGTGCGACGTCGTCATCTGCCCGGATTCAAGCTTCCTGCATGTCGCCGGAGCCCTCGGCATTCCGTGCGTTGCCCTGTTCGGACCGACGAGCGCCGAGCAGCGGACCAAGCATTATCCGAGCGTCGATTACATCGACGCAAGCGACACCATACGCTGCGTGCCGTGCTGGAGAAATGAATATTCCCCCTGCACGCTCTCCGGGACAAAAGAATCGCAATGCATGAAGGCGATCCGCGTCGAGGACATCCTGAAAATGGTCGAATCCAAATTAACCAATTGCTAATAACTTGGCATTGTTACATGAATTATACGGTTAGTCATTTCATTCGGGTCGTGATGGGACTGGCGAAGTGCCAGTTCATCCTGCGGTATCGCAACGCGATGCTGGGGTTCTTCTGGGCGGTCGGCGAACCGTTCATGTTCCTGGGTGTGCTCTCCATCGTCTTCGCGCAGATCAACAAACAGCCCTTGGCCGAGTATGCCCTGTACCTCTTCAGCGGCCTCATTCCATGGAAATTTCTGGAGAGCACCACGCTCAACGGGATGGAGTCCATCGTCGGCGGCCGCTGGCTGCTGACGCAGATGGATACGCCCGCTGTGACCTTCCCCTGCGTCAGCACCGTCATCGGGGTGTGGGACCTGCTGTGCACCTTCGCCGTGGGGTCCGTCTTCTTCCTCCTCCTCGGCACCCCGGCGGGCGGTCCGCTACTCGTCCTCCCCTTCGCCTTTCTCGTCTGGCTCGTGCTCGCCAACGGGCTGGCCATACTGTCGGCGACGATTTTCGTCTTTGTCCGCGACATAAAGCCGATAGTCCAGATGGGACTGATGCTGCTCTTCTTCTCCTCGATCATCCTGAACATGGAATCCAACATCGATCCGCATTCGCTGTACGGCCAGCTATTGCGGTTCCATCCGATGACGAGTTTCGCCCACCTTTTCCAGGACCCCCTTTATTGGAAACGATTCCCGAGCCGGGCCGACTGGCTGATCTCATCCGGCATTGCGGCAGGTGTATGGTTGTGCAGCGCGGCGTTTCTGCGCAGGGTCCGCTCGAAAATCTATTTTTACCTATGAGATATACACTCGATAACGTTTCCGTCAGATACTCTCTGGTGCGCAACAAGGGATGCGGCACACTTCTGTCGCGGGTGTTCCTGGGGAGGAAACCAGCCTACCACGAGGCGCTGAAGTCGCTGAGCCTTGAGATCGACGACCATGAGATCGTCGGCGTCATCGGCCGGAACGGGGCGGGGAAAAGCACCCTGCTACGGCTGTTGTCCGGGATCATCAACCCGACCTCCGGGACCATCCGCCGCCAGAAGGACGCCAAGGTCGTCCCCCTGCTCTCACTCGGCATCGGGTTCCACCCCGAGTTGACCGGGCTCGAGAATTGCCGGTTGTCCGGGCTGCTGATGGGGCTGGGCAAGGCCGAGCTGGCCCGGCGGATGGACGACATCATCGAATTCGCGGACATCGGCCGCTTCTTCCACGAGCCCGTGAAGACGTACTCGTCGGGCATGTACGCCCGGCTGGCCTTTTCCCTGGCCACGTCCGTAGACCCGGACGTCCTGCTGATCGACGAGGTGCTCGGCGTGGGCGACGCGGCCTTTGCCCAGAAATGCACCGGCCGGATCAACAAATTGCTCAAACAGGGGACCACGGCTATCATCGTCTCCCATGACCTCCATTTTCTCATGGGGAATTGCAGCCGGATGATCCTGCTGGACAAGGGGCAATGCGTCGCGGACGGCGATCCCGCCGACGTGGCCGGGCAATACGCGAAAATCTAGGAATCCGGCCGCACCAAGTGGATATCCCGCATGGCTGCACCATGGACTCGAAATGAAAATATTGGTGGACGGACATAAATTGGGCCAACCGGAGGGAACCGGAATCTCCACCTATGCCCGGAACCTGACGGCGTCCCTGACGGCCCTTGGGCACGACATGTCCGTCCTGTACGGCTACCACGCAACTCCGGGAAGCGGCGGACAAGGCGGCCCGCTTGATGAAATCTCCTTTCACGCCCCCCATGCGTACACGGGATTTTCCACTGCGACGCTCCGAGAGAAAATGGATATCCTGAAGATCTCGTTCAGGGACCTCGTTCGCGGTGCGACCTGCCATGAGATCAGGACGGACGGGTCCGCCGACAAGCGGCCCCATGAAGGCCGGGTGCCGCCGCATTGCCGAGTGCTGAGCAGCACGGCGGTGTACACGGCCGCCTGGGCCATCTTCTTTCTGACCGGGCGATTCCTGACCATCGACGTACCCGGCATCGATGTGGCCCACTGGACCTCCCCCCTGCCCATCAGGCTGGCCAACGGGCGCAACTACTACACCATCCACGACGTCATCCCGGCCAAGCTGCCGGACACGACCCTCGACGACAAGCCGCTGTACATGCGACTGCTGCGCAGGATCGTCAAAACGGCGGACAAGATCATCACGGTCTCCGAGAACTCGAAAAGGGACATCGCCGCCCTGTGCCCGGAGGCCGGGGCCAAGACGCACAATACGTACCAGGCCGTGGAGATACCGCCTTCCCTGATCCGGGAGGAAACGGCGCTGGCCCGGTTTCTCGACGGGACGCACGGCCTGTCTCCGGACGGATATTTCATCGCCGTCGGCGCGATCGAGCCCAAAAAGAACCACGGGACACTGATCGAGGCCTATCTGGCCGCGAACGTGCAAAGCCCGCTGGTCATTGTCGGGCCGTTCGGCTGGAAATATGAACGGGAGAAGCGGACAATGGAGGCGCATGCGCCGGGGCGGAAGATCATCCACCTCGAATACGTGCCCTTCGACGCCCTCGTCGCCCTGATCCAGGGGGCCAGGGGACTCGTTTTCCCGTCACTCTACGAAGGGTTCGGGCTGCCGGTGCTCGAGGCCATGTCCCTGGGCACGCCGGTGATCACCTCGAACACGAGTTCGTTACCAGAAGTCGGGGGCGACGCGCCGCTGTATGTCGATCCTTATCGGCCCCGGGAGATCACGGACGCCATTCTTGCCTTTGAAAACGACCGCGAGCTGCGGGAACGCTGCATCGCCAAAGGGAAAAAACAGGCCGGGCGGTTCGCTCCCGAACGATACCGGGAGCGGCTGGCGGCCCTGTACTGACGGCATGCGGCCCGTCGCCCGCCGCTTCGATGCGGTCGGGGCGATGGCTCCGGGCCGGGCATGACACAATAAACGAAAACCTTAAAGAACAGGAAGATGCGGTGAGTATTATTCAAACGATGTGGCAGAACGAAGTGGAACGGAAGCTCGACCGGATATTGAACGACGTCGATTTCATCAAGAACCGGACGTCGTCCTATCTGGGCAGGAATGAATCGCTGACCTACCTGAAGGATGAGACGCCGATCTTCGTGAACACGGACGACATCGGCTGCCCGCTCAACTTCATCAACGGCGGCATGTATGAAGAGGAAGAATGGGGAGTATTTCTTTCCTACCGCACGCCCGACGGGATCGCCCTGGACGTGGGGGCGAACCTCGGGGTCTACTCTCTCCGGCTGGCGCCGTATCTCCGCCAGGGCAGGATTCACGCCTTTGAGCCCAACGACAGGATCCGGCAGCTGTTTTCGCGCTCCGTCTTTCTGAATGGGTACACGCACATCATCGACATCAACAGCTGCGCCATCTCCAACCGCGACGGCGAAGCCAGCCTGTCGCTGCCCAAGGACCACGCCGGCGGGGGAAGTCTCGAAGGCGGCGACGGCAACGGCGACGTGGTCCAGGTCCGCACCCTCGACAGCGTCCTGCCCGAAGGCACGAGCGTCAGCATGATCAAACTCGACGTCGAAGGCCATGAGCTCAAGGCCCTGACCGGCATGCTCCCCGTGCTTGAAAGATCCCCGAAAGCGGTTCTCCTCTTCGAAAAGCTGGCGGCCGACAGCGACATCGCCGACGATCTGTTCGAGCTGCTCGGTTCCCTCGGCTACCAGATCTACGCCATTGCGGGGACGACCATCCGGCGGACCGACCACGCCGAGTTCACGACCACCGGAGGGTATTTCCTGGCCGGACGCCCGGAACGGATCGAGGAAGGCGGGCTCGAAAGAAACTTCGTTGATATTTTCCCGTGCGATTTCAACATCCTCAATGGCGGCATGGAAAACGGAGCATACCGTTCGCAGGCCAGGGACCGCCGCGAGGGCGATATACTCTTCCACGGTCCGTACTGGTATCTGCCCAGGGGAGCCTATCGGCTGACCATCGACGGCGAAATCAACGGCTCCTTTGATCTCGATATCAGCGAACGCTTCGGCTACAAGGTCGAATCGCTGCACCTGACCCCGGGCCGGAACGAATACGACTTCATCGCCTACCGCGACCTGACGAAGTTCGAGTTTGTCCTGCGGACCGGCAACAAGAGCGGAGAGTTCTCGCTGAACAAGATGCGCTTGCGAAGGATGGGGTAGACCGTCACGGGTGCTTCGCCCTGTAGGCGGCCAGGATGGCCTCCTTGGTCAGCAGCGCTGTCCGCTCCCAGGAGAAGAGTTCGGCCCGTTCCAGGGACGCGGCCGACTTCTCCCGGCGGAACGCTTCATCCGTCCCGAGCCGCTCCATGATGGAGACGAGCTCCTCCACGGCGCGGGGGCCGCTCAGGTAGCAACCGGCCTCCCCGGCCACCTCGGGCAGGCTGGCCTCCCGGGTCAGGACAACGGGACAGCCGCAGGACATGGCCTCCAGCACCGGCAGGCCGAACCCCTCGTAGAGGCTGGGATAGACCAGGGCCGTGGCCCCGCTGTAGAGGCAGGCAAGGGTCTGGTCGGAGACATAGCCCACATCGCGAACTCCCCCGGGGAGCTTTCCGCCCCAACCGGACCAGCCCGCGATGACCATCTGCGTGTCCGGGCTCCCGTGAACGGCCTCGAAGATGAGGGGGAGGTTCTTCCTGGGGTCGTTCGTGCCGACGGACAGGAAGTAGTCCCCGCGTATGCCGAGCTCCCGCTTGACCGCCTCGACTTCTTCCCCCTGACGGTGGTGGAACAGGTCCTTGTCGCAGGCCAGCGGCGTCACCGCGACGGTCCTCGAATCCAGGTCGTGCGCGGACAGCAGCTCATGGCGGGTAAAGTCCGAAACCGACACGAACGCGTCGGCCAGGCGCAGCCGTTTGCCGAAAAATCTGTTGAAATAGCGAACCCGCTCGGCGGGATGGAACTGCGGATATCGCTCCAGGGAAAGATCATGCACGGTCAGCAGCGTGGCCACGCCATCCTGCACGCGAAAGGGGAACATGGCCGTCTCGTGGTAGACGTCGAACTTCCTTGACAGGGACAGCAGCCTGCGTTCGCGCACGTGGTGCAGGGCCAGCCGGATCAGAAACGATAGCGACGGCGGCAGTTTCCAGAACAAGGCGGCCTTCGAGGACCAGTGGTCAAGGTCCCGTGCCCCGGAGGGAAGGGAACTTGCGGCACCGACGCCGTCGAAATAGCGGAACTCGAACAGATCCGAATACTGTCTCTCCATCGTCGAGTACAGCGATTCAACGTACCGTCCGATCCCCGTCTTCACGTTCATCAATGGGATCGCGTTCACAATGACACGAATCTTCTTCACAGACAAAAACCGTCCACATGTTGACCTGTCCCCGGTTTATGGTCCGGGCTTATGCCAGTCTGCACTCTTCCTGCCGAGGTTGTCCAGCCCGAGCCCAACTCCACCCCGAGGGGCGCGACCGACGCTGGGGGTTGGTATTCCAATGAGCCGTGAGGCCTTATCGTGTCGTATTCCCGCCGCCGATTTTCGATCACGATCTGTGCTTCTTTCAACGAACAGAGAAGCTCTCCGTGAATCCATCCCTCCGGCAATTTGCCATTGAAGCTTTCGCTATAGCCATTCTCCCCAGGGCTACCGGGTTTAATGGATGCAGTATTGACTCCGACATCCTTCAACCATCCGCAGAGGGCTTCAGCCGCGAACTCGGAGCCGTTGTCGGATCGCAGATAGTCTGGCTGTTCTCTCGTCGTAAACAGAGCAGCCAGAACATGCGTTACATCTTCATTCGTTAGGCTTCTCGCAATGGGCATCCCGGGACATTTCAAGAAGGAATCGCTCAAATCATTTGCCCCCACCAAGGAGGAACGGCACTCACGGTATCCCCACACATCAAACTCCCCCCAAAACCACGAGAATGGTTTCCGTCACATGTCTTGTCGCATTTGGGATCCGGTTTATGGGTATTTCCCATGTGACGAATAAACTTAATCATTACAAGGAGACACGAAAAGCATCCCGCTCGGGCCCCATAGATCGGGGGTTCAAAGCCTCTCCTCCCGCCCAGAAAAGGCAAGGGGTTAGGACAACTCGGCGAATCCTTTTTCGTTTTTGCGGACCTTTTGCTCGGACGTGCAGTGCGCCTCTCGGGAATCAGTACCCCGACAACGTCGCTTCAAGCTCTTTCTTCACATCAGCCCTGAGTTCGGGCGGTCCAAGCACTTCCGCCTGCGATCCCAACGAGAGTATCCATTTGACAACGTCGTGACGGCCGGAGGTGTTCAATTGGACGATGACCGCGCCATCCGATTCCTCCGCCACGACCCGTTCTCGAAAATACGGGCGCTCCAGTAAGTACCGGGCTTGATCGGCCGACACGCGAACCGTCGCTTCTATGGGGTCATCGGCTATGATGCCGAACGGTTCGCTGAGCCGGGCCCGAGCATCGAAGTCCTTCGGCTCCTCGAATCCGTCACTGGTCGGGGCGACCTCCCGAACCCGTTCAAGGGCCAGAATCCGGATGTCGTCATAGGCGGTTGTCCTGACGAAAAGATACAAGCCGCCCGAGTATTCAAAGAAATACAACGGATCAATCTTGAACCGCGTCTCCCTGCCCTGTTGAAAGGAGTGATACCTGACGAGGCAGGTCCTGCGCTCGAGCATGGCTTCGACAAGCGAATCCAGTATGCCCTCCTTCCCCGAATAGTCTTTCGCCCATTTATTGGAAGACCCGAACAAAGGCCCCAGCTTGCTCAACGAGGCGAACAACCCTTCCGGCACAAATGCATCGAGCCGCGAAAACAGCCGATTGAGAGTGGTCTCAATTTCCGTTCCTTTGAATACCGTGGCTTGAGACCGCAGCAATTGAAGGGCAACGATGTCGGGAAGCGATATGGTGAAGTCGGGCAGGTTCAATCCGGCCAGCTTTTGCCGGGAAGTCTCATCGATTTTCCATCTCTTGGCGCGCTGGCCATGTATTTTTTCTTCATACACCGGCACACCGATCCCCTGAATGGTCTCGAGCATGCGGTAGGCCGCTTTCCTGTCGTTCCTGCCGAGCACTTCCATGAGCTCATTGATGGTCGTGCCGTTGGTCTTGCTCAGGGCCTGGATGCCCTTGAAAAGCTGAATTATCTGTGTCCCGCGCATTCTGCCGCCATGTAGCTAAAGTTCGAAAACTTCCCCGTCATCCAGGACATGAACATTGGGGAAATACTCCGCATACGCGTTCTTGTGCTCGGTATGGAGCGGAATGACCGTTTGAGGCTCGACGGAACCGACCAGCCGCATCAAGTCCTCGCGCACGGCGTGTCCGCTGGTATGGATCAGCCTGAACGTCGAGTTCTCGCGCCCCTTCAGGCTGGCCGCTTTTGCATTGTACTGCGGCGTCCCCTCCTCAAGATATCCGGCCCACTGCGAATAGATGATGGTCGAGGATATCCCGGGAAGCCTGTCGAGGATGTCGGCCAGCCAGTAATCACTCAACTTGATGAGATATTTCGACGGAGAATCAACGAGGTTCTGCACCCAAAGCTCATTCCCGGAGTTGTAGAGGTCCTGGAGGAAGCCGCCAAAGAACTCGGCGTGCTCCTTCACATTGCGATAGTACCCGGCCGCGGGCCTGTTATGGGAAAGCACGCGCATGCCGTCCCAATTGATGTCGGGGATGTTGGCTGATAGCTGTTGGGCCAACCTCAGGATCCACGCCGTGTAGATGTCCACGACAAGGATTCTGCCGGACCGCTTGGCGGCGCGGAATGCGGAAACCATCCGGTCGATATTCTGAGCCGAACAATTGAGGCACACTATTCCGCTTTCCGCACGAATGGCTTCGACCATGCCTTCTTCCACTTCACGCTCACTGGCGAACGCAGAATTCCCTCGATCCATCATGGTCCCTTCAAGAAGGATGGCGTCCATTTTCCTCGGCAGACGGGAACACAGGTAGTCGAAGGTCTTGGACTTTCTCCCGTGAGCGCGAAAATCGCCGGTGTAGTAGACGACGCGCCCTCCCGCCTCCAGCAGGAAACCAAAGGCATCGGGAGAGGAATGGTCGGCCAGGTATGGAGTGACGGAGATATCTCCAACCCGAAACGTTTTACCAGCTTCCAAAGGGATGGGATTGTGCGTCAGCAAATCGCCGGTCTTCGTAAAGAGCCTCAGGCTTTGCGCGAACTGCCAGGCGACCTTCCCCATGTACAGAGGGACATCTTCCGGCAATCTTTCGACCAATCCGTAGTGGTCCTGATGGCTGTGTGAAATCAGCACGCCCGCATAGGCGTCGATGTCGGCGGGAAGTGCGGCCGGGGAATCATCAAGAGGCGTTCCGGCATCAAGCAGGAGCCGAGTGCCGTTGTATTCGACTTCGACACAACTGCCGCCGATCTCGTTGGTCCCGCGGTGGATGGTTATACGCATCAGGCGGACTGCCTTGCCAAGGTTGATTTGAATTCGTTCACGTCCAAAAGGCACTCCTCGAACAGCCCATAGCCCATGAAGGACGATATTGCGAAACGGATATCCGCATATTGCCGCAGCTCCGCAAATGCCGTCTTGAATGCATCGGATGCAAGTTCAGTGGCCAAAGTGGTGGACGCCGGGTCGTGATTGGCAAGCAGAAAGATAAATTCGGGCCGGTCATCAAGCGCAACGACTTCGTTTGTGTTCCCCCCCTTTGAGAAGAGGACGAGCCCAAGCTCCCGCTTCTGGTTGAACTGGGTCAGAATCGTCGCCTTGATGTCTTCGGCGACCCGTTGATCCCGCAGACAGGAACAGGTCTTTTCAAGATGGTCAACCAGCCCCGCAGCCCCCGTCAACGCGCTGTCGCCATACTTCACTTCGACAATCGCCAACTTCGGCCTGTACCCCTTGGAGAGTTTCCGCGCCCCGGAAGTGCTCACCCATTTTATCGCCATCACATCAAACTTCGTCGTGACGGCACCCACATTCTTCTCGAACTCCACATCCACGACGAAATAGTCCGTAGCGTTTGATACCGAAGAGTAGCTGTTCTCGCGAGAAATCAATTGTTGGAACTCGCGCTCGGTTTTTTTGTATTTGGAAAAGTTATAATCCATGGCCAACTTCATGGATTGGAATTGCGCGACACATTCATTTGCTGTTTGTACATTTGTTATGGGGGGCACCAAGGGGATATCCAAATGAAAATCATTGAGATAGCTTTTATCAAATGAAACGTCATAGGAATATGCGGAGGATTTCGGCGCAATGCCTACAAGTTTGCCGCCACGGTAGTATACATGGATTTCGTTATTGCGGATTTGTAGATCCAACGTATGGTCTTTCTTCACCCGTTCCAAAACAGGCACCAGTTTCCCGGCATTCAGATCATCAATAAAAAATCTCTCCAAACCTCTGCCCATGGCTGCCTCGCTATATATGTATTTGCCTTTGGTTGCTTAATAAGGAGAATGGCATTCTCCCTGCGTCCCTTCAACGGGACCATGCCAACCCTGATCTTGTGACATCGGGACGTCCGACCGGTACGGCCGGGCCGGCGACACCATCTCAAGCCACCCCAGCCGGAACTGGAACGACATTTCCTTCTTCGGCGCGTTTCAACCGGTTGAAAGCGCATGTCCGGTTACCCGGCAGGTGACAACCATGCCGATGCTTCCATGGATTTGCCGGATTGGATCATACAGACCAACTGAGGCGATTTCGGCCCCACAAAAAACTTTTTTTGTGGGGCCCGAAACGCCCCACGTAGTGGCTAACCTGTCGTTCATAGGCCCAACAACGTGCTCCTCGAACGAGCCGTTGGACGCATCACGACAGGAGATCAACATGCCGATGGATTTTGAAAGCTTGGCCCACGGGAAAATCCCGCCATTCGACCTGCTCGCCGAACACGCCGTGCTTGAAGGTGTACTGCGAAACAATGCGATATTCCATGAGATTATTGATTTATTGAATCGACAATCCTTCTACCATCCCGACCATGGGGCCATATTCGCTGCGATGACAACGTGTTACGACAACAACGAACCCATTGACGCGAATACTGTCCAAACGGCCGTGGAGGCGGAAAATCGGAACATTTGTCTCAGGGAGTATTTACATACCTGCACACCTGAGGGCGGTTCATTGTCGCCTCGCGACATAGTAAAATACGCCGAACAGGTCCGGGACAAGGCAACTCTGCGCAGCCTTATCCAATTAGGTAATAAGATAGCAACCATGGCGTACAATTCTCAGGCTCCGCTGGTCACGTTGAATGAGGCTGAAAAAGAACTATTCGAGCTCAAACGAAAGACCAAAACCTTCGACAAACCAGCAGCGAGTGAAGTCATAATGTCTGTCCTTGACACCATTAACAGCAAATTCAAACAGGGTAATGCGGGGCCGGGACTCAAGACGGGATTCGAGGATTTGGACTCCCTGCTGTCGGGCTTGAGAAAAGGAAGCCTGACGGTCCTCGCGGGACGGCCAGGCAACTGCATACAACCCTTTGCGCTCAATGTTGTTCTGAAGGCAGCGTTGTCAAACGTCCCTACATTTTATGTTTCACTCGACAAGCATCATGACCGGATAATGGAAAAGCTGCTTGCGATACATGTGGGTATCCCGATCATGAAGATACAAACGGGACAACTCGTTGAAGACGACTGGCTTGAACTGTACAAATCCGCCGGCAGGATATCCCGAAGCGGTTTGTTTTTCGACAGCGCCCCGGCGTTGTCTCCATTTGAGATATCCTCGCGCATCAGGCACATGAAAAACGAACATGACATCGGCCTTGTCGTCATCGACCGTGTGCAGCTGATAAAAGACATGGAGCATCCGGCGGGCGGTCTGGAGCAGGAAGCTGCCGCAATCTCTCGGGCACTGAAACATCTGGCTTCCGAGTTGAACATCTCCATCCTTGTTTTGTCGGAACTCAATTCCGAAGTGGATGAGCGCCAGGACAACGAGCCGAAACTGTCGGACCTCCTTTGCCATGGAGCCTATGAACAGGCCGCGGATACCATCCTGCTGCTCTACAGGGATGCCGAATATTACGAAGGCGATGAATCCTTGACGGACGGTGTGGATGTTCACGTCGCCAAGAACCGTTACGGGCTCTGCGGCAAGATTGAATTGCTCTTCCACCGCGATTGTCTGCGGCTTCGGGATCTGGGCACGGGTGATCCCCTTTTCAACGGCTGAGCACTTGTTGAATGTCGAAAGAGGCCCGGAAGAGCGGCGCAACCCCGAACACGTCCACCCTGAAACCGTCGCGGTGATCCGGACAACCGGGACCGCTTCTGTTGACGGCCGATTGTCCTCTTGGTACCAAATCCAGGCTTTCGATTGGGATCCGAGTGAAAAACCACACGCATCCTGCGGACCGAAAAACCAGGGTATCCATCTTGAAAACCGACTCCCTCATCAGCGGCTTCATCAGAAGCGCCGATTCATATCCCGATAATCTCGCCCTTTTTGTGGACGACACGCCCTATACCTACAGGGAATTGGCGTCCCGCGTTCAATGCATCGCCCATGAGATACTTGGGAAGGACAACGACAGCAGGCAGATCGGGATATACGCCTACCGCTCGATCCACATGTACTCGGCCATTCTCGCCGCCCTCCTGTCCGGGCATTGCTATGTCCCCCTCAGTCCGATCTTCCCGCAAAAACGCGTCCAGAACACCATCGCCAAAGCGGGCACGAAAATCATCCTGACCGACGGCGCGCACCTTGCCTCCCTGCTGGAACTGCTCGCCGAATCGGACGAAAGCCATTCGATCATCGTGCTCGGCGAACATGAAGAGGGGTTGCACATCCCCGATCAGATTTCGCTCACGAGCATCCCCGAGTCGCGGCTCAAGGCCCTGTCCGCCGAGGACGCCCCGCTCGGCATGCCGACGGTCGATCCCGGCGACATCGCCTATCTTCTCTTCACCTCCGGCAGCACGGGAGACCCGAAGGGTGTCGGCATCACGCACCGCAACGCCCTCAGCATGATCGCCGCTTCCATCGACCGATACCAGTTCAATCAGGAAGATTCGTTCACCCAACTCTTCGATTTCACTTTCGATCTCTCCGTATTCGACATCTTCGTGCCCCTGACCGTGGGCGGCTCGATCTTCTGCGTCCCCAAAGGCGAAATGATGCTGCCCCATCGTTTCGTCAACAAGCACAAGCTCTCCGTCTGGTTTTCGGTTCCGGCCGTGGCCGTTTTTCTTTCCAAGTTCAAACTGCTCAAGCCCGACAGCCTTCCGCACCTGCGGCTCGCCCTCTTCTGCGGCGAAGCCCTGCTGGAAAGCTCCGCCAGGGACTTTGCCCTGGCCGCCCCCAACGCGATTCTCGAGAATCTCTACGGGCCCACCGAAGCCACCGTGTATTTCACCTATTACACTTACTCGCCGGGCACGGAACTCGGCGCGGAGTACAAGGGGATCGTGCCCATCGGGAAGCCCCTCCCCGGCCTGGAGGCCGCGATCGTCGATCCGAACCTGAAGCCCGTTGCCGACGGGGAGGTCGGAGAACTGTGCCTCGCGGGTCCGCAACTCGCCCCGGGCTATTGGCGCAATCCCGGCCTCACGAACACCAAATTCTGTCCCCTGAACACCTCGGCCCGCGAACAGGACAACCGTTGGTACCGCACCGGCGACCTTGCCCGGCTCGACGCGAACGGCGACATTGTCTTCATCGGCAGGATCGATGACCAGATCCAGATCGCGGGACACCGGGTCGAATTGGGGGAGATCGAGCATCTCTTGCGGAAATCGGCCCGCCTGGAGCATCTGGTCGCCATCGGCCATAGGCCCACCCCGGACATTCCGTATGAAATACTAGTCTTTTACAGCGGCAGCCCGGAAACGGACCTCGACGCGGTCTGCAAGGAGAACCTGCCGACGTACATGCAGGTCAAACGGTTTTACCAGGTCGAGACCATGCCCCTCAATGCAAACGGAAAGGTCGACAGAAAGGCCCTGCTGGCCCGATTGGCTGAATGATATCGGGTCGATCAGGCCCCCCGCCTTCGGCCAAGGCGCGGAAACGCCGTTGTCCGATCGACGACATGAGGGAAGCCGCCCCTATCACATCGGATTTGTTGAATCCGAATCCGGGGGGTATTGACTTCGAAGAAAATTAGAAGCAGTTTTCGATCAACGTTCGCGTTGACGCATTGCGAGTAAGGTTGTTCAACAATTTTTCCATCGCCGAACAACTCAAAGGTAGTACCGCATTCCACACGATTGCAACGGACAGAGGCCAGACCGCCCTCGTATCGGGGCGAACCGACCGGAGAGTCGCCGCTGGTATTCGGCTCCATCCCGGTCCTCATGGAATGGCCTGTTTTTATGAGAAAAACCGAGCGCAGGCCGGTACCGGATCACATTATACCTGGAAGGCTCTCCGTCGTTGCCCGATCACCTGTTCACCGGGATCACACAATGCATTACGATTTCAGATGGCAACATCGACTCTCCCGAAAATGCATACCCTCCGGCAACAACGCCCTGACCGACAACCATCCGCAATCCGTTCACGAACGATCCGGAATACAATTTTAACCCGCCCGCAAAGCGTATAATTCCCATGAAAGAACTATTCCTCGTACATTGCGTTGATACGGAAGGTCCTCTCTATGAGTCTTTGACGGCGACTTTCGAACGGATCAGACAGACATTCGGTCTCAACTTCAAGCCCTCGACGAATCAGCTGAATCGCCTGAAGGCGGGAAAAGACGTCCCCGAGGCATTGCGGGCCAACGTCATGGATTTCGTTTCCGACGCGCGGCTCGACTACAACGCCACCTGGACCGAAGTCGATGCGATGCTTCATGAACTGATGTCGGACGACTGGCGCATGCGGCACGCGGACGACTTCGGCAATGGATACGTCTTCTCCTGGTTCGTCATGGACCACGTGGGATTCACCACGAACCCCCGGCAGCGCGCCCTGGGATTCCATGCCGTCTACGAGCATTACCAACAGATCCTGAGCGAATACACGCCGGAACACGATGCCCTCTATTGGCATTTTCACCCGGTGCCGTTTTCCCATGCGGCCAACAGGGCGTCCTGCAATTACAGCTTCACCAACTGCCACATCGAATCCATCGGCCGCCGCCTGCTGGACCACCTGGATTTCCCCTCGGCCTTCCGGCCCGGACTCCATTGCGAACGCCCCGACATCCACCTGTTCCTCGAGATGTGGATTCCCGTCGATTTCGGCAACCAGGCCATGCCCGAACGCGCCGAGGACGCCATCCAGAAGGATGTGAGCGGCGGCAGGTTCGGCGACTGGCGCCGGGCGAAATCCACGTGGGGCGTCTACCACCCCGACTGGTACGACTACCAGAAACCGGGGGGCATGAAGCGGTACATCGCCCGTTGCCTCAACCTGAACGCCCGCATCCGCCCCATCACGCGGGAGGAGATAGAGCGGGCGTTCCGACAGGTTCGGAATGGCGAGCCGACGATCCTGTCCGTCACGAGCCACGACCAGAACAAGATGGGCGCCCCCATCACGCGCTACATGGACCTGATACGGGACGTGCAGAAACAGTACCCCGAGGTCCGCATACGCCACGCCAACGCCGTCGATGCCGTCCGGCGGGTCTGCGGCGTTCCCGAGCAGTCCCCTGTCCGCTTCGACATTGCGTGGACCGGAAACCGGGTTGACGTCCGCGCCGACAAGGACATCTGGGGACCGCAGCCCTGGATGAGCTTCAAGACTCTGGATCAACGGTATCTGCACGAGAACATGGACAGGCAGGACGGCAACCATTGGAGCTTCACCTTCGACGCCGACTCCATCCCGCTGGGGAGCCTCGAAGCGATAGCCTTCGCCACCAACGACAATTATTTCAATTCGTCCGCGTACCGTATTCCCATCGTTGACGGGAAGCCCGGCGAACCGGAAAGCAGCTTTCGCAACCACAAGGAATAATTGTATTGAATCTATACATTACGGTTGAAATAGCATCTCGCGAACTCGAAGCGAAGACTTTCCTGGCCTGTTGTGCGGCCCAGGAGGGTTTTGATGTCTATATCGGCGCCGAAGACATGATCCGGCGGCTGGCCGTCCTCGGAGAGCCCGGCATACTCCTGGACAAAAGCATCCACTCGGAATACCCCCCGCTCTTCAACTTCCTGAAACGGCTGGGACATCGCATCGCCGTCAACGACGAAGAAGGCCTCTGCATCAATCCCAAGCAATACAGCCTGTTCAATCTGACCCCGGCGGTTTCGGAGAGCGTGGACATGTTTTTCGCATGGGGCTCCCTGCAAAGGGATCTGATGGTCAGCCGTCTGCCGGACATGGCCGACCGCGCCCACGTCACGGGCAATCCGAGGCTGGACCTGCTCCACCCCCGGCTCAGGAAATTTCACGAACGGGACGTCCGGGCCATACACGACACGTTTGGCCGGTTCATACTGATCAACACGCGCTTCACCACCAACAACAACACCATCGGCGGCGAGGCGATGAAGGAGCGGTTCCTGTCGGGCAAGCACGGGCCGAACATAGAATACCTCATGAAACGCTACGAGGCCGATGAACAGTACTTCTACGCCTTGATCGACTCGCTGAAGCGCCTCTGCGTCCGGTACCCGTCCCGAAACTTCGTCCTGCGGCCCCACCCCGCCGAGAAGCTGGAGCCGTGGTTCGAACTCGCGCGGGACTATCCCAACCTGCACGTCGTCCGGGAAGGAAACGTGCACAAGTGGATCCTGGCCAGCGACCTGATGCTGCAAAACGGCTGCACCACGGCCATCGAGGCCTTCTTGCTGGGCACTCCATGCGTGTGCTATCGACCGGTGCAATCGGAACTGGATGAATGCTTGCCAAACAAGATTTCGTACCACATCCTCGACTTTGAGGAGCTTTGCCGCTGTGTCGAGGGAGAATTGGATGAACGGATCCGGTCCAAGCGGCCCGAGTGGGAAAAGGTCCTGGCTCCGTACGCCCATCGCAGCGGGGCGGAACTGTCCTCTCCGCTGGTGCTGGAACACCTGCGGGCGCTGGCCCGAATGGAACGCGCCAGGGAACCGTTTTTCAGTTTGCGGACGCGATTCGACGCCCGAATTCGCCACTGGAACCGGATGCTGAAATGGCAAATCAGAAAGATGAAATCACAACCTGACAAGTTGAACCCCAAATGGCCCGCCCTCAGCCTGGAAGCATTCAGGGAGCTTGCCAACCGCTTCGTTTTTTTCGACGATGGGTTTGCCTCTCTGGAGATCACCCAGGCCTACAAGGACTGCTTCAGGGTAACAAGAGTAGGAAAGCATGCTGCCTAAATTGACGCCGGAACAGTGGGCGGAACTCCACGCCCAATCATTTGTCGCCACGCCCCAATGTTGGCTTTCCTGTCGCGGCGGGTCCTGCTGCAATATGAATCTGGTGGACGACATTGCGTTCAACATGCTGCCGACCTCCGGGACGACGTTGATCTTCATGGGGGATGAGTATGACTACTTCAAGTCCAGGATCGAGGATATGGACCTCCCCGCCAAAGAGATGCGGATGGATTTCGGGGAGGATGAGGACCTGCGCATTGTCACGGCGCATTGCGGCCTGAACGGCAGCTGCTCCGAGTCCTTTCCCAAACCGCTGCTGTGCAAGATGTATCCGTTTGTGCCCATCGTGGGACTGGACGGTTCCCTGGAAGGCATCCTGAGCGGGTCGATATACGACTGGACCTACGAGGCCAAGGGATGGACATCCTTTTGTCCCTCAATGGAAAACAATGCATTTTTCCTGGACCAGTGGACGCGGTTGCTGAACGAGATCGACATCCTGTCGCATCCGTATATCATTTTTCATTCACAGGCGATCAAAGTCCTTTACACCGACTACGTCGAGCACCTGCGCGCCGACAAGCGCCTGATGGAGCTGGAAGGCGGCAGATTCTGGAAGAGCTGGGAGCTCGCCTACCTGACGGGCAAACTGTTCTCCATGGACAGCGTCAAGGCGAAAATCAAGGCCGTATACAGAAAGATTGTTCACAAGGAAACTGGCGCTGCCGGGGAATAATACCATGAATAAACCCTATACATACGACGACCTGATTGAAGCCTACAGCACCGTTGGAGTCCGCCGGGGCGCAACGGTCATCCTAAGAACCGACCTGCTCCGGCTGGGCCCTTACGAAAAACGGGATCGCAACAGCATCCTCGAAGCGCATTTCAATGCCCTGAGCGAGCTTATCGACTTGAAGCAGGGAACCCTGGTCGTCCCCACGGCGTCCTTGTCCCTGTGCAACACGGATATCCCGTACGACCCGGACAACACGCCGAGCGAAACCGGCCTGCTCACGGAATACATCCGCCGGAAACCGGAGGCCGTGCGCAGCTTCCACCCCTTCGTCTCCTACACCGCCATCGGCAAAAACGCCGACTACATCTGCAAGGACGTGTCCCGCCACGCCTTCGGGCCGGAGACGCCGGAAGCCCGCGTGGTGGAGCTGGATGGGCTCTGCGTCTGTCTCGGGAAGGACATCCGCAACATGGCCCTGATCCACCATGTCGAACATGTCATGGGGGTTCCCTACAGGTATACGAAAGAGTACATGCACCCGATCTCGATCAACGGCGAAGTCTCCATCCAGCCCTTTTACAGGCACGTCTGGTACGAGCACTGCGGCCTCAAACGCGATGGGGTGAGGAAGATCGTCGAAGAGCTGAAGAAAAGGGGAACCAGCATACTGAAGGCCCCCATAGGCAAGGGTTTTGTCTATTCGGTGGGCGCAAGGAATTTCTACGACGAGTGTACCAAGATTCTGGCCAAGGATATATACATCTGGCTGAGAGTGTTGCCGACTTCGAGGCCCTATCAAAAGTAACCGGATCAACCCCGGAGGGAACTTATGTCCAACGTAGCGAGATACACTTTCAAACGGCAGGGGAAACGTGACTACGTCAACAGCACGATGCTCCTTGAGGCCCTGCCGACCGTCCTGAAACAGCTTGATTTGCCCATGTACGATGAGGTACAGATCACCTTCCGTGGCGTTCTGAAGGCGCAAGTCGAGTTCAGAACCGAGATCGAACGCGACCAACCGGTGCTCATCACGCTGAAATCAGGTGACAAATCCTACAGGATCGGCGTCGTCGAGATTGACGAACCCCTGACCGAGATCGGTCCCGACGATGCCAAGCAATACCTCAAGAACGTGGTCATTGATTCGGACGAGGCCGTCCTCAGCGATTACCCGCCTCATTTGTATCCCGCCATCTGCATGGGCCTCGCCGACGCAATGATCGCGGAGTCCACGGATTCCTCGGACGGAGGCTTCTGGTGGCTCGCCAAGGTGACGTACTATGTCCCCCCCGCTTTCTTTGAGAGTGCCCCCGAGCTCCGTGGGTCTACCAAAAACATGATCGCCAACAAAATGATATTGAATGAAGTGAAGGCCAACGGCCGCGTTGTCGCAAGCATTTATTCCACAAGGACCAAATAATGGCGATTGCAGTCCACTCAATTGGGGTCCACCTCGCGGAAAACACCATCGACAATCTGGCGCGGGCGGAGGAACTGGGCGTAACCAGGGAATTCATTGAGCGAAAAGTCGGCTTTGAACAACTCCGTCGCCGGGGAAGCGAGGAAACCGTTGTTTCCATGTGCTGTGCGGCGGCGGAGGATCTCCTGGCCAAGTCCCCGATTGATCTCGGGCAGATCGATTTCGTCAGCGTCTGCACCCATCACCCCGACATGTACATCCCGCACATGTCGGCACGCGTGCACGGGGCGCTGAAGCTGAGCAAGGACTGCGCCACCTATGACGTGGGCCTCGCCTGCTCGGGCTACGTCTACTCTCTGGTGATGGCGAAGAGCTTCATGGAGGCGCAGGGTCTCAAGCATGGCCTCGTGTTCACCAGCGACCCCTACTCCGATGCGGTCGATCAGACCACCCGGAACGAAGACATCTTCGCCAGCGACGCGGCCACCGTGACGTATCTGGCCGAAGACGGCGTCTTCGACATCGGCCGCGGCACCTTCCACACTTTCGGAGAGATGGGAGACGCCCTGATCCACACCCACGACGACTATCTCAGGATGGACGGCTTCGGCATCTACACCTTCGCCTTGCGCAATGTGCCCCCCAACATCGAGGAGTGCCTCAAGGCAAACGGCCTGGAACAGGAAGACGTCGATTGTTTCGTCCTGCATCAGGCGAACAAGTATATCGTGGACTGCCTCCAAAAACGGATGAAGCTCAGACCGGAAGCGTGTCCTTTCCTGGCGAATCGCCATGGCAACACCTCGTCGTCAACGATTCCCATCGAGTTGTGCAGATTTTTTGAATCAAACGAAAACAACCTCATGCTGACGGGGTTCGGGGCCGGCCTGAGCATCGCCTCCGTCCCTTTAAGGAGAAAATAATGAGTTCCATAACACGGGAAGCAATCATCGACATCATCCGTACCGTTGATCCTTATGATGTCGATTATGATAATCTGGACTCCCAGAAACGACTTCAGGACCAGGGTATGGATTCACTCGACATGATGAATCTCTATTTTGAAATCGAAAACGTGTATGAAATTTCCGTCACCATTGATGAGGATGACGACGCCGCAACGAATTGGTCTTCCATAGAAAGCATCATCGCATCCATCGAAAAGATAAGGAATGCATAATGCGGCGGAGCATCCTCTCGCCACGAGACGAGGATGAATCGGTGCTTTCGAGGTAATATACCGGCAGGGACCTTCCGCAATATCGGGAGCCATTGAAAGCCCTTGCCCTCCGTTCGAATCGGATTTCGGAACCGGCCCGGACATCCGGGCGTTGCGCCGACGTGCCGTCATTGGAGGAAGGACCTCACGACCTCGAACGGGACCGCCGTTCAACGGGATGTTTGTCGAGTCGCGCCTCGGCGCCGCACTGCATGCGCGGCTCGTCCGCCGGAGGGTATCCCCCCTGCCGTCGTGGACGCGCCCACCATGAAGGCCCGCCGCGAGGGACACGTGACGGCGGGGACGGGCCATTTCGGAGGCGCTTCCGGAAACGAAAGGCGGCGCCTCCGCTGCCTCCACTCTCCCCCCTGCGTCCCGTCGTCCCGCCCACGGCGGCCCTTCAAGACCATTCTCGGCAACCGTCCCCTGGACCGGGACGGAACGACACCACTTGACGGGACGCAACGTATCTACGTATGGCCTCCATGATCATTATGATTGGAACCCCATCTCCCGACGGCGGCGGCCTCGAGGCAAATTCGATGCCCGCGAGTGGACCCGACATCCGAGCGACCACGCCGGAAAGATGACCATATCATCGATGAACAACAGCGATTTTCCATGATTGCGCTGGCGGAAGCGCCTTGAAACAAACGACATATAGCAATAAATCAGGATGGGTTACACATGTTGACGTATGATGAATTCAAAAACTTGTTTTGGAAGAACTTTGAAGAGCAATTCAAGAACGTGGGGATATCGAGTCTCGCCGTGTACGACGACACGTCCTCCATCTTTGAAGACAACATCATCGATTCCATTGCCTTGCTGCACTTCGCGATGGAGCTGGAACAGGACGGCTATACGTTCAATTTCGGAAATCTCGAAGAGAACATGACCATTTCCCTGGTGAATCTTTTCAAGGTGCTTGAAAAGGAATAGTCCGGCGTGGACATCGTATCGGCAACAAGAGCGCCCTTGCAGACAATTCAAACCGCACACGCTACCCCCCTGTAGGCGACACCATGCAATCCAACTTATTGATAATGCACATCGGGTTACATAAAACCGGAACGACCGCCTTACAGGAATTTCTCTCACTCAATCGGGATCAGCTCGCCCGGCATGGCATCGTCTACGGCACCAAGAACCATTTGCTTTCCGAATGCTGGCCTTCGGACGACGACTCCGACAGCCTGGTGGCCGAACGCTGGGAAAACACCCGGCAGGCGATCGCTTCCGCGACATCGGAGACGGTCCTCGTCAGCAACGAAAGCCTGAGCACACGGCTCTACGGCAACCCGGCGAGAATCGACCAGATCAGACAGTATGTGGGCTCGCCGCGCATCAAGGTGATCCTGTATCTCCGCAGGCAGGACACCCACCTCGAATCCATGTACCGGCAGGCGATCCGGGGCGGAAAGCGCGTGATCCCCTTCGGGACGTCGGCCATCGACGAACTCTTCCATCCCAACTACTACGACTATGAAACGATGGTCGATTTTTTCGCGGAACAGTTCGGAAAAGAAAATATTATCGTAAGGTGTTACGATAAAAAAGCATTTGTCGGCGGCAATCTTTTCACCGACTTCGCGGACGCCTTGGGCATTCAGTGGGACGACTCGTTCAAAAGCCCGCCGCGCGGCGTCAATACGAGCATGGACGCCCGACTGATGGAGTTCATGTTGCGGGCCAACGCCACCCTGCCGGAAGAGGGCGGCCAGTTGCGTGAATTCAAGGAACTCATCGACGTGGTGGAAAAGCTCCACTTCACGCCCCCCGAGAACAAGCTGCTGACGCCGCGGCAACGGATCGAATTTCTCCGTTCCTGCGAGGCCGGGAACAACGCGGTCGCCGTCAAGTATCTCGGCAAGGACGGTCCGCTCTTTTCCCCGCCGACCGAGGCCCAGCTCTCCCCGCCGGAACAACTGACGTTCGAAGACCTGTACGACCTGATCTTACGCCTCAACGATTGCTGGTGCGACGGTCTCGGCGCGGTGCCGTTTCCGGTCTACAACTATCTGAAGATGCAGCACCTGAAGAGAAAGATCAGACACGCCCCGCCGCTGAAGAAAGGGCTGCTCTCGCTTCAGCTGGCGCTCCATGGTCTGCTGCACGGCATCAAGCTCTACGTCGTGCCAACACGCTGGCCGGGAAAATCGCTGAAAAAGACGATCATGCGCTACATAACGAAAGACATCATTCTCACGAACCGGAAGAAAGGCTGAGGTATCCCCCGCTGGATCCCCAGCTTCCACGGTCTGCGGCTCACCTGCACGCCGCCGTGTTCGGGACGCGGACAAATCCTCCCATCGCGACAGGAAAAGACAAGGGTTTACGGAGATGCTCCGTAAACCCTTTTTGCATTCAGGCACACCGGAACAGGCCCCGAATGCGGAGAGGCCGTAACGCCGACTCTCCCCGGCCGCCCGCCTCTCATGATTCCTGGGCGCCATAGGCATGTTCCGCCTCGTCCGTGTCCAAAGGAAACGCGGCGATGGCCAGAGTCCCCTCGCCCGGCACGGACTCGATCTTGACCACACCATGATTCGCCTCCAGAATCTGCTTGGCATAGGCCAGCCCCAAGCCGGCGGAAAACTGTTTGGTGCTGAAACCAGGCTCGAATATCCTGGGCAGCGACTTCTGAGGGATGCCTTTCCCCCTGTCCGAAACACGAAAGACGGCCATATTGTCCTCGCGGAGGACGGAAATGTCGATCGTATCCCCTTCGGAAGAGGCTTCGATCGCATTCACGATGAGTTCGGTCAGGCCGCTCAACAGGCTCCGGATGTCGAGGAACAGCCAGAATTCCTCCTCCAGTCGGGCCACGCGTACCCCAACCCCCGAGGCCTCCGCCTTTTTTATGCTGATTCCTTCCAATTCGGAAAGGACCTCTCTGCCGGAAACCCGTTTCATGAGTTGCGGCAGATCATGCCTCACCTTCATGATGCCATCGATAAGGCCTTCGAGCTTTTGCGATTCCTCGACGATGATCCTGAGATGCGCAGCCGAGGCCTCGTCGTTTTCGAGTTTACGAAGCAACAACTTGGCGAAATTGGCGATGGTGAAAATCGGATTCCGCGTTTCATGAGCCAGTTTCGCCGCCATCCTGTCGCATACGGCGTAGCGTTCCAGCAAAATGATCCGATCCCGGTTTCGCCGTATCTCGGCAAACGCCCCAACGAGTTTGGAGTTGGCCTGTCTCAACAGCAAGAACGCCTTTTCCACAAAATGATAGTAAAAGGTGATCGCTGCTATGATGACGAACGTGATGGTATTGAGCGCTCCGCTGTATGGACTGATGGACAGCCACAATTCCCGGTGTCCGGTATTGACCAGGACATTGCGCACGATATGTCCGACACCCCGCCCGACGGAAAAGGCCGCCAGCGCCAGCGTGAACATCAGGAGATACGACCACAACAACTGCCTCGGTTCTTCGCGCAACAACCTGTATGCATAGCCGATGGCGAGAAACGACAGCAGGATCATCGAGGACGATCCCAGGAAATCGACCAGGACAACAGGAAATTCGGGTAAATACTGATTCATTGGCGCTCCCTGGCAAAAGCCCTCAGCCCCAACAAAAAGTAGAGCATGGCGGGAACCGCCAACAGGTGATCGAATTTGCAGACATAGAGGACAAGCCCCTTCCACCCCGTGGCATCGGACAAGGCACGTTCCCAGCAGGTCGAACCGCCTGCAAAGACGGGAACGGACAGCATCTCCTCCAGGCAGTGACCCGTAAACGCCACCACATTCCAGCCGGCGAAAAGCAGACAGGATATGGTCACATAGC
Organism: Pseudodesulfovibrio mercurii; assembly: GCF_000189295.2. Classification (NCBI taxonomy): domain Bacteria; kingdom Pseudomonadati; phylum Thermodesulfobacteriota; class Desulfovibrionia; order Desulfovibrionales; family Desulfovibrionaceae; genus Pseudodesulfovibrio; species Pseudodesulfovibrio mercurii. The sequence continues at coordinate 204,889 of NC_016803.1, read as the reverse complement.
GCCATCCCCGGGACATGAATTCGGCTTGACCCCGCAAGCGGAAATACAAAAGGATCATCGCCACGAAAAACAACACGTGACCGAACTGATGCGCATACAGGCCTTCAGTCCCGCCATGTGTCTGGATCGCCAACGCCTCGGACGGGAAGATCAACGGCACCCAGGCGGCCAGCACGGGCAACAACGTCCGAATGCGCATTCGCGCGTTGCGTCCGTACCCCGCATGAAAACGCCCCGTTCGTATCCAGCAGCCATCTCCGTCGGAAAAACAAATCATGGTACCCACCTTCCGGATTATTTGGCATCTACACCAAATTACCGGCATGCAGAAGTGGCGACAATGATAAACAGCACATTCAACACGGAGACGCTCCCGCCGTTGACGCACCTGTATTCACGGCCAACACCGCAAGGCTCCAGACAGATTGCGAAAAGGACCGCAGGTGGTTTGCCGCCCGACGCGAATCGTGGGGGCGGAAAGACGCGATGCCTGATGGAGCTCGGCAAAAAGGAGGCGGGATGGATGCGTTCCGCATCCATCCCGCCTGGTAAACGCCGGTGCGCCCCCTGGGGTCGGAGGGGCGTCCGGAAGGGGACCGGTCCGGTTGAGGACCGGGGTTACTGCATGGCCTTCTTGATCACGTAGGCCAGTTCGAAGATGTCCTCGCCCACGCGCAGGCTTTCGGCGATGCCGCGCGAGTAGATGAACTCGGGCCCGCGCATGTTCACGAAGATGTCCAGATCCTTGAGAAAGCGATGCGCGGTCGGGCTGTCGGGACCCTCGGCCCCGGCCTGCTCGATCACGGCCTCCTCAATGCGTCGACGCATGACCGGACGCTGGTCCTCGCGGACCTGGTCCACCAGTTTGCTGACGATCATTTCACATTGTTGCATGTCGTTACTCCGGGAAAGGCGGCGGCCAGGGACGGACCGGGGCCGCCGCCGGATGGACTATGCGCCGTGCGCGGCGGGGAAGAAGGCTGCGCTGACGAAGTAGAGCACCACCAGGGACACGACCCCGATGATCAGGCTCCAGCGGATCAACTTGATCTCGATGGGCTGCAAAGGCTCATACTCCATTTTCCCCATTTCCTCGGCAATGTTGTGTTCTTCTACCGACATTATTTCGCTCCTTGTTCGTTGAAGGGGACGAAGTCCATTCCTAGGCGACCGGCGGCTTTACGCCGTGGAAGAACAGCCAGGAGATGAACAGACCGATCCAGATGATGAAGCCGCCCAGGCAGACGATGTAGACCGCCGCCAGCTTGCCGATGCCCTCGGCCCACAGCTTCTTGAAGTTCGAGACCATGCCGATGGTGAAGAAGGTCAGCACGAAGAACAGGCCCCGGAAGACGTGGGTCCCGGCGATAGTCGCCTTGCCCAGCGGAATGAGGTCCTTGTTCGTGGCGCAGATCAGCAGCATGACCAGGAAGGTGACCACGTAGCCCACGACGAAGCGGGGGAACCGGTCCAGGACCTCGCCGATCTTCATGCCGCCCTGGCCGGGCTTGCATTCGATGAACGTGCACCACACGGCGGCCAGAACGAAGGCCCAGATGCCGATGAACACGTCGATGAAGATCTTGATGGTCGTGGTGGCCATGGTGATCCAGCCGGCCTGGTACTGCACGCCGGTGTCGGCCAGGACCTTGGCGCGGATCAGCGCGTCGGTGATGGCGCCCGAGGCGACCGCGCCGCCGTCGGACTTGACCGCCAGGCCCATCCAGGCGCCGGCGACCATGGGCTCGCCGCTGAGCCACCACTGGGCCACGAAGGGCAGGACCAGCATCTCGATGCAGGTGAAGACGACCACCAGCGAGGAGACCATGATCGGCACGATGGGCCGGGCGCGGATGGAGCCGCCGGTGGCGATGGCCGCGGACACGCCGCAGATGGAGATGCCCGACGCCAGCGGCGCGGACCATTCCTTGCTGAACTTGAAGTACTTGCGCGAGACGTAATAGACCAGCGCCCAGTAGATCAGGTAGGCCTCGACGATGGCGCACAGGCCGCGGAAGATGACCGCGGAGGCCAACCCCATGGCGTCAACGGCCTTGACGCCGAGTTCGGCGCCCAGGATGACGATGGCGATCTTGATGTACATTTCGGGCCGCAGGGCTTCCTTCATCTCCTCGGCGAAGCCGGGGAAGAAGTTGCCGATGACGATGCCCACCACCAGGGCGACGATGAAGCCCGCCTCGCCGGTCAGGCCCATGGCCCAGGTCAGGCCGAACTTCTCGAGCTTGTCCGGGGTGGCGGCGATGACCGCGTAGTGGCCGAGCGCCCAGCAGATGATGCTCAGGAAGAAGACCACGGTGAAGGACTTGACGAACTTGGGCACGTCACCGCCCAGGAACTTCACGCCGAAGCTCAGGAACAGGGTGATGAACGCATAGGTCAGGAACAGGGACGCGTACCCGTTCAATCCGCCGTAATCGGCCTTGGCCGTCACGGAAAAGATCTGTCCGGGGGTTATCCAGGTGTTCGTGCTGACGCCCCAACCCAACAGGTCCACCCCGGCAAAACTGAACATGCCGAGCCCAAAGAGAATAAGCCCCATTATCAATGCGAGCTTGTCCTCGGTAAGCCACCGTTTTTCCGCCATAAGAACCTCCTCATTGTCACAATCGGTTGACGATGGTTGTGAAAGCATACCTCCGACCCCTGCCCCGTCGCCGGGGCGAAGGATCAACGAAAGCCGATTCCGTCGGCTCTGAAGCGCCAGCAAAGCAAAAAGGGTTCCAATGAATCTGATTTTTCAACGCATTAAAATACTACAATATTTTTGAATGAATCCGACCGTGGGTGCTGCCTTGCGGCTACACCCTGCCACCGGAAGGACGCAGCCAGGCCCGCCCAAGTTGCATTCGATCCCCCGCCCGCATATGCTTCCCGCAAATCGGAGAGGGATACCCATGCGCCGGCTCATGCCGCACAGCCTGCAAAGCAAGTTCTTTACCGGATTGTTCCTGCTCATGACGGGCCTGGTGGCCTTCTTCGCCGTGGGCCTGAACATCCATCTCAACCGTCTCATGGAGGGAGAGGCGAGGGAAAAGGCCTCGCTCATCCTGGCCCAGGTCGAGGCGGTGCAGCGTTACGTGCGCAACACCCTGCGCCCGGTCATGTACAAGACCCTGCCCAGCGACCAGTTCGTGCTCGAGGCCATGAGCGCCTCCTACGTGACCAGGGCGGTCATGAGCGACCCCAACCTGGAGCACGACAGCTTCGTCTACCGCCGCGTCACCGAGGGCGCGCGCAACCCCGACTCCGAGGCCAACGCCCTGGAACGCGAATTCATCGACCGCTTCCGGGCCGACCCCGAGCTGAAGCACCTGGAGGAGTTCCGGGAAACGGACGGCGAACGCTACTTCATCACGGTCTACGCCCAGCGCTACGACGCCTCCTGCATGCACTGCCACGGCGACCGGTCCGAGGCCCCGCACGAACTCATCGAACGCTACGGAGGCGAGCGCGGCTTCGGCAATCAGGTGGGCGGCCTGGCGGGCATCGACATGGTTCGGCTGAAGGTCGAACGCGACCTGGGGGGCATCCGCGACGCCACCCTGTCCTTCGCCCTGCTGTTCGCCATGGGCATCCTGGTTCAGTTCCTGATCATCCAGGGGTTCTTCCACCGCCTGGTGGTCCACAGCCTAAACCGGGTCACCGGGGTCATGCACCGCCTGTTCCCGGACGAGGCGCCCCTCCAGACCGAGCCGTTCCTGTCCCAACAGGACGAGATCGAGGGGCTGCTGCACGGCTTCGAGCTCTTTGCCGAACATCTGCGCCAGGCGCGCGTGGACCTCAAGGAATACGCCGCCACCCTGGAGGACAAGGTGGCCGAGCGCACCGTGGACCTGACCCGGCTGGCCGACGACCGCCGCGCCGACGTGGCCCTGTTCGTCTCGCTCCTGAACAGCCTGAACCAGAGCCAGACCAAGCAGGAGCTGCTCCTCGCCGGACTCGAACTCATCGCCCGGCGCTTCGGCGCGTCCAGGGCGAGCTACGTCTGCGTCCTGGCCGCCACGGACTACGCCTCCTGGCCGGACCCCGGCGTCCCGCCGGAACTGCCGGAGGACTGGCACGACCTGGTCACCGGGATCGAGCCCAGGATGGGCGACCTGTCCTGGCACATCCCGGTGCAGACCTCGGGCACCAGCCGGGGGCTCCTGAGCCTTTACTGGGACAAGCCGCGCGAGCGCTCGGACCGGCTGGTGGACCTGGCCCGGGCCATCGGCCAGCAGATGGGCATCGCCATGGAGAACATGGAGGCCCTGGACGGGCTCCTGACCCAGAACGCCCTGCTCTCCTCCCTGATCGAGGGCACCGCCGACCCGCTCATGCTCCTGGACGCGGGCGATGCCGTGCTCCTGGCCAACTCCCCGGCCGTGCGCCTGGCCGAGACCCTGGACGAGCCCGGACTCGCGAGCCTGCTGGACATAATCCAGGACGCCACCCGCGACACGGGCTGCGGCGAATTCGAGCTGCCGGACGGGCGCATCTTCCTGGCCCATCTCTACCCGCTCGAGGAGACCGGCGGCCGCCGCATCGTGGCCTCCCTCCGCGAAGTGACCATGGAGCGGCGCATAGAGGACCAGATGGTCCGCAACGAACGCATGGTCGCCGTGGGACAGCTCGCGGCCGGGCTGGCGCACGAGATCAACAACCCGCTGGGCGTCATCCTGTGCTACGCAGAACTCCTGGCCGCCTCGCAGAAGAATGGCCAGGCCCAGGCGGACCTGGCGGTGATCATCCGCCACACGGAAATGGCCCAGCGCGTGGTCCGCGACCTCCTGGACTTCAGCCGGCCGCGCCCCGTCTCCCTCGAACCCGGCGACCTGACCGCCATGGCCTCGGCCACGGTGGACCTGCTCCAGCCCAGGGCCAAGTCGTGCGGAGCGGAACTCCACCTGGAGGCCGCCACGGACATACCGCCGCTGCGGGCCAGCGACGACGCCCTTGAGCACATCCTGACCAACCTGATCATGAACGCCCTGGACGCGGTCAACGGCCTGGAGGAAAAGGAAGGACGCACGGGCGAGGTGCGCGTCATCATCGCCGCGGGCGACCGCTTCGCCGACATCACCGTGGCCGACAACGGAACCGGCATCCTGCCCGAACACCTCAACCGCGTGTTCGACCCCTTCTTCTCCACCAAGGAGGCGGGCAAGGGAACGGGGCTGGGCCTGTCCGTGATCTACAGCCTGATCCGCGATCTGGGCGGCGACATCGAGGTGGAAAACAGGCCCGGCGGCGGCGCGCTGTTCCGCGTGTTCCTGCCCCTGGCCGTCAAGGAGAACGAGGAAACCGAATGAGCCAGCGCATATTGATTGTTGACGATGAACCCGATTTCGCCCAGGGGTTGGCCCGGCTCATCGCCTCGGGCTTTCCCGAGGTGGAGATATCCCTGACGGGCGACGGGGCCGAGGCCCTGGAAATCCTGAAGTCGAGCGGCGTGGACCTCATGCTCTCGGACCTGCGCATGCCCCGGCTGAACGGCCAGGAGCTTCTGCACCGGGCCCTGGAGATCGAACCCGGCCTGACCGTGATCCTGGTCACCGGCTTCGGCAGCGTGGAGGCCGCCGTGACCGCGCTCAAGGCCGGGGCCTACGACTTCCTGACCAAGCCCGTCAAACGGGACGAGCTGTTGCGCTCGGTGCAGAAGGGCCTGGAACGCGGGCGGCTGCTCGGGGAGAACCGCGCCCTGCGCGCCCTGGCCGGACGCTGCGAATCCACCCTGGTGGGCAGGGCCCAGGCCATGTGCCGCCTCAAGGAGTCCATCGCCGCGGTGGCCGCCTCGGACTACAACGTGCTGATCTGCGGCGAATCCGGCACGGGCAAGGAACTCGTGGCCGGGAACATCCACCGCCTGAGCGGCCGGGCCAAGGGCCCCTTCGTGGCCGTGAACTGTCCGGCCATCCCGGAACAGCTGCTGGAGAGCGAACTCTTCGGCCACGTCAAGGGCGCCTTCACCGGGGCGGACAAGGCCCGCCAGGGGCTGTTCGTCTCGGCCTGCGGCGGCAGCATCCTGCTCGACGAGATCGGCGACATCTCCATGTCCATGCAGACCAAGCTCCTGCGCGTGCTCCAGGAGCGGGAGATCCGGCCCGTGGGGGGCAACGCGGCCGTCAAGGTGGACGTGCGCATCCTGGCCACCACCAACCGCAACCTGCCGGAACTCATCAGCGAGGGCGAGTTCCGCGAGGACCTGTTCTACCGCCTGAACGTGCTCACCGTGAACACCCCGCCCCTGAGGGAATCCCGCGAGGACATCCCGCGCATGGCCGCGCACTTCCTGAACCAGACCTGCCTGGAGATGCACCTGGCCCCCAAGACCCTGAGCCCGGAAGTACTCGCCTGCCTGTGCGAACGGCCGTGGCACGGCAACGTGCGCGAGTTGCAGAACACCGTCCGCCGCCTGACGGTCTTCTGCCCCGGCAACCAGGTGGAGATGGTCCATCTGCGGCTGGCCGAGGGCCGGCTGTCCGGTCCCAACGGGACATGGCCCGGCGGCGGGGAGACGGACGAGGGCGGCATCGACGCCTACAAGGAGGCCAAGGCGCGGGTGCTCAACGAATTCACCCGGAACTACCTGGAGCAGATTCTGGCCAGAACCGGCGGCAACATCTCGGAGGCGGCGCGCCTGGCCGGGCTTGAACGGGTCAGCCTGCAAAAGATCATCAAGCGGAACGGGGCGTCCTCCCCGACGGATTGAGCCGGAGCGCGGCCCGATCCCCGGCCGACGTGCCTGTCCTTTTTTTTGGTCACAATGGACCGCCGTGCGGACATTCGGGTTGACATTCCTGGCTCACGCCCCTACATGCCGCCCACATACGGCGAAGTTGCCGACGTCCACGCATCGAGGGAGGATGGGACATGACCCAGGAACAGGAAAAATGGACCGTTGAACGGTCCGAAAGACTCTATCGCGTCCGGGAATGGGGCGCGGGCTTTTTCGGCGTCTCCGAAAACGGGGATTTGCAGGTGACCGCCCGGCCCGACGACTTCTCCGAGGCGGTGTCCATCCCCGAGATCATCGCGGGCATCCAGGCGCGCGGCCTGGACATGCCGGTGCTGCTGCGCATCGAGAACCTCCTGGACACCCAGATCACCCTGCTCAACGAGAGCTTCCTCCAGGCCATGAAAAAGCTCGCCTACCGGGGGTCCTATCTCGGCGCGTACCCCATCAAGGTCAACCAGCAGCAACAGGTGGTCGAGGCCGTCACCCGCCACGGCCGCAGGTACCACCACGGGCTCGAGGCCGGGAGCAAGGCCGAACTCATCGCCGCCCTGGGCATGCACAACGACCCCGAGGCCGTGCTCGTGTGCAACGGCTACAAGGACGAGGAATTCGTGGACCTGGCCCTGCACGCCGTCCAGCTCGGCTTCCAGTGCGTGCTGGTCGTGGAGATGCCGAACGAACTGCCGCTGATCATCGAGCGCTCCAAGGCCCTGGGCGTCAAACCCATACTCGGCGTGCGCGCCAAACTCTCGTCCCAGGCCACGGGCCAGTGGGCGGAGTCCGGCGGCGACCGCTCCATCTTCGGCCTCAACGCCACCCAGATCATCGAGGTCATCGACCGCCTGGGCGAGGCGAACATGCTCGACTGCCTGCAACTGCTCCACTACCACCTGGGCTCGCAGATTCCGAACATCCGCGAGATCCGCGCGGGCGTGGCCGAGGCCAGCCGCATCTACGCGGGGCTGACGGCCGAGGGCGCGGGCATGCGCTACCTGGACCTGGGCGGCGGCCTGGCCGTGGACTACGACGGCACCCGGACCAGCCTGTCCAGCAGCCGCAACTACTCGGTCCACGAGTACTGCGCCGACGTCATCGAGGGGGTCATGACCGTGCTCGACGAGCAGGGAGTGGACCACCCGACCATCATCACCGAATCCGGCCGGGCCCTGGTGGCCTACTACTCCGTGCTCCTCCTGAACGTGGTCGATGCCGCGCGGTTCGAGCCCGAGCCCCTGCCCGAAGCCCTGCCCGAGGACACCAACATCCACATCCGGCACCTGCACGAGACCATGCTTGCCCTGACCCGCGACAACGTCCAGGAGAGCTTCAACGACGCCCTCTACTACCGGGACGAGGTCCGCCAGGCCTTCAACCAGGGGATCATCTCCTTCCGCGAGCGCGCCCTGGGCGAAAACGTCTTCTGGCTGACCGTGCGGACCATTGCGGCCCTGACCCGGAACCTGCCCAGCCTGCCCCTGGAGCTGGAGGGCCTGGCCCGCACCCTGTCGGACATCTACTACTGCAATTTCAGCGTGTTCCAGTCCCTGCCCGATGCCTGGGCCATCCATCAGCTCTTCCCGGTCATGCCCGTGCACCGGCTGGACGAGGAGCCCGCCCGCGAGGGGTCCCTGGCCGACATCACCTGCGACTGCGACGGCAAGATCGACCGCTTCATCGAGGGCGCGGGGGTCAACCGGACCATGGCCCTGCACGCCCTCAAGCCGCTGGAGGAGTACTACCTCGGCGTCTTCCTGGTGGGCGCGTACCAGGAGACCCTGGGCGACCTGCACAACCTGTTCGGCGACACCAACGTGGTCACGGTCCGGATTCTCGAAAACGGCAAGTACGACTTTGTCGGCGAACTCGAGGGCGACACCGTTGAGGACGTCCTGTCCTACGTGGAATACGACACCAAGGCGTTGCTGACCCGCTTCCGCGAGACCGCCGAGGCCAGCGTGCGCAAGGGGCTGATCACCCCGGCCCAGCGGCGGGAAATCCTTCAGGCCTACCGCAACGGCCTGCACGGCTACACCTACCTCGAACGGTAGGCGCGCCGCCTCCCCGACCCCAAAAAATAGCAGCCCCGGACACGGTATGATGTCCGGGGCTGCGGCTTCATGCGCCTGTCCAGCGGGCGACAGGGGGCGCTATCCTCGAAGGGTGAGGCGCATGCGGGCCCGATCGGGAGATCATTCGGATGGTCTTGCTTACTCCCTGCCCGCTTCGGCAATGACCTTGACGTCGGCGTCCCGGGTGTATTCGGCCCCGGCGTCGGCGTCGTAACAGGTCAGTCCGCATCGCAGGCAGCGGCTCGCCTCCTTCCGAGCCGTTTCGTAGGTGATGGAACCGGCCACTTCCTCCTTGAAGGTGTGCTTCCGCTCCTCCACGCTGACCAGAGGTTCTTGGACCCTGGGGATGGAGTATGTTACGTGCATGTCCTTGAGAATCGATTCCGGGATGACCTGGACCTGCTGATTGTCCGGTTCCGGCACCGTTCCCTGGGTGACGTAGAAGTGGATGGAGCGTGCGGCACGGCGTCCGTCGGACACCGCCTGTATGAGGATGTTGCGGCCGGTGTGGACTTCTCCGCCCACGAACACGTTGGGGATGTCGGTTTGCAACGTGGTCGGGTTTGCACTGATCCCACCGGTCTTCTTATCAATCTTGAAGAGAGGCTTGCCGTCGGCGTCGCGCAGCAGGCTGTCGTCCACCAGACGGTCGGTGGCCGCGATAACCATGTCGGCAGCCACGAAGGACTTGGTCCCGGCGACGGGGTTGGGGCCGCCCTTGGCCTTTTCCGGGTCGTCGTAGGCCAGGTCGCAATAGGTCACGCCGCACACGGCCCCGTCCTCGGCCACCAGGCCGATGGGCGCGGTCATGTAGCGAAGGTCGGCTCCGATCTCCACGGCGCGCTGGATCTCCTCCTTGTTGGCGGACATCTTGCGCTGGATGCTCGGCACCAGGGCGATGGCCGTGGCGCCGAGGCGGATGGCGCTGCGGACCACGTCCATGGCGGTGTTGCTGCCGCCCACCACGACCACGGTCTTGCCGCGCAGGTCGGTATATTCCCGGCCCACGCCGTAGAGGAAGGAGATGGCGTCCAGCACGCCCTCGGCGTTGTCGTTCTCGATGCCGAGCGGGGGCACCTTCCAGGCGCCCGTGGCGATGAAGACCGCCTCGAACCCCTCCTTCTCAAGGTCGGCCAGGGTCACGTCCCGGCCGAAGGCCACGCCGGTGCGGGTCTCCACGCCGAGGTTAAGGATGGTCTGGACCTCCCAGTCCACGACCTTCTTGGGCAGCCGGTATTCCGGGATGACGCCGCGCATCATGCCGCCGATGTGCTGACGCTTCTCGAAGATGACCGGCTCATGCCCCACGCGGCGCAGGAAGTAGGCGCAGGACAGCCCGGCGGGACCGCCGCCGATGATGGCCACCTTGTGGCCGCTGGGCGGATTGCAGTGCAGGACCACGCGGGTCCCCGAATGCATCTCCCAGTCCGCCACGTACCGTTGCAGGGTGTGGATGGCCACGCCCTCGTCCACGATCTTGCGCCGGCAGATGTTTTCGCACGGGGCCGGACAGACGCGGCCCACGATGAGCGGCAACGGGTTGTGCTCCTTGATGGTCAGAAGCGCGCCGCGCATGTCGCCCTGCTTGAGCTGCTGGACGTAGCGGCGCACGTTGATCTGGGCCGGGCACTTCTGCATGCACGGGGCCAGGCAGTCGTCGGTCTGGTTGAGGTGCAGGAGCACGCTGGTCACGCTGGAGATGCGGATGGCCCCGGTGGGGCACGCCTCGGCGCACTTGCCGCAGGACCGGCAGGCGTTCCAGTCCACCACGGGCAGTCCCGCGTCGCTCAACCGAATGGCGTTGAACGAACAGACCTTGACGCAGGTGCCGAGCCCGATGCAGCCGATGCCGCAGGACTTCTCGCCGCCGTAGAGCAGCGCCTCGGCGCGGCAGTCCTCCACGCCCTTGTAGTCGAACAGCAGGTTGGCCCGGGAGCCGCCGCTGCATATGTTCGTGGCCACCTTGGGCTCCTTGAACTGCACCTCGGCCCCCATGATCCCGGCGATGCGCGCCGAGGTCTCCAGGTTGGCCACCACGCAGACCTCGGGCGGAGCGTCGCCGCTGACCACGGCCGCGGCCGCCGCCGAGCAGCCCGGATAGCCGCAGCCGCCGCAGTTGGCGCCGGGCAGGCAGGCTTCGACCCTGGCCACGCGGGGGTCCTCCTTGACGTAGAGAATCCGGGAGGCCACGGCCAGAATGGCGGCCGCCGTCAACCCCAGAAGAAACAGAACCAATATGGATGAGGCTACCATAATCTCGTCCTTGTGCTTGTACGGTTACGCGGCCATGCCCTGGAAGGCGAGGAAGACCAGCGACATGATGCCCGCCGTGATGAGCGCCACCGGAATACCGCGGAAGACCACCGGCACCGGGGAGACGTCGAGCCGCTCCCGGATGGCGGAGATGATGACCAGGGCGATGAGGAAGCCGACTCCAGAGGCAAGGGAGAAGGCCATCGCCTTGACGAACGAATAGTTGCTGCGCTGGACCATGATGGCCACGCCCATGACCGCGCAGTTGGTGGTGATCAGGGGCAGGAACAGACCGAGCGAGGCATGCAGGGGCGGGATGACCTTCTTCAGGAACAGTTCCACGAACTGGACCAGGGAGGCGATGACCAGGATGAACACGATGGTCTGGAGGTAGCCGATGCCATAGGGGGTCAGCACGTAATGCTGGAGGGGCCAGGTGAAGGCCGTGGCCATGAGCAGGACGAAGATGACCGCCGCGCCCATGCCGATGGCCACGTCCGTGGACTTGGACGTGCCCATGAACGGGCAGGTGCCCAGATACTGGACCAGGACGATGTTGTTGATGAAGATGGCCGAGATGAACAGCATGAAGTAATCCATGATCTACCTCTCCCTCTTGGCCGTGATGCACAGGTTGCAGCCCGCGCAGGACGCGCAGGCCGTGTTCTGCGGCTCGGTTTCCGGCTCGCCCTTGCGGCGGCTCAGGTAACGGTTGAGCGCGTTCATGCTCGCCAGGATCAGTCCCAGGCAGACGAAGGCGCCGGGGGCCATGACCATGAAGTGGGCGGGCTGGAAGGAGTCCCAGGCCACCGGCACGCCGAAGACGGTGCCGTTGCCGAACCCTTCGCGCAGCGCGCCCAGGAAGGTCAGGGACATGGTGAAGCCGAGCCCCATGCCCAGGCCGTCGGCGATGGACGGCAGGACGGGATTCTTGGAGGCGAAGGCCTCGGCCCGGCCCAGGATGATGCAGTTGACCACGATGAGCGGCACGAAGATGCCGAGCCGCTGATACAGGGAGTAGGTGTAGGCCTGCATGAGCAGTTCCACGGCCACCACCAGGGAGGCCGCGATGACGATGAAGCAGGCGATGCGCACCTTGGACGGAATGACCTTGCGCAGGCCCGAGATGATGGCGTTGGACAGGGTCAGGACGAAGAGCACGGCCATGCCCATGCCGAACCCGTTCTCCGCCGTGGAGGTCACGGCCAGGGTCGGGCACAGCCCGAGGACCACGCGGAACGGCGGCAGCTCGTCCCACAACCCCTTGAGGAATTCCTTCTTGAGGGAAGCACTCATTGTATCGCTCTCCTTAGGACGCCGGCCAGAGGTCGGCGATTTGCGGCTTGATGCCCTTGTACAGGTCGAGGGCCTTGCGCACCGCGTCCACCGCGCCGGTGGACGAATAGGTCGCCCCGGCCACGGCGTCGATGTCGCCGTCCTTGGAGCTCAGGGCCATGGAGTCGAGCTTGTGGCCCTTGAACTGCTTGAGGAAGGCGGGCTTCATGATGCGCGTGCCCACGCCCGGGGTCTCGGTCTGGGTGGTGACGCCGATGCCGATGAGCCGGTCCGCGTCCACGTCGAAGCCGACCATGACCCCGACGTCCCCGGAGTAGCCGGGGGCGAAGGTCTCGAAGGCCACGCCCACGAGCTTGCCCGCGCGGCGGGCCGGGAACACGGTCACCCCGTCCACGATCTTGCGCTCGGCGATGGGGTCGTTGTCGCACCCGGCGAGCACGGTCATCAGGGCCGGGCCCTGGACGTTGACAAGCACCTGTTGTTCGATCTTGTCCTTGGTGGCTCGCTTCAGGTTGACCAGCAGGGTCCCGGAGGCGGCGCAGATGAGCGACAGAACCACGATCATATTGATGATTTCACGCATGATTATCTGACTCCGAAGAACTTGGGACGGAGGCGGTCCAACAGCGGGCTGAGCAGGTTCGCCACCATGATGGCGAAGGGCACGCCGTCGGGGTACACCCCGTACACGCGGATGATCACGACCATGGCTCCGGCGATGAGGCCGAACACGGTCTGGGGAATCTTGCCGACCGGGCTGGAGGCCGCGTCAGGCGCCAGGAAGAAGGCCCCGAACACGGTGCTGCCCGCCAGCAGGTGGAACATGGGATCGGCGTAGACCGTGGGGTCGATGGCCCAGTACACGGTCGCCGTGCCCGCCACGCCGATGAGGAAGCCCACCGGGATGAACAGGCGGATCCAGCGGGCGGCGAGCAGGAAAATGCCGCCCGCGGCCAGGGCCATGACCTGTGACGAACCCAGGCCGCCGAGCTGCCGCCCGGTGAACAGGTCCATGTAGTCGAACTGGAGGAGGCTGCCCACTCCGAAATGCATGAGCTGATCCACTGGGCTGTTGGCCACGTAGTTCGCCAGGTTGAGGTCAATGTCCATGGCCGCGGGCCAGGAGAAACGACACACGGCCCAGGCCACCAGCGGGGCGCAGACCGGGTTGCAGCCGAAGCCGCCGAAAACGGTGCGCCCCAGGGCGATGGTCAGGATGCCACCGATGGCCACCAGCCACCACGGCGCGGTGACCGGGAGCAGGAAGGCGAAGAGCACGCCCGCGTAAAGGGCCGAATAATTGTCCACGTCCACGTCCCGCTTCTGGAGGCGCAGACAGACCACTTCGGTGAGCACCGCCGCGGTCCCGGCCAGGCCGATCACCGAGATGGCGCGGTAGCCGTACATGATCACCGCCGTGACCACGGCCGGAAGCAGGGCCAGCAGGTGCGCCTGCATCATGCCCTGGATGGTCCGCCCGCTACGCCAGTGCGGCGGCGGCGAAACCGTCAGCCTGAGCGATACGTCGGACATTGCTTTGAGAATGGGAGGATTCATATTGTTCATCATCCTTGTGTTGTCGAACTTCGTGATTGTTCCCCGTACCGGCTCAGGCCTGGGCCCCCTGCCCCTTGGCCTTGAGCTGCGCCTTGGCGAAGCGGATGTATTGGAGCAGCGGCCGTCGGGCGAAGCAGTTGAAGGCGCACAAACCGCACTCGAAACAGCTGTTCAGGCCGTACCGCTCGGCCTCCTCGAACCGTTCGTACTCGGCGCAACGGCTGATGAGGTGCGGCTGGACCCTGGCCGGGCATTGCAGGACGCACTCCCCGCAGTTGATGCAGGCCGCGTCCTGGACCGCCGGGATGGCGTCCGAAGAGGTGATGAACAGGCCGTAGTCGGTCTTCTTGACCCCCTCGTCCAGGCTGTAGATGGCCTCGCCCCGGAAGGGCCCGCCCAGGACGATGGAGTCGCCGGGGTGGGTCTCCAGGCCGAGGACAGTCAGGATGTGCCGCACGGGCGTGCCGATGGGCACCCGGTAATTGTTCCCGGCGATGGTCATCAATGTCTCGGTGATGGGCAGCCCGGTCAGGCTCACCCGGCCCAGGTCGTAGAGGTCCATGACGTTCATGACCCGGGTGTCCTCGGGAAATTCCCGGCCGGTCACGGCCCGGACCACCAGGGCGTCCAGGGAGTACGGGTACTTGGCCCGGACCTGTACGCTCTCGGCGCCGGGGATGGTCACCTCGTCGCCCTTGGGCACGGCCAGGACCGTGCGGTTGGGCGAGAGCAGCCTGCGGGCCAGGGCCAGACCCGCGGCCAGTTCCTCGCGGCCGTCCCGCAGGAGTTGCTGGGCCACGGACACGCCCGGTTCCGGGTTCAGGCCGTTGATGACCAGGACCTCGGCCTTGCCCGAGAGCTGGCTCACGCCCACGCCGAGTCCCTGGAGGACGCGCAGCAGTTCCGCGCCCTTGCCCATGGAATTGACGTCCACGGGGGGAACGACGTCATCGCCGCCCGTGCAGTTCACGATCAGGCTGTGGTAGTTGACGCCCGTGACCTTGCCGCCCACCGCCGCGTGGTAGGCCCCGCCGCCCGGGGCGGGATGTTCGGCGATGATCTCGCCCTTGGTCAGGACGCTGCCTTTCTTGGTCTTGACGACGAGATTGCGCACCTGAAAGTGCAACTCTTCCGGGAGCGCCATGTCGCGGATGGAATTGGTCAGCTCCAAATCAAGTGAATAACGTATCTTGAGCATGGATTACCTCGCGTGACACTGGTAGCAGGCGTCGTCGCCGTAGGGACCGCCGTTTTCCTCGTGACATCCCATGCACAGGGAGTGGAAGGCCTCGCCCCGTGTGGGAATGGACTCGACGTCCGGCCATTGGTCTTCGGGCAGGGGGCCGGCGGGCACGCCGTCATGGCAGCGCAGGCAGGCCTTCTGATCCGAAAACGCCTTGGGATGATTGAGGCGGAACTGCTCGTCGAACTCCGCCGGATGGCACGCCCCGCACGGCAGGTAGCTTTCGCCCTCAACGCCGTCATGGTGGCAGTCCACACAGTCGCCCCCGTACTCCACGGCGTGCGCCTGGTGGGCGAACACGATCCGGCCACCGGTGTTGTCCAGGATGACCCGAGCCGGGACTTCCTGTTTTTCCATCGGTATGGCGTAGCCGACCACTGCCCCCGCGAACAGGAGCGCAACGATGGCTGATATGATGAAATATCTGTTCTGCAACTGGCCAATCCTCACTCGAAAAAGGGTTTTACACACGCGGGATTTGCTCCCGTCTTTTTTTCGCCCGGCTTCATTCCCACGTTTAGATTGATTAGTCAATCAATTTGCCAAAGAGCAGAAAGCATGCCATCCGCCACAGTATTGCCCCAGACGGGAAAAATAATTCTATCTACTCGTTATAATGAAACTTTTTTTTGCAATCGAAATGCTGTGGCCAGAGAAAAAATCTCGCAAACCTGTTTCGGATCGCCCTTCCCCATCCAGTGAAGGTGGATTGAGAAGCAGGCAAAGCGTCCCTCCCGGACAATGTCTCCGGCCTCCACCACTACGGTGTGTATATAATAATATCCAATATCACTATTATGTTATGTACAATTTCAGATGTGGAAAGTCGTATTTGCCGGATCGCCGCTCGCCATCTCGCAATACGATGAATCGCGCAAAACAGGGGCCGCCCCACTGACGCGGGCCGACCGGGGAAAAATTCCCCGGTCGGCCCATTTATCCAATCTTTTCTATGCGGGTTGCCGCGCACAATGACCGACGAACGGGACCGGAACATGGCCGGAAAGGCGGAAAACCGGGGCACCGGGACAGCGGCCACAGCCGAAAATCATGAAAAAAGGGACGCGCGAAACAGGTTCGCGCGTCCCTTTTTCATGGCCGGCCGCAGTTGCGTCAGCTGGGCATCTGCGGCTTGTTCAGGACCACCAGAAGGAATTCGCCCAGGTGCTGGGCGGTGTTGATGAAGCTCATGACCTGGAAGTAGCGGCGCACCTCGAAGCGCTCGATAACGCCCTGTTCGCGCAGTTCGATGAACCGCTTCTCCACCCCGTCCACGGCCTTGGCCAGAGGATGGGGATCGTAGTGGACGCCCCGGCCGATGGCCCGCAGGGCGTCGGCGATTCCCTGGGCCAACTGGGTCAGCTCCGGGGCCATGATGATGTCGAAGCCGTCGCCCTCCACCTCGTTGAGCAGGCTCGGCGTGGACTGGATCCGCTCGACCACGGAGTTGAGCGTGTTGACCTGGAGGGCGAGGAGGTCCATGTCGTCGCGGAAGACGCGCCGCTCGGTGGCGTAGACCTTGTTGTACAGCTCCCGGTTGGCCTGGACCTCGCGGGCCAGGTCGAAAAACAGATCCGGGTCGGTCCTGCGCTGGAGATGCAGGAAGTTGTCCATGATCAGCAGGAAGTTGTCCGCCACCTGGTCGTACTGTTTGCGCAGCCGTTCCAGGAGGACCGAGGTGGTCCTGTTGGGCCAGACCGCCAACGAGACCGCAAAGGCGCAGAGCACGCCGATGCCGATCTCGGCCACCCGGAACAGGGAGTATTCGATGCGGTGCTCCTCGTGCAGGCTGGACAGGAAGACGATGGCCAGGGTGATGGCCGCCATGCGGTAGCGGGCGTCGTAGCGCGTCAGGTAGGCGCAGATGCCCGTGCCCACGAACACGGCGATGAGGGTGTAGAAAGGGGTCGGCGGGAAGATGAGGATCATCAGGATGCCCATGCCCGCGCCGATGGCCGTTCCGGTGAACCGGTACAGGCACATCTGGATGGAGTCGGCCACGTGCATCTGCATGACGATGACCGTGGTGATGACCGCCCAGTATCCGTAGGGAAGTCCGATCCAGCCCGCCGCCAGATAGGCCAGGACGCTGGCCAGGCCGACCTTGAGCCCGTGCCGGACGTGACTGCTGATGAGTTTTTCCGCGTTGAAAGCCATGCTGCGCCTTTGGGGTAACTGTATGCCGACCATACCCGTATGAACGGGCAGGTCAACGCCGACCGGCCCTTTCGCATAAAGGACCGGGCCGGGTCAACCCCGAAGTTGCGCACCCGAGGGCCGGGAGAGGCTATTCGCCCTGCTTGGCCATCCCTTCGAAGCGCTTGAGCTTTTCGCGCAGGGTCTTGCGGTTGATACCGAGGATTTCGGCCGCGCGGGTCTTGTTGTCGCTGGTCATGACCAGGACGTTGCGGATGTGTTCGAGCTCCACTTCCTCCAGCGTCCGGTTGACGCTGCCCTCGCGCGGCAGGCTGAAGCGCATGGTCTCGGGCAGGTCCGTGATGCCGATGGTGTCGTGGTCCACGATGACCACCAGGCGCTGGATCAGATTCTCCAGCTCGCGGACGTTGCCGGGCCAGTCGTAGCGCCGCAGGGCCTGGAGGGCCTCGTCCGTGAGGGTCGGCGGCTGGCGGTGCATGCCCCTGGAGAACTCGGCCAGGAAATGGTTGATGAGCACGAGCAGGTCGTCCCCGCGCTCGGACAGGGGCGGCACGTGGATGTCGATGACGTTGATGCGGTAGAAGAGGTCCTCGCGGAAGGTGCCCTCATCGACCATGCGCCGCAGGTCCTTGTGGGTGGCGGCCAGGATGCGCACGTCCACGGTCCGGACGATGCTCGACCCCACCTTGCAGAACTCCTTGGACTGAAGGACCCGCAGGAGCTTGGCCTGCATGGTCGGGCTGGCGTCGCCGATCTCGTCCAGGAAGATGGACCCGCCGTTGGCCACCTCGAAAAAGCCCGCCCTGGACTCCTTGGCCCCGGTGAAGGCCCCCTTGACGTGGCCGAAAAGTTCGCTCTCGACCAGGCTGTCCGGGATGGCCGTGCAGTTGACCGGCACGAAGGACGCGGTCCGCCGGTCGCTGTTGTAGTGCACGGCCCTGGCCACCAGCTCCTTGCCGGTGCCGGACTCGCCGCTGATGAGCACGTTGGCGTCCGAGGCGGCGGCCTTGCCGATGCGCTGGAACACGTTCTCCATCTCCGGCGAGGTGCCGATGATGCCGAAATTGTCGGGCGGCGTGTCGGCCGAGGAAAGCACCCGCCTGCGCTGCAACCGCTCCACGATGCGCCCCACGGACGAGAGCAGCTCCTCGGTGGTGAACGGCTTGGCCAGGTACTCCCCGGCCCCGTCCTTGATGGCCTCCACCGCTCCGGGGATGGACGGGTAGCCGGTTATCATCATGATTTCCACGTCCGGCAGGTTGGCCCGCACGTGCTTGATCAGGTCCAGGCCCGAGGCCGCCGGCATGCGGTAGTCGGTGATGACCAGGTCGATGACCACGTCCTCGAGCAGGGCCACGGCCTCGTCCACCCGGCCGCAGGTGAAGACGTCGTAGCCCGCGGGCACGAGATTGCGCTTGAGCACTTCCAGGGTCGATTTGCTGTCGTCCACGGCCAGTATGCGGATATTCCTGCTCATGCCTCATCCTCCGGGGCGCGCAGATGGCAGGGCAAGGCGACCTCCACCCTGGTCCCCGCATCCGGCGAGCTTTCCACCTGAATGAATCCCCCGTGGGCCTTGACGATGCCGTGGATCACGGACAGTCCCAGACCCGACCCCTGGTCCACGTCCTTGGTGGTGAAAAACGGGGTGAAGATCATCTTCAGAACGTCCGGGGTCATGCCGGGCCCGGTGTCCTCCACCACGAGGTAGGCGTCGTTCTCGTGGTTGATGGTCCGGATGGTCACGGTGCCGCCCTCGGTCATGGCCTGGATGGCGTTGACCACCAGGTTGACGACCACCTGCTTCATGTGCTGCGGATCGGCCAGAATCTTCGGCAGGCTGCGGTCGAAGTCGCGGACGATCTCGATGTCCCCGCGCCGGGCCCCGGACTCGGTGATGCGCAGGGCCTGCTCCACGGTCTCGTTGAAGTCGATGAACGCGGGCTGGGGCGGCAGCTGGCGCCCGAAGAACATGAGCTTGCGGATGATCTCCCGGGCGTGCAGGGAGGAGTCCACGATGTTGTTCAGGTCCGTGGTCACCTGCTCGGGCAGGCCGGGGGTCTGGAGGGCCAGTTCGGCGAACCCGAGGATGTTGGCCAGGGGCTCGTTGATCTCGTGGGCCACTCCGGCCGAGAACTGGCCGATCTTGGCCAGCCGGTCCGACTGCCTGAGCTGGCGTTCCAGCTCCTGCTTGGCCAGCCTGGTCTCCCGCTTGGAGACCAGAATGACCACCTGCTGGACCACGGTGGTAAACAGGTCGCGCTCGTCCTCCAGGAAGCCGGGCCGGGCCGCGTCGTCGCGCACGGCCACGCTGAGGGACCCCCGCTTCTCGTTGTTGATGACGATGTCGGACTTGAGCATGTGGTCGCTGTCCTCGAAGCCGGGGGTCTGGAAAATCTTGTGCCCGAGGCGGAGCCGGGCGTAGGTCATCTCCGGGTTCTGGAAGGCCGCCGGAAGGAGCTCCACCACCTGGTTCAGGAGGTCGTCCATGGACCGATGGATCTCGCCCATGAGCTGGCTCAGGGAATAGAGGCAGTTCAGTTCCTTGTTGCGCTCGAGCAGGGTGAAGCGCTCGCGCAGCAGCCCCTTTTCGCGCAGGACCAGGTCGGTCACGTCCTGGCCCACGCACAGCAGGCTGACCACCTCGCCGTTGGAGTCGGTCAGCGGCTTGAGGTTCCAGTTGACGTAGACAGTGTCCCCGTCCTTGGCCCGGATGCGCCCGGCAAAGGCGGTCACGCCCCGGCCGTGGACGCCCTCCAGCAGGGCCCGGCGGGCCATGTCCCGCTCGTCCCTGGGGATGAAGACCTCGAACCAGTCGCGGCCCGCCAGTTCCTGAAGATGATAGCCGGAGAGGTGTTCCAGCTCGGAGTTCCCGTGGATGATCCCCCCGTCCAGATCGAGCGAGACCACGATGCCGTGGGTCAGCTCCATGACGGTGTCGTAATAATTCTGGAGATTCATGCACGCTTCCTCATTCGGAGAAAATATAATCATTTCGGCCAGGAGTAAACCCTTGTGGATCGGGGGGCGCGATCCGGCGGCCAAAAGGCCGCCGGACCGCGCGGGGCTAGGGTATGATGCGCATTCCGTGACTTAGTGACTGAGCTTGAGTCCCCATCCCTCGAAGACGAACAGGATGGCGAAGCCGTACCACAGGGTGTAGAGCACGTAGAAGACCAGGGAGAAGATCACCAGGCCGATGTCGTCGGTGATGCTCTGGGCCTCGACCCCGAAGTAGTTGTAGGAGGCCTCCACCGCCTTGGTCTGGACCGTGTCCACCGCCTTGGCCGCCGCGAACTCCTTCTGGTTGCTCAAGGCCTTGTTCATCAGCTTGAACGAGGTCCACCAGTTGAACAGGACGCGACGCGGCTCGATGCCGTACTTGGACTGTATGACATCGCCGTTGTTGTCGTACATGACCTGGGCGTCGTCCAGGCTGCCCTTGAGGATCGTCCCCAGGGAGCCGGTCAGATGCAGGGCCTTGCCCTCGGCAGTGGCCTGCGCCCCAGCCTTGACGAATATCTCGGCCGACTGGGCGGCCTGGGCCTCGGAGCCGTAATTCATGGTCACGTCGATGGCCTTGCCGTCGAACTCGGCCATGTCAGCTTTCAACTGCCCGGAATAGTTGATGGACCCCTTGGAGATGGAGTTGTAGAGGTTGTCCAGGAACTGCATGCCGTTGTGCCCGTGATAGATGGGCTGGAACATCATGAACAGAACCACGAAGAAGACGACCAGCAGGCTCGCGCCCGTATAGAATTCCTTCTTGTTGTAGATCATGGCCCTACGCCTCCTTTCTCTTCAGCTTGGAGATGTTCATCAGGAAGGTCCCCACCACCCAGACGGAGAACCCGCCGATGACGATGAAGAATGCCCAGATGCCGATGGTGTTGAGTATGGACCCCATGCCCGGCGAGAGCGAGATGATGTCCATCTCGGCCAACTTGCTCGGCAGGGCGAAGATCCGGTTCATGAAACCGGCCAGCACGGCCATGGCGTAGAAGCCGCGGATGGTGATGCCGGGCACGATCTTGGTCACCAGTGCGCCGATCTGGATGCCCAGCAGGGAGCCGATGAGCATGCCCATGGCCAGGGTGTAGAAGATGAAGCCGTAGATGGCGTACTGGGTGATGGAGGCGAAGCCCGCCGTGAACACGATCTGGAAGATGTCGGTGCCCACCGTGGTCATGGAGGAGACGCCGAGCACGTAGACGAAGATCGGGAAGGTCAGGAAGCCGCCGCCCACGCCCATGATGCCCGCGGCCAGGCCGACCAGCGCGCCGGACATGACCAGGAAGATCCAGGAGATCTGACGGCCGCCGGCCACCAGGTCCTGGTCGAACTTGATCATGGGCGGGCACTTGACGTCCTGGAGGTTGCGGCACAGGGCGCCGATCTCGGCCCCTTCGGCACCGCCGTGGGCGTCGCCGCCCTTGTCGGCCTTGCGCGAGCGCAGGAAGTCGGTCAGGGCGTAGAAGCCCAGGAAGCCGAGCATCAGCGAGTAGACCGTGGTGATGAAGGCGTCGCTCAGGATCGGGTTGATCTCGTACAGCACGCGGTTGATCACGCCGCCCGCCGTGGCCCCAAGGATCGCGCCGATCAGGAAGACCACGGCCAGGGACACGGACACGTTGCCGAGCTTGCGGTGGATGACGCTGCCCATGATCGCCTTGGCGAAGATGTGGAACAGGTCGGTGCCGACCGCCAGGATGCCCTTGATGCCCGCGGACATGAGCGCCGGGGCGATGATGAAGCCGCCGCCCGCGCCGATGCAGCCGGTGATCAACCCCGCGCCCACGCCGATGGCGATGGAGACCATGAAGATGCCCAGGCTGTAGAAGGCCGGGCTGTAGGCCTTCTTGCCGCCGAGCAGGGCGGGCAGGGCCGGCCCGATGTCGTCGGCGAAGGCAACGCCGATCAGGATGATGGGAATGATCATCAGCCCGATGAGCAGCAATTTCTTGCGGCTGCTGACGATGGATTTGGCGTTTTCTATCTCCCACTGGGCAAGGGCTCCGGCCCCCGCCATCATGAATCTACCCCATTGACTGAAAAATCGCATGATTATCCTCGCTTCCTCTTGTTTTGTTCAACCCGTCCGAAGCACCCACCCTCGGGCCGATCACTTCGAATTGCTTCGCTTCCTCATGGCCGCATCTTCGATCTTGCGAACCAGTTCCTCCACATCCGCCGGCTTCAGAAGGTAGTCGTATGCCCCCATGGCCAGGCTGGAAATGACGATGTCCGTGTTGGCGTGGGCGGTCAGCATGACCACCTCCACCTCGGGATGACGTCGCTTGATGGCGCTCAGGGTATTGATGCCGTCCATGCCCGCCATCTTGATGTCGAGCAGGACCACGTCAAAGGGCGCGCCGTCCATGATCTCCAGGGCCTGAACCCCGCCGGACGCGGTCGTCGCCGACAACCCCCGGCGGTCCAGACGCTTGGCCAGGGCATCGGTGTACCCGGCCTCGTCGTCTATGAGCAGCACCCTGATGTCGTTCATGCCCGCACGCTCCCCGCGCCCAGTTCGAGCGCCTTGTCGAGCAGCCTGTCGAATTCCACGGGCTTGGAGAGATAGCCCGCCGCACCGAGTTTGATGCACTCGTCGCGGGCCTCCTCGCTGCCGTGGCCGGTGAGCATGAGCACCGGCATGTCCGGGGCCATCAGCCGAAACACCTTGAGGATCTCGATCCCGTTCATGCCCTGGAGCTTGAGATCCACGATGGCCACGTCGAACTCCTCGCGGCGAAGCAGCCGCACCGCTTCATCGCCGCTGGCGGCCGACGCCGCTTCCACGCCCCGTCGGCGCATGCGCTTGCACAGGACCTCGGCGAACCCGGTCTCATCGTCCACGATGAGCAGGCGCACGACGCGCCCGGCGCCGCCGACGTTGTCCATGGTCCTGTCCACGCCGCTACCCCATGCGCCCGGCGATCTTGCTGAGCCGGGCCTCGATGGCCGCTTCCTCGTTCTCGCCCTTGAGCGCTACGGCCTCGGCGATCTTCTGGTTCAGGTCCTCGAAGCTGCACGGCTTCATCAGATAGTCGTACGCTCCGTGCTGGATGCCCTCCACGGCCGAGGGGACCGTGGCGTGACCGGTCAGCATGATGACCTCGACCAGGGGGTGCGCTTCCTTGATCTCCTGCAACACGACAAGGCCGTCCTTGCCGGGCATCTTCATATCCAGGATGACCACCTGGATGTTCGGATGTTCCGCCAACCGGACCATGGCCTCGTCACCGTCGAAGGCTTGGAAAACGGTCATGTTGCGCTTTTCGAGCCGCTTGGCCATGGTCTCGACGAACCCCCGTTCGTCGTCCACGATCAAAACAGTGGCATCAGTCATGTCGAATCTCCTGTCGCGTTTCAGGTTGCCTGGCGGGCATCGGCAGCGGCAGACGGATGGTGAACCGCGTGCCCTTGCCCACAGTGCTCTCCACATCTATTTCTCCACCCATCTGGTGGATGATTCCGAAACATATGGACAATCCGAGCCCGCTGCCCTTGCCCACGGGCTTGGTGGTGAAAAACGGGTCGAAGATGCGGGCCAGGTTGGCGGCCGGGATGCCGGGCCCGGTGTCCTCCACGGTGATGGCCGCCTGGCCCTCCTCCACGCCGCAGCGGATGAACAGCTTGCCGCCGTCCGGCTCCATGGCCTGAATGGCGTTGTTGACCAGGTTGAGCAGGACCTGCTGCAATTCCGTGGCCGAGGCCGAGATGCGCGGCATGGACTCGTCCAGGTCGAGGTCGAAATCCACCTGGGCGAAGCGTGCCTGTTGCATGGAGATCTCCACCACCTCGCGGATGAAGTCGGGCACGGACATCTCGGTCGCCCTGGTGTCGGACTGCCGGGCGAACGACAGGAGCTTGTGGGTGATGTCCTTGCACCGCCGCCCCTGGTTGCCCACCTGGGTCAGCGCCCGCTTGATCTCGCCGTAGGACGGCAGGTCCTGGCCCTCGTCCTCAAGGAGGTCGCTGACCCAGCCCGCCTCCTCGATCATGATGGCTACAGGGTTGTTGATCTCGTGGGCGATGCCCGCGGCCAGTTCGCCGATGGCCGCCAGCTTGCCGGTCTCGACGATCTGCTTGCTCATGAGCTCGGATTCCTGGTCGATGGCCTGGAAGCGAAGCACGAGCTTGCGCGAAATGATCAGGGCCATGGCCACGATGGCCAGGCCGCCGATGAGAAAGATGCCCAGGGTGACGTACTCGGTGCGGGTCATGGCCGAAAAGGCGTCCGAGGTGTTCTGCTGGTAGACCAGCTTCCAGTCGCCGCCCTTGAGGGGCGCGGTCACCGTGACGTAGGTGTCGCCGCCCTTGTCCACGGACTCGGCGATGGACACGCCGGGCACGGAGTTGAAGTCGGCGATCCGGCGGCGCGGGGTCAGCTCCAGGTCCTGGTTGTGCTCGTCCTTGGGCCGGGTCTGGTACACGCCCCGGCCATTCAGGATGTAGGCGAAGCCGGTCTCGCCGATGCGGATGTTCTGAACCAGGTAGCTGAAGGACAAGAAGTCGATGGTCGCCCGCAGGGTCCAGCGATCCTCGCCCCGCCCCTGGCTGACGGAGATGATGAAGTGGGGGGACTGGCGCAACCCCTCGAAGACGTCGCTGATGATGGCGTCGCGCTCCTTGGAGTTGCGGAACCAGTCCGCCCCTGAATAGTCCGCGCCCAAAAGGCTGAACGGACCGGCATAGGCCACCTGGCGGCCGTGGCTGTCGACCACGCCCAGATCGACGAAGATGCGGCCGTACTGCTGCTGCATCCCGCGCAGGGCCTTTTCCAGGTGGTTCGAGGTGGTCAGGTCTTGGAAGGTGGAGGTCCGGCTGATGTACTGGACCTCGGTGAGCTTGTCCTGCAGAAAGGTGTTGATGTCGGCCGCGTGCTTGTCCACCACCTCGGCCAGGTGGGCGAAGACCTTTTCGGTGTATATGGAACGGAACTGATGGAAGATGAGGCCGCCCACCAGGATCAGCGGGGCAAAGGACACCGTGATGACCGTCAGCGACAGGTTTCGCGACAGGTTGTCGTAGGATGACTTCCGCTCCGGATGCATGGCCCCACTCTCGGTTATGGTCTCGGCCTTGACGGCCGCAGGAAATGCCCGACACCTCTCCAGCTGAGGCCCTATGAGCAAATCGTGTGCCACAGCCGTCACCGCGCGAGCTGGATGACGGCCGCCGCTACTTTTTATAACTTTTTGAAATAACTATATTATCAAAAAACATCCTCTTGCCGTCCGCAGCCCCTCGCGGACCAATATGGACCCTTTCTGCACCCTGTTTTTTGCTATTTTCATGAAGTAAGTGGTACTTTTCCTCCCAGTGATACAAAATGTACCGATACCCTTTTACCACCCTGAAACCCCGTAGAAAGGGACCCCCGAAACATTCATATCACAATGCGGGTAAAAACACCCCACTTATCCCTTCATTGCCTTGAATCCTTATGGCAATTTATTTTGTGTTCCCTGTTGCAGCGGGTGGTTCCTTCCGAACCATTGTTACTCAACATCCTGAAATTACAGTTTTTAATTTGTCATCGACAAGCGGAGAAAAAAGTATCAAGACGTGGTGCGCATGCAACGGCTGGCATGTTCATTGAAAGGAACCAACACAGGAGAAACCAGGCATGACCGATCCCGTCCGCATACTGCTCGTTGACGACGAGGCCGCCTTTGTCGCCGCCCTGTCCCGGCGGCTCGGCCACCTCGGGGCGTCCGTGCGCACGGCGGAAGGCGGCGTGGACGCCTGGGCCGTGCTGGAATCCGGCCCCGTGGACGTGGTCCTGCTGGACATGAACATGCCCGACCTGAACGGCATCGAGACCCTCAAGATCATCCGCAAGAACTTCCCCGAGACCGAGGTCATCGTCCTCACGGGCGAAGGCGACATGACCCGGCACATGCAGTCCCTGGACGCCGGGGCCTTCGACTACCTGCTCAAGCCCGTGCCCCTGGAACGGCTCTGGAAACGCATCCTGGACGCCGCCGGACGGTAGCCGCCCTCCCTTCCGAATCCCCCTGCGCGCGGCCCGGCACCCCCCCGGTCCGGAAACAATCCCCTGATATGCAAAACGCGGTGTGAAAAAAGTCGATGGGGGTTGCATTGCTCCACGACTCCGGGCAATCTGGTAAGAATGTCTCCCTTGGAGACCGTTCCGTAACCCAGCCCCATCAGGAGTGAATGTGACGCAAAGAATAGAGATCGGCGGCCTGTCCATAGACGGGAATCTCGCCGAAGCCGTCAGGACCATATCGGCAGGAACCGGACTGGATGAAACCGCCTTCTGGACCGGAGCCGAAAGCGTGTTCCGGGCCTTTGCCCCGCGCAACCGCGAACTGCTGGCCGAGCGCGACCGCATCCAGGCGGCCATGGACGAATGGCACCGGGCCCATCCGGGCCAGCCCGGGGACAAGCGGACCTACCACGCCTTCCTGCGCGAGATCGGCTATCTCGTGCCCGAGGGCGGGGACTTCACCATCACCACCGAAAACGTGGACCCCGAGATCGCGACCATCGCCGGGCCGCAGCTGGTCGTCCCGGCGACCAACGCCCGCTTTGCCCTGAACGCGGCCAACGCCCGCTGGGGCAGCCTGTACGACGCCCTGTACGGCTCGGACGTCATCGAGAAGGACGCGGTCCCGGCCAAGGGGTACGACCCCCGGCGCGGCCAGCAGGTCATGGCCTGGGCCGCCGCCCACCTGGACACGGCGGTGCCCCTGGCCGACGGCGCCCACCGCGACGCCACGGCCTTTGCCGTGACCGACGGCCCGGCGGGAAGGACCGTGGCCGTGACCCTGCTCGACGGCCGGACCACCGCCCTGCGCGACCCGGACCAGTTCGCGGGGTATGTGGAGGAGAACGGCGCGCTCAAGTCCCTGCTCTTCGTCAAGAACGGCCTGCACATCGAATTGCGGTTCGACCCCGAGCACCGAGTTGGCCGCGACCACCCGGCGGGCATCAAGGACGTGGTCCTGGAGTCGGCCATGTCCACCATCCTCGACTGCGAGGACTCCGTGGCCGTGGTGGACGGCGAGGACAAGGGACTGACCTACCTGAATCTCTTCGGCCTGGTCATGGGCGACCTTACGGCCAGCTTCGACAAGGGCGGCCGGACCGTGACCCGCACCCTGAACGACGACCGGACCTATGCCGCGCCCGGCGGCGGGACCGTGACCCTGCCGGGCCGGAGCATGCTCCTGGTCCGCACCGTGGGCCACCTGATGACCACTGACGCGGTGCTCATGGACGGGCCCGACGGCTACGAGGAGGTGCCCGAGGGCATCCTCGACACCCTGGCCACCGGCCTGATCTTCCTGCACGACCTGAACGGCGACGGCCGCTGGCGCAACAGCAGGACCGGCAGCGTGTACATCGTCAAGCCCAAGATGCACGGGCCCGCCGAGGTCGCCTTCACCCGCGACCTGTTCGCGGCCGTGGAAAAGGTCCTGGGACTGCCCGCCCTGGCCCTCAAGGTCGGCATCATGGACGAGGAGCGGCGGACCACCCTGAATCTCAAGGAGTGCATCCGGCAGGCGGCCGAACGGGTCATCTTCATCAACACCGGCTTCCTGGACCGCACCGGCGACGAGATCCACACGGCCATGGAGGCCGGGCCCATGGTCCGCAAGGAGGCCATCAAGGCCGAACCGTGGATCGCGGCCTACGAGGACTGGAACGTGGACATCGGCCTGGCCTGCGGCTTCTCGGGCAGGGCCCAGATCGGCAAGGGCATGTGGGCAAAGCCCGACATGATGCGCGAGATGGTCGAGACCAAGGGCGTCCATCCCAGGGCCGGGGCCAACTGCGCCTGGGTGCCTTCGCCCACGGCCGCCACCCTGCACGCCCTGCACTACCACCAGACCGACGTGTTCGCCCGCCAGCGCGAGCTGGCCGGGAAGATGCGCGCCTCCCTGGACATCCTGACCACCCTGCCGCTCATGCGCGGGGAGCGCCCCTCGGCCGAGGACGTGGCCCATGAACTGGCCAACAACTGCCAGTCCATCCTCGGCTACGTGGTCCGCTGGGTGGACCAGGGCGTGGGCTGCTCCAAGGTCCCGGACCTGAGCGGCACGGGCCTCATGGAGGACCGGGCCACCCTGCGCATCTCGAGCCAGCACCTGGCCAACTGGCTGCGCCATGGGATCTGCACCGAAGAGGCGGTTCTGAAGACCCTCAAGGCCATGGCCGAGGTGGTGGACCGCCAGAACCAGGGGGACCCGGCCTACCGGCCCATGGCCCCGGACTTCGACGGGAGCTTCGCCTTCCAGGCGGCCCGCGACCTGATCTTCAAGGGCGCGAGCCAGCCCAACGGCTACACCGAACCGATCCTCCACGCCCGGCGCCGCCAGGTGAAGGCCGCCGCGTAACCCGTCAACCAGGAGACACGAACATGGTGCCCGTCACCACCTCCATCTTCGAACTGCTCAAGATCGGCCCCGGCCCGTCCAGTTCGCACACCATCGGCCCCATGCGGGCCGGATTCGACTTCATGCGCCTGATCCGGGAGCTGCCGGACGAGAACCGCCTGGCGGCCGACGACCTCGAAATCAGGCTGTTCGGCTCCCTGTCCGCCACGGGCGAGGGCCACGGCACGCCCAGGGCCATCCTGTCCGGGCTGCTCGGCTCCCAGCCCGACACCTGCCGGGCCGACACCCTGGAGCAGTTCATGGACAAGGACAAACCCTTCGACCTGGACCTGGGCGGCCGGACCCTGGCCTACGCCCCCGGCCGGATCATCATGGACGCCATCCAGCACGACTACGCCCACCCCAACACCATGATCTTCCGGCTCAAGGCCGGGGACCGCGTCCTGCTGGAGCGCATCTACTACTCCGTGGGCGGCGGATTCCTGCGCTGGGAGGGCTGGGAGGAACCGGACCGGGGCGAGCCGGTCCACCCCTACTCGACCATGGCCGAGCTGAAGAAGCACCTGCGGGACAAGTCCCTGCGCCTGCACGAGCTCATCCTGGCCAACGAGATGGCCATCACCGGGGCCACCGAGGAGGAGATCAACCTCGGGCTGGACCACATAGTCGCGGTCATGGAGCAGGCCGTGGAGAACGGCATCCGGACCTCGGGCGTGCTGCCCGGCCCCATCGGGCTCCAGCGCAAGGCCGCGGCCATGTACGACCGCGCCCGGCAGGAGTACTTCCAGGGACCGGGCTTCATCAAGGCGCTCAACGCCTACGCCCTGGCCGCCTCCGAGGAGAACGCGGCCGGTCACTGCGTGGTCACCGCCCCCACCTGCGGGGCGGCGGGCGTGATCCCGGCCATCATCTTCATGCTCAAGCGCCACACCGGGGCCCTCCAGGCCGAGGTGCGCGAGGGACTGCTGGCCGCCTGCGCCATCGGCTTCCTGTGCAAGCACAACGCCTCCATCTCCGGGGCCGAAGTGGGCTGCCAGGGCGAGGTGGGCGTGGCCTCGACCATGGCGGCGGCCATGATCGCCTACGCCCGGGGCTACCGCTTCCAGGTCACGGAGAACGCCGCCGAGATCGCCCTGGAGCACCACCTGGGGCTGACCTGCGACCCGGTGGGCGGGTTCGTCCAGATCCCGTGCATCGAGCGCAACGCCATGGGCGCGGTCAAGGCCTTCAACGCCTACCTGATCGCCTCCACCCTGGACGAGAGCTACCAGAAGGTGGACCTGGACAAGGCCATCCGGGCCATGGCCCAGACCGGCCGGGACATGTCCAACAAGTACAAGGAGACTTCCGAGGCGGGCCTGGCCCTAAGCTTCACGGAATGCTGACGATCCGCCGGGCCGACCGGTCCGGCGCCCCCGTTCTCGCCCCCCGGCCGGACGCTGAACAAGGTTCAGCGGCACCGGCCGGGGGGAGAATTTTGGTTGCTTTTCAGCCATTTCCCTGCTAAAAAATGCTCTTGGCTTTTGCCCATTTTTCTATTGGGAGTTCGCAGTGATTTCTTTCAGAGGCGTCAACAAATGGTATGGGGACTTCCAGGTCCTCAAAAACATCAATCTCAGCGTGACCAAGGGTGAAGTGGTCGTGGTCTGCGGGCCTTCCGGGTCCGGCAAATCGACCATGATCCGCTGCATCAACCGTCTCGAGCCCATCCAGGAAGGCGACATCCTGGTGGACGGCATGAACGTCTCCGACCCGCGCACGAACATGACCCTGCTGCGCGCCGAGGTCGGCTTCGTCTTCCAGCAGTTCAATCTCTACCCGCACATGACGGTCATGGAGAACATCACCCTGGCGCCGACGCTTGTTCGCGGCATGAGCCGGGGCGACGCCACGGCCATCGGCATGGACCTGCTCGGCAAGGTCGGCATCCCTGACAAGGCCGGGGCCTACCCGTCCCAGCTCTCCGGCGGCCAGCAACAGCGCGTGGCCATCGCCCGAGGACTGGCCATGCAGCCCAAGATCATGCTCTTCGACGAGCCCACCTCCGCCCTGGACCCCGAGATGATCAACGAGGTCCTGGACGTCATGAAGTCCCTGGCCCGCGAGGGCATGACCATGGTCTGCGTCACGCACGAGATGGGCTTCGCCCGCGAGGTGGCGGACCGCGTCATCTTCATGGACGAGGGCAACCTGGTCGAGGAAAACACGCCCGAGGAGTTCTTCCACAATCCGCAATCCGACCGGACCAAGGACTTCCTGAGCAAGATTCTCAGCCATTAAAGGCATCAGCGCCCTTGCCGGACACGGTGTCCGACAAGGGCTTTTTCATAGGAACTCAACAATCAGGAGAGGTACATGAGAGTTCTCAAAATCACCGCCATGGCCGCGCTGCTGGTCCTGGCCGCTTCCTTCGCGTACGCCGGTCCCACCTACGACCGCGTCATGTCCACGAAGACCCTCAAGGTCGGTCTGTCCAACCAGGGCATCCCGTTCGGCTTCATCGACGACAAGAACGAGTGGGTCGGCTTCGACGTCGACATGGCCACCGAGATCGCCAAGCGCCTCGGCTGCAAGCTCGAGAAGGTCGTGGTCAACAACAACACCCGCATCTCCTTCGTCCAGACCAACCCGCCCAAGGTGGACATGGTCCTGTCCAACATGACCCACAAGCGCGTGCGCGACGAGAAGATCGACTTCTCCATCACCTACTTCTTCGACGGCCAGAAGTTCCTGGCCAAGAAGGGCACGGTCAAGGACGTCAAGGACCTGGCCAACATGAAGGTCGGCTCCATGCAGGGCACCACCTCCATCGTCAACGCCACCGCCTACCTGAAGGAACTGGGCAACCCGAACCCGTCCGTCACCGGGTATGACGGCGAAGTCGCCATGTTCGAGGCCCTGCGTTCCGGCCGCGTCCAGGCCATCACCACCGACTCCACCATCCTGCTCGGCTACGCCGCCAAGGTGCCCGGCCAGTTCGAACTGGTCGGCGACTTCATCTCCGACGAGCCCTACGGCATCGGCCTGCCCCAGGACGACTCCGCGTGGCGCGACACCATCAACTTCACCCTCCAGGACATCTGGAAGGACGGCACCTACAAGCAGATCTACGACAAGTGGTTCGGCCCGGATTCCCAGTATCCCTTCCCGCTGACCTCCAAGATCGAGATGTGGCCGTAGGCCCCGTCGAGAAGCATGAAACGGGTCCCGGAGCCAACCGCTCCGGGACCCTCTTCCTGTAAAAGAGCACGATGATAAAACGGTATTTCGAGAAAATCTGGGTCCAGAACCTGACCCTCCTGGTCCTGACGGGCCTGGTCGTCTATTATTTCGCCTTCATATTCGAGTTCAAGTACGACTTCGACTGGGCGGTCTTCGCCGTCGAGGGCCAGTACGGCCACATGGGCCACCTGATGCTCAACGGCATCAACACCACCCTGACCATCACCGTCTACTCGGCGGCCATCGCCCTGGTCATGGGCACGGTCTTCGGCCTGGCCCGGCTGTCCTCCTTCAAGCCGGTCTACTGGTTCTCCACCTGCTACGTGGAGCTCTTCCGCAACACCCCGCTGCTCATCCAGCTCTTTTTCTGGAACTTCGCCCTGCCCTACGCCTTTCCCGAGGAACTGCGCCTCAAGCTGTTCGACATGAACTTCGAATTCTGGTGCGCCACCGTGGGCTGCGGCATCTTCACCGGCGCGTTCATGGCCGAGATCATCCGCGCGGGCATCCAGTCCATTCCCAAGGGGCTCCTCGAAGCCGCCTACTCCTCGGGCCTGACCTTTCCCCAGACCCTGCGCAAGGTCATCCTGCCGCTGGCCTTCCGCGAGATCATTCCGCCGCTGGGCAGCGAGTTCCTGAACAACATGAAGAACACCTCCCTGGCCATGACCATCGGCGTGACCGAACTGTGCTGGTCCATGACCGAGGTGTACTCCCTGACCTACCGGACCTTCGAGGCCTTCTCCGTGGCCACCGTGGTCTACCTCGGTCTGTCCCTGTCCATCGCGGGCATCCTCTACATCGTCAACGAGCGCCTCAAGATCATGCCCCGCGACCGCATCACCCCCCTGCGCAGGGTGGCGGACGTCCTCTTCTGGCCCTTCGACTTCCTCGGCCGCAAGCTCGAATACGTCTTCTGGTATTTCCGCAAGAGCCCGGACCAGCGCACGGTCTCGCCCCTGCGCGGCGCCCTGCGCCAACTCGCCAGGCAGTGCATCCTGGCCCTCAAGATCCTCTTCGTCGCCGCCCTGGCCTACGTCCTCTACAAGATCGCCGTGGCCCTGGTGCACTTCAACTGGGCCATCATCGGGGCCAACCTCAAAACCCTGCTCATCTGGCGCTTCCCCAACGGCGACGAGACCGAGTTCTGCTACGGCCTGGGCGGCCTGGCCGGCTCCCTGCTCATGGCCGCCATCTCCATCACCGGCAGCTTCTTCATCGGCCTTGTGGTGGGCATGGGCCGCACCGCGCACAACCGCGTCTTCCGCATCCCCTGCCTGCTCTACATCGAACTCATCCGGGGCGTGCCGCTCATCCTGGTCATCCTGTGGTTCTACCAGGCCATCCTCGAATTCGTCTTCAAGGTGGACGTCCAGGCCTTCTGGGCCGCGACCATCGCCATGACCTTCTTCTTCGGCGCCTACATCGCCGAAACCGTGCGCGGCGGCATCGAGAACATCCCGCCCGGCCAGGTGGAGGCGGCCAAGGCCTCGGGCCTGACCTACCTCCAGACCATGCGCAAGATCGTCCTGCCCCAGGCCCTCAAGCAGATGCTCCCCGCTCTGGTCGGCATGTTCATCGCCGCCTTCAAGGACACCTCCCTGGCCTACATCATCGGCGTCATGGAGCTGACCCGCGCGGCCTACGCCATCAACAACCGGATCATGGTCTACCCCTTCGAGATCTACACAACCGTGGCCGTGCTCTACTTCGTCTTCAGCTACTTCATGAGCCTCTACGCCAAACGCCTCGAACGCAAACTCAGCCCCGAGACCGTGCGCATCGAGATGTAGCCGGTCCCGGAACATGACCAGACAAGGGGGGAGCGCTTCGGTGCTCCCCCTTTTTGCGTTCCCGGCGCCAAACGTGCGCAACATGTGCGCATGCCCGCAACGGACGTATTTTTCCTTTCAAATATTTCAGCCGGTTGTAAATGGCACACGCCTTGCGATGCGTACAGTAACACGAACGCAAACCATTGGAGGCATCATGCGACGTATTCTGATCACCCTGACGGCCCTGTGCTCCCTCGGACTGGCCGCTTCGGCCTGGGCCGGGCCCACGGCCCCGGACACCCTCCGGCTCGAACCGCCCAAGACCATGGAAGCGGTCAAGTCGCCGGTGGACTTTCCCCACGGCGCTCACCTGAACCGGGCCGCCGACTGCACCACCTGCCACCACACCTGGGACGGCAAGTCCGACATCAGGGCGTGCGGCTCCTCCGGCTGCCACGACCAGCCCGGCAAGAAGGGCGAGACCGCCTTCTACACCGCCTTCCACGGCAAGGACACCGACCGCAGCTGTCTGGGCTGCCACAAGACCGCCAAGAAGGACGGCAAGCCCGCCCCGGCCTCCTGCAAGCAGTGCCACCAATAACCTCCATACCCCATCCCCCACACCCCGAAGGCCCGCCCCGTGCGGGCCTTCCCGTTTCCGGGAGGCCGAGGCCTCCGGACGGGACATCCGGGGCGGCCGCAGGGAACGCCGCCACCGACCGAACCTTCCCACCGGCGCGCACGCGTGCGCAAACCCTGCGCTCCGCCGCGAAACGATAAAAAATATTATCAAAGTAAACAGCATGTTAAGAAATGGCACACCCCTTGCCATATTGAAATCAACGAAACCAAAACCAAGGAGACATTATGCGACGCTTCATCATCCTGACCCTGACCCTGTGCATGCTCGGCTTCACCGCTTCCGCCTGGGCCGGTCCCGGGAACAACGGCCGGGACAACCACGGCCAGGCCGTCCGCCAGTTCAACCAGCAGAGCCGACAGGGCAACCAGTCCTTCCACAACCAGGGCAACCAGTCCTATCACAACCAGGGCAACCAGGGCGTCCGGCAGTCCGCTCCCGGCATGTCCGGCCAACGCTTCATGCAGCCGGGCCACAACGTGCGCCATCAGCAGGCGAACTCCCCCCGCCATCATCAGGAACACCGCTTTCAGGGCCGCCACTTTCAGGGCCAACGTCCGCGCGAGGTGCGGCGCGAGGTGCACACCGGCCACCGGAACGTGACCACCTCCTCGGTGCAGGGTTCCTACCTGAGCATCGGCGGCGGCCAGATGCTCTCCCTCCAGATCCTGGCCACCGACTAGCCGCGCCCGACGCGGTCCGCCCCTCCTCCAAAAGAAAAGGCCCGCTCTCAGGCGGGCCTTTTCTCGTTTTCAGGGGAATGCCGGGATCAGGAGACGCGGATGGCCTCCTTCACGGCCTTGAGTTTCTTGACCTCGGCCAGGGCGGAGTAGAGCTGGTCCAGATCCTTGACCTCCACGGTGAAGTTGAGCAGCGTGGTGCCGTCCACCTTGGACTCGAACTCGCCGGAGTCGATGTTCACGTCCAGGTCCGCGAGCATGGAGCAGATGCGGCCGAGCATGCCCGGCTTGTTCAGGCACTTGATCTTGACCTTGGCCGGATACGGCTTCTCCTCCACACCCTCCCAGCTGACCTGGATGAGGCGTTCGTCCTCGAAGTGGCCCACGTTGGGACAGTCGATGCGGTGCACGGTCACGCCCCGGCCCCGGGTGATGTAGCCGATGATCGGCTCGCCGGGCAGGGGGTTGCAGCAGGAGGCGAAGCGGACCAGCACATTGTCCACACCGGAAATCTGCAACCCGTCGGCCTTGGGCTTCTTGCCGATCTCCACGGGCGAGGGGGCCGAGGGCTGCTGCTCTTCCTCGGGTTCCGTGGCGACGGCCGCCTTCTCCTTGAGCTTCCGCTCGTCCAGGGTTTCGCCGTGCAGGACCGCGTAGAGGCGCTTGACGACCTTGCGCGGAGTGAAGCGCGAGAAGCCGATCTGGGTCAGAAGCTCGTCCACGCTTCCGCAGTTGAACTCCCCGGCCAGCTTGATGAGCTCGCCGTCCTTGATGGCCTTCTGCATGTTGATGCCCACCCGGCGGCCTTCCTTCTCGAGCATCTCCTTGGCCAGGCTGATGGCCCGCTCCTTTTCCACGGTGCGGGTGTAGTGCTTGATCCGGGTCCGGGCCTTGGCGGTCTTGACGAATTTGAGCCAGTCCCGGCTGGGCACGCGGTTCTTGTCGGTGATGATCTCCACCGAGTCGCCGTTCTGGAGCCGGTACTGCAACGGCACGATGCGGCCGTTGACCTTGGCCCCGGCGCACTTGTCGCCCACCTCGGAGTGGATGGAATAGGCGAAGTCCACGGGCGTGGCCCCGTCGGGCAACTCCTTGATGTCGCCGTTGGGGGTGAAGACGTAGACCTCGTCCTGGAACATCTCCAGCCGCAGCGAGGACATGAACTCGCGCGGGTCGGACAGCTCGCGCTGCCAGTCCATGATCTGCTTGAGCCAGGTGTACCGCTCGGCGTCGCGCCGGCCTGCTGTCTTGCCCTTCTTGGCCCCCTTGCCCACCTCCTTGTACTGCCAGTGGGCGGCCACGCCGTATTCGGCGATGCGGTGCATCTCCTCGGTGCGGATCTGTATCTCGATGCGCTCGCCGTCCGGCCCCATGACCGTGGTGTGCAGCGACTGGTACATGTTCGCCTTGGGGATGGAGATGTAGTCCTTGAACCGGCCGGGCACGGGCCGCCAGGCCGCATGGATCAGGCCGAGCACGGCGTAGCAGTCCTTGAGCGAGCCGACGATGACCCGGAAGGCGATGAGGTCGTAGATCTCGTCGAAGGTCAGCCCCTGCTGCTCCATCTTGACCTGGATGGAGTGCAGATGCTTGGTTCGGCCGAACACCCTGCCCTTGATCTTGTTCTTCTTGAGCATGTCGGTGATCAGGCCGATGACCTTGTCGATGTACGGCTCGCCCGCGGCGCGGTGCTCGTGCACGGCCTCGGAGAGCTGGGCATAGACGTCGGGCCGCAGGTAGCGCAGGCAGAGGTCCTCAAGCTCGGTCTTGACCCGGTGCAGGCCCAGCCGGTTGGCCAGGGGCGCGTAGATGTCCTGGGTCTCCTGGGCGATGAGCCGCTGCTTGACCGGCTTCATGTACTCGAGCGTGCGCATGTTGTGCAGGCGGTCGGCCAGCTTGACCATGAGCACGCGGATGTCCTCGGCCATGGCCAGGATGAGCTTGCGGATGTTCTCGGCCTGCTGCACCGCCTTGGACTCGAAGTCCATGCGGCTGATCTTGGTCACGCCGTCCACGATGTCGGCCACGTCCGAGCCGAACAGCTCCTCGATCTCGTCCACGGTGGTGTCCGTGTCCTCCACGGTGTCGTGCAGCAGCCCGGCGGCCACGGTGGCCTCGTCCAGCTGCATGTCGGCCAGGAGGTAGGCCACGTTCATGGGATGCGAGATGTACGGCTCGCCGGACCGCCGGACCACGCCGTCGTGGGCCTGGGCGGAAAAGACGTAGGCCCGCTGGATCAGATCCAGGTCCGGGTCCTTGATGTATGAGGCCACCTTGTCGGTGATTTCGTTGATGCGAATCATATATGTCCGTCCGTGTTACGGCTGATGTTGCAGCCCGCGCGGTATCCACCACTTTTCGGAATTATAGGAGATTCCCGCCGGGGCGGCCTTGATGTTCTGAATCCGGGCCTGGACGATGGGCAGGGCCATGGGCACGTAGAGAAAGCAATAGGGCGCGTCGTCGTGCAGGATCTCCTGCACCCGGTCGTAGAGGGGCTTGCGCGCCGCCTGCCCGACCAGATGCCGCCCCCGTTCCAGCAATTCGTCCAGCTCGGGGTTGACGTAGCGGGTGAAGTTCAGCCCGCCGTCCACGGCCTGGGAGGAATGCCACACGTCGTAGATGTCGGGGTCCTGGAGGATGTTCCAGCCGAGGATGATGGCGTCGAAACGGCCCTTGTCCACGAACTCCTTGATGAACGCGGCCCACTCCACCGTGCGCAGGGAGACCTGGATGCCCACGTCCCTGAGCCGCTGCTGGAGGATGACCCCGGTCTTGATGCGCTGGGTGTTGCCCTGGTTGGTGATGATCGAGATGGCGAACCGCTTGCCGTCCTTGTCCAGCCAGCCGTCGCCGTCCGAATCGGTCCAGCCCGCCTCGGCCAGGAGCTCGCGGGCCTTGGCCGGGTCATAGGGGCGCGGCTTGACGTTCATGTCGTACTGCCAGGTGCCCGGCTTGTACGGCCCGTTGGCCGCCGCGCCCAGCCCGTAGAGCACGCCCTTGACCAACTCGCGGCGGTCGATGGCGTAGTCGACGGCCTGTCGCACGCGCACGTCCTGAAAGAACGGGTGCTTGAAGTTGAAGCCGAGGAAGGTGTAGCCCGAGGCCAGGAACTCGAACTTCTGGAAACTGCCGTCCCAGCCCGGCCCGGAGGTCTGGTAGAGGTATTGCAGGGGATCGAGCCCCATCATGTCGAGGTTCCCGGCCTTGAGCTCCAGGAACTGGGTGCCCATGTCCGGAATCATGCGGTAGACGATGCGGTCGATGTACGGCTTGCCCTCGAAGAAATTCGGATTGGCCGTCAGGACCAGCTGGCTGCCCGCGGTCCACTCCGTGAGCATGTACGGCCCGGCCCCCACGGGTGCGCGGCTGTACCTGGTGTTCAGCAGGTCCTCGCCCTCCAGGAGGTGCTTGGGCAGGATGTCCGTGGCCCAGGAGACCAGGGCCTTGGCGAACGGCCTGTCGTAGGTCACCTCGAAGGAGAATCTGCCGGTCTTGCGGAATTCCTTGACCAGCTTGAAGTTGCCCGCATAGGCCGTGGGCGTCTTGGGGTCGATGGTCAGACGGTAGGTGAACTCCACGTCGTCGGCCGTGAGCTGGACCCCGTCGGTCCAGTAAATGTCCTCGCGCAGCTTGAAGCGCAGCAGCCTGCCGTTGTCGAGGACCTCGTAGGACTCGGCCGCGTAGGGCACCAGGTTGATGTCCTTGTCGTACTTGAGCAGGCCGACGTAAATCTGGCCCGCGATCTCGTGGGAGGACCCGTCCGTGGCCAGGATGGGGATCAGGTTGCTCGGCTCGCCGATGGTCGGCTGGACCAGCGTGCCGCCCGATTCGGGCTCGGCCGGGATGTCGGCCGGGTTCACCGGAGGCACGGGCGTGGCCGGTCCTCCGCCGTCGGAACAGGCGGTCAGGAACAGTGCGCAAAGCAGGCAGGCAATCAGGTTCGCGAGTCTCATTTTCCCTTGCAAAAACAGTTTGGTTGGCCCATACAATTATGCGAGCATGGCTGATGTTCCCAGTATGGACCAACGGGTGCGAAAAGCCAAGGGTCCACATGGACATGGGGGAAAACAAATCCAGCTTGCCCATCGGCGGTGTTCCATGTAAGAAGTTCTGTTCGAATTTGTTGACCTGATTGATTTCGCGAGACATTGAATGAGCAGCGGTGAAGAACAGATAGTCAAATCCATACTCCAGGATTTCATCGGCGACAGCGTGCCGGACTACATCCTGGAGAGTGCCCATGGCATCGTGGCGGAGAACGGCGTCGCAAAACTGGACCTGAAGAAGCGGGAACAGTATTGGGACATCGACGGCCAGGTGCAGGGCGACGATTTCCAGAACTACACCTCGGAAATCGGGTTGAACCTGTCTGACAAGACCATCAATTACTACTGCAACTGCCCGGATTCCTTCTCCGGGGTCTGCCGTCACGTGGCCGCCACGGCCATCAAGCTGCTCAAGTCCCTGGACACCGAGTCCGGCGGCGAGATGCCCACCCCGCGCACGGACTGGCGCCAGACCTTCCGCCCCTTCTTCGCCACCGAGCTCGAACCCGAGGCGGGCCGCCACTACCTCATCTACCGCATCTACCCGGAGCTGGGCCGGTTGCAGGTGGCCTTCTTCCGCGCCCGGCAGAACAAGTCCGGCATCTCCCAGGTCCAGAACGAGGTCACCCTGGCCCAGATCGTCGAGAACGCCGACTGGTGCGACACCTCCCCGGCCCTGCCCGGCGTGGCCGAGCAGATCGGCCACTACCTGGACTACTGGGGCCACAAGGTCGAGATTCCGGCGGGCCTGCACTCCTGGTTCTTCCGCGCCATCAAGAACGAGTATTACCTCTATCTGCGCGAGACCGACCAGCCCGTGACCATCGAGTCCAAGACCATGCAGCTCAAGCTCTCGCCCGCGCTGAGCGAGGACGGCCTGTCCTTCGACATCCTCCTGGCCCGGGAGGACAAGATGCCCTTCCCCATCACCGACGAGGAGGAGATCTATTTCTACGGGCGGCTGCCGCTGTGGGTCTACTACAAGAACTCCTTCTACCCGGTGCAGACCGGGCTGGACCCCAAGCTGGTCCAGGGCATGGTCGAGCAGAAGCCCATCGTGCCCCACGCCGACGTGTCCGAGTTCCTGGACCGCGTCTGGACCCAGATTCCGGTCAGCGACCTCTACGGCCAGGAGGACTTCTTGGAGCGGGTCGGTCCCATCTTCCAGGACGCGGACTACGACCCCAAGCTCTACCTCGACGAGGAGGGCTCCCTGCTCGTGCTCAAGATCCAGAACATCTACTCCAACGAGCACGGGGAGTTCATCATGCCCGGCCCCAACCCGGACCTGCAGACCGGCTCCTACCACGAGGGCGGCAAGTCCTATCTCATCCGCCGCGCTCAGGACGAGGAGGCCCGGCTGCTGACCGAGCTCCAGGACATGAATTTCCAGCCCCGGAACAACCACATCTGGTTCATGGAACAGGAGGAGGCCATCAACTTCCTGCTGGACCACTACCCGCAGCTGGTCGAGGCCTACCGGGTCTACGGCGAACAGAACCTGACCCGCTACAAGGTGCGCACCACGCAGCCCGTGGTCGTGGCCGAGGTGGAGAGCGACGAGGAGGACAAGTGGTTCAACCTCGAGCTGTCCGTGCAGTACGACGACCAGCGCGTGCCCATCGACGTCATCTGGGAGGCGTGGACCAAGGGCAAGCGGTACGTCCAGCTCAAGGACGGCTCCTACACCAGCCTGCCCGAGTCCTGGCTGAACAAGCTCGGCCACAAGCTCAAGGCCCTGGGCTTCGACCCGGAAAAGGCCCCCAAGCAGCAGTTCAACCAGTTCGAGGCCCCGGTGCTCGAAAAGATCCTGGAGGACCTGCCCCAGGCCCAGACCGATGAATTTTTCGTCAAGCTGCGCGAGAAGATCAACAACTTCGACCAG
Source organism: Pseudodesulfovibrio mercurii (assembly GCF_000189295.2). Taxonomy (NCBI): domain Bacteria; kingdom Pseudomonadati; phylum Thermodesulfobacteriota; class Desulfovibrionia; order Desulfovibrionales; family Desulfovibrionaceae; genus Pseudodesulfovibrio; species Pseudodesulfovibrio mercurii. Next base: position 163,952 of record NC_016803.1, on the reverse strand, counting down.
ATCAAGATCATCGCCCAGCCCAAGGAGCTGCAGGCCACCCTGCGCCCCTACCAGATTCAGGGCCTGAGCTACCTGAACTTCCTGCGCGAATACGGCTTCGGCGGCATCCTGGCCGACGAGATGGGGCTCGGCAAGACCATCCAGACCCTGTCCTACATCCAGTCCCTGGTGGACAGCGGCGTGACCGGGCCGAACCTGATCATCGTGCCCACCTCGGTCCTGCCCAACTGGGAGCGCGAGGCCCAGAAGTTCGTGCCCGGCCTGAAGCGGCTGACCATCTACGGAGCCAAGCGCGAGGGGCTGTTCCAGCACATCAAGGACTCCCACCTGGTCATCACCACCTACGCCCTGCTGCGGCGCGACCTCGACGAACTGCTCAAGTACGAGTACGCCAGCGTCATCCTGGACGAGGCCCAGAACATCAAAAACCCGAACACCATCACCGCCCGCTCGGTGCGCAAGCTCGAAGCAGGCCTGCGCGTCTGCCTGTCGGGCACGCCCATCGAGAACAACCTGTTCGAGCTCTGGTCCCTGTTCGAATTTCTCATGCCCGGCTTCCTGGGCTCCCAGCACTCGTTCCAGCGCGGCATCGTCAAGCCCATCAAGGACGGCGACGAGGAGACGCTGGATTACCTGCGCACGCGGGTCAAGCCGTTCATCCTGCGCCGCACCAAGGCCGAGGTGGCCAAGGACCTGCCGCCCAAGATCGAGACCACGCACTACTGCGACCTTGTGGACGAGCAGCGCGAGCTGTACAACGCCCTGGCCAAGAAGCTCAAGGACCAGGTCCTCAAGGACGTGGACGAGAAGGGCATGGCCAAGAGCCAGATGTCCATCCTGGACGCCCTGCTCAAGCTCAGGCAGATCTGCTGCCACCCGCGCCTGCTCAAACTCGACATGCCCGGCGTGTCCACCAACCTGCCGTCCGGCAAGTTCGACGCCTTCAAGGATTTGGTGGTGGACATCATCGAAGGCGGCCACAAGGTCCTGGTCTTCTCCCAGTTCGTGCAGATGCTCCATGTCATCCGCAACTGGCTGCAAATCCGGGAGATCCCCTTCGCCTACCTGGACGGCTCGTCCAAGGACCGCTTCGAGCAGGTGGACCGCTTCAACGAGAACCCGGACATCCCCATCTTCCTCATCTCCCTCAAGGCGGGCGGCACCGGCCTGAACCTGACCAGCGCGGACTACGTCATCCACTACGACCCGTGGTGGAACCCGGCCGTGGAGAACCAGGCCACGGACCGTACCCACCGCATCGGCCAGAAGCGCCAGGTCTTCGCCTACAAGATGATCCGCCAGAACACCGTGGAAGAGCGCATCCTCAAGCTCCAGGAGCAGAAGAAGGACGTGGCCGAAGCGATCATCCCCGGCCAGTCCGCCCTCAAGAGCCTGACCCGCGACGACCTCGAAATGCTTTTCGAAATTTAGGTTAATAGGAATATTTCCTATTTACTTTCCGCACGGTCCCTGCTAGTTCATCGACCGTGCCGGTTGACGGCGCGCAACCGATGGACTTATCCGGAAGAGATCATGCTACATCCCATGCACAAGATATACGACCTGGTGACCTTCACCTTCGATCCCCTGCACCACTTCTGGGAAAGGGACTCCACCCAGCGGGCCGTGGCCGGCTTCCTGGTGGTGGTCTTCGTCCTGGCGCTGATCACCATCGAGATGAAACGGCAGGGCTGGATCACCGGGCAGCTCGGAGCAATGATCCCGACCAGCCACTTCATGGCCATCAACCTGGCCTTCACCCTGGTCCTGGTCCTGGAGGTGGTCGGCCTGATCTTCACCCTGCCCTGCTCCATCTCCAAGTCCGTGGGCAAGCAGTTCGAGATCCTGGCCCTGATCCTGCTTAGGGACGCCTTCAAGACCCTGGCGGACTTCCCGGAACCCATCACCATCACCGGCCACGAGACCGAGCTGTGGGAACTCATCTCGGACGGCTGCGGGGCCGTAATCATCTTCTGCCTGCTCGGGGTCTACGCCCTGCTGCGCCGCAACCTGGACGAAACCATCAGGGGGGGCACCCCGCTGTTCAAGTTCGTGGCCGCCAAGAAGCTGGTCGCCCTGGTCATGCTGGCCATCTTCGTGGGCATGGGCATCCAGAACGGCCTGCACGTGCTCCGGGGCGAGCATCCCTTCCACTTCTTCAAGAGCTTCTACACGGTGCTGATCTTCAGCGACATCATGCTGGTGCTCATCGCCCAGCGGTTCCTGCCCGAGTTCCGGGCGGTCTTCCGCAACTCCGGCTTCGCCCTGGCCACCCTGCTCATCAGGCTGGCCCTGACCGCGCCGCCCTTCTACAACGTGGCCATCGGCATCGGCTCGGCGGCGTTCGCCTGCCTGCTGACCCTTGTCTACAACATCTTCTATTCGAGCAATTCGAAATTCGTCCAGAAACGGCTGTGACAACGGCCCGGAAGGAATTCAGAACAGTTCGCGCACCGCAGGCGCGTCCAGGTCGGCAGCGGCAAGGGACAACCCGCCGTCCGTGCCGAGGACCGTGCACTGCGCGTTGCCCGGCGTGAAGCGGAACAGATCGTCCAGGGGATGGCCGGTCAGACGGCAGCGCACCGCCCGGAGCACGCCCGCGTGGGTCGCCGCCAGCACCGGCTGCGGACCTCGGGCCAACTCCTCCAAAACGGCCATGGCCCGGTCGGCCACGTCGGCGAAGCTCTCCCCGCCCGGCACCCGGAACCGGCCGAGCCCCTGCCCGCGCGCCGCGTAGGCCTCGGGAAACCGCTCACGGAGGACCTCGAAGGGCAACCCGTCCCACGCGCCCATGTCGATCTCGTCCAGGGCGGGCAGGATGTCCACGACCCTGCCCAGCCGGGCGGCCAGCGGGCTCAGGGTCTCCCGCGCCCGGCGCGCCGGGCTGGAACAGAGCCGCGCCCACGGAATCTCCACGAAACATCCGGCCAGGTCCAGGGCCTGGACGTGTCCCTCGGGCGAGAGAAGCAGGGGCGTGCGCCCCACGCACATCCCCCGGCCGCCCTCGGTCCGGGCATGGCGCAGGAGCACGATCACGACAGGGCCTGCCCGGCGATGCGTTCGGACGAATCGGCCATCTCGCGGTCGAAGCGGTCCATGACCGCCCTGGCCCGGCCGAGCCGTCCCAGGATGGCCTCCTCCGCGCCCTCCTCGTGCCGGTACATGGCCACCTTCTCCATGTAGCGGTCCGCCAGCGGGACCGGCCCGTGGCAGCGGACCAGCTTGTCGGCCAGGAAGACGACCTCCTTCTCGGTGATCGGCGCGTCGTCGGCCAGGGCCACGTCGAAATGGGCGCCCACGACGTCGGCCGCGGCGGGAAAACCGTGGGCGCGGAGCAGTTCGGCCCCGGCGGCCTCGTGCCGCTTGGTGCCCTTGCCGATGTCGTGGGTCAGGGCCGCGCCCAGGACCAGGCCGGGATCCAGCCGGACCACGCGGGTCCCGGCGGCCCGGCGCTCGTCCAGACGGCCGTTCAACCGTTCGCACAGGGCCGAGGCCACGGCGGCCACGGCCCGGCAGTGGTTCCGGATGTGGTCCGAAACCCCCTGCAACCGGAACAGTTCGCGGCACTCGTCCGCGAGGGGATAGCCTATCCCGGCCACGGCCAAGGCCATCTCGTAGTCCTCGAGATGGTCCAGGTCGTACGAGATTCCGAAATCTGCCACGTCCAGGTCGCGCGCTCCCGCCTCGAACCGGCTCAGCACGGTCCGCAGCCCCCCGCTCCCGTCATGGGCGAGGATGTCCGGGACGACCTCGGCGGCGATGATCGGCGGGTGGCCGCGCTTCCCGGCGAACCGGGGGTAGAGCACGGTGGATCGCGTGCGCGAGTAGGCGTCCATGAGCCGCGTCACGGTCTCGGGCCGCACCAGGGGGATGTCCGCCGGAAGCATGAAAAAGGCGTCCACGTCCGGCTCGAGGGCGCGCACCCCGGTCAGGACCGAGGAATACATGCCCTGCTCGAAGGCCGCGTTGTGCACGGCCTCGGCCCCGGCCTCCATGGCGCAGGCGGCCACCTCGTCGGCGCGCTTGCCCGTGACCACCACGACCCGCTCCACGCCGCACGTCCTGAACAGCCGAACGCAACGCGACAGGACCGTGCCGCCGTCAAGGGGCAGGAGCGGCTTGAACCTGCCCACGCGCGAGGACAGCCCCGCGGCCGGGATGATCGCGGTCAGCCCCTTCATTGCTTGCCCGCCCGGACCTGGATGAGTTCGCCCACGATACTGACCGCGATTTCCTCCGGGGTCCGCCCGCCGATGGGCAGCCCGATGGGGCTGTAGCAGCGATCGATGTCGGCCTGGGTGAAACCGTCGGCCAGCAGGGAGTCGTAAATCTTGTTCCGCTTGGTGGAGCTGCCGATCATGCCCACGTAGTGCGCCCTGGTGCGCAGGGCCTCGGCCAGGACGTTGCGGTCGTGCAGGTGGCCGCGCGTGACGATGACCACGAAGGCCTCGGGATCGTCCTTGAAGGCATCGCAGCACCCCTCGAAGGAGTCGAGGACCACCACCTCGTCCACCTCGGGGAACCGCTCGCGGTTGGCGTAGTCCGCGCGATCGTCCAGGACCACGGTGCGGAAGCCGACCATGGCCGCCACCCGCGCGGTGAACCGGGACACGTGCCCGGCCCCGAAAATGTACAGCGGCGCGGGCGGGATGAACGGTTCGTCCAGGACCATGGGGTCGGCCTCGCGCGAAAAGACCGGCTCCTCGCCGACCGACCTGCCGAACAGCAGCTCGTGCCCGAGGATGCGCGGGGTCTTGCCGCCGTGGATGCGCGTGGTCAGCGTGGAGATCGCCCCCGTGCGCAACCGGTGATCGAGTTCGGCGTAGACGCGGGCGCAATCACCGCCCGGAGCGGCCATTTCCAGGAGCAGGGACAGCCCGCCGCCGCAGATCATGTCGGAATTCGCGGCCAGTTCCTGGGTCATGTCCACGAACATCAGCCTGGCCTCGCCGTCCTTGGCGCCGTTCGTCAACATCTCCACGGCCGCCCGGCAGGCCTGGGCCTCGGCCAGACCGCCGCCCACGGTGCCGAAAATGGACCCGTCGGGCCGCACGGCCATCTTCGCGCCCGAAGACCGGGGCGTGGACCCGGAACTCTCCACCACCGTGGCCAGGACAAAGGGCTCCTCGGCCCGCACCAGTCCGGCCACGTCGCGCACAAACGCTTTCATCATGCAACTCCTGTCGTTATGCGCCGCTTGGCCAGTCCTGGGACGGCGGGCGCGGCGTCATGCCTGTTCTCAATATCCACCTTCAGGGTGCCTTGGACAAGTCCCCCGGCCACGGCGGGCGCTCCCTTCAGGGCCGCCAGGACCGCGTCCGCCGGCTCGCTGCCGCAGACCGTGACGCGCAGGGTGTCGCCCTCCAGCCGGGCCGCGAAATCGGCCACGCCCGGCAGGCCGTACAAAATCTCGTTCAGTTCCCGCAGGGTCAGGCTACCGGAGGCCAGGGTCACACCGTCGCGCCTGCGCCGGACCAGCGGGTCCAGCCGACGCAGGGGACTGCCGCAACCGCACGCGCCGGGCAGGATGCGGCCCACGTCCCCGGTGCGGTAGCGGATGATCGGCATGCCCATCTTGAGCGGCGTGGTCACGACCATGTCGCCGAACTCGCCGTCCGGCAGCAAGGCGCCCGTGCGCGGGTCCACGATCTCAACGAAGACGTCGGTCTCGCGCAGGTGCATGCCCGAACCGGGCGCGCACTCCACGGCCCCGCCCAGGCCGGTCTCGATCATGCCCCAGTGGCGGAAGACCCGACAGCCCAGCCGCTCGGCCACGCTGGCCCGGACCGCGTCAGGGATGACGTCCCAGCAGAGCAGCGCGGACCGGATGCCCCCCTTGGGCAGGCCGCGCGCGGCCCAGGCGTGGGCCAGCAGGTTGACGTGGGCCGGGGAGCCGACCACGCAGGCGGCCTTCTCGGCCAGGCACCGCTCCACGGCCGCCCCGGCGTCCGTCAGTTCGCCGATGGCCACGACCCTGGAGCCGTGCCGCGCCAGGGCCTCGCCGAGCAGTCGCCCCACCCCGCCGGGCCGTTCGCCGGGCAGGAGCACCAGGGCCGTGCCGCCCGGCTCGACCATGTTGGCCATGCCCCAGCCGAAAAAATCCACCGTGGCCTCAAGGTCGGCGGCCGTGTGGAAGATGCGCTTGGGCTCGCCCGTGGTCCCGGAGCTGGACAGGGTGACCACCCGTTCGATCTCGCTGCGGGACACACTCAGGAGCGCGTCCGGGGTGGTCTGCAGCAGCTCCGGGGATATCTCCGGCAACCGGGCGAAGTCCTCCAGGGACGAAATGTCCGCGCCGGACACGTCCGCGAAGTGGCGGGCGTAGAACGGACTGCCCCGCCGGGCGTGGTCCACCAGCTCCCGCAGCCGCTCCAGCAGCCAGGCGCGCAGCTCGGGCCGGGTCGGCGTCGCGTCGCGCCCCATGCGCCCGGCCAGCCAGCAATCAAGATGGGACCGGCCCATGACATTTCCCCCGATACAGGGTTTCGCCGCCCATGGACGTCAGGTTGTAGGCGCAGAACGGGATGAGCCGCCCGTCCGGCGAGACCTCGTGGATGCAGCACCCCTTGAGCCGTTCCAGGTCCAGGGTCCAGCAATCCTGGAAGGCCATGGCCGAAACCGCGAAGGTGTGGGTGGCCGCCCGCCGGATGAAGGCGTCCAGGGCGTCCTCGGGTGCGCTCCGCGAAGGGGCGGCCCCGCCCGGCCCGTCGAAGGCCATGGGCAGCTGTTTGCCCGGGGCGGCCCACTGGCGCTTGACGAAGGCCTTGGCCGCGTCCGCCCCCTCGGAGGCCGGGCGCGGTGTGCAGCCGCAGGACCCGCCCGAGGAGAGCCGGGTCAGCCCGCCATCCTCCGTGACCACGTAGTTGGCGTGAAAGGAGCAGTAGGCGTGCTCGCAGCCCGGCGGCCGGAAATCCGTCGCCCTGAGCATCCCGCCCGTCTGGGCCTCCAAGCCGCGCATGATCTCGGGCAGGGTCATGCGCTCGCCGTCGTCCGGCTGCTTGGGATAGCGCCCGAAATAGCTGACCGGCTGAAAATGCACCCCGCGCACCGCCGGAGAGCGGGCCGCGCCCAGCCTGAGGATGTTGCCCAGGTCGCGGTCGTTGACCCCCGGCACCAGCGTGGGCACCAGGATGACGCCTACCCCGGCACGGGCCAATGCGTCCAGGGCCGCGAGCTTGGTTTCGAGCAGCGGGCGGCCCCGCAGGGCCTCGAAAATGGATTCCTCGGTGCCGTCGAACTGGAGAAAGACCGAATCCAGCCCGGCCTCGGCCAGCCGGTCCGCGTAGCCCGGTTCGCAACCGAGCCGCAGCCCGTTGGTGTTCAGCTGGATGAACGGAAATCCCCTGGCCTTGCCCAGCCGGATGATCTCGGGCAGGTCCTCGCGCACCGTGGGCTCGCCGCCCGAGAGCTGGATGTTGCAGTGGCCCGAGGCCAGCTCCACCCGGTCGAAGAGCGTGTCCAGTGCATCGAGGGACGGATCGGGTGGGGCCGCCTTGCCGGATGAAGCGAAACAGACCGGACAGCCCAGGTCGCAGCGCCAGGTGACCTCGATGAGCGCGGTGCAGGTGTGCTGCCGGTGGGCGTCGCACAGCCCGCAGTCCAGAGGGCACCCCCGCTCCACACGGGTGAACGGCGTCTTCGGCCCGGACGGGACCTTGGGACGCGCCCAGGAGTCGAAGGACGGCTCGCCGCGCCAGACCACGGTACGGAACGCGCCGTGCTCCGGGCACTCCTTGACCAGGAAGGTCTCGTGGGCCACGGTCTCGTGGCGGGCCGGGATCGGCCGCAGGCAGATCGGGCAGACGCTTCTCGGACTCGAATTCACGGCAGCTCGCGTCCCTCGGCCGGGTCGAGCCCGTTATCGACCAGAATTTCGCGCACCTTGGCGTTGGCCTCGGCCACCAACCCGCCGCAGCGCTCGGGATGGGGCTTGCCGCAGCCGCCGTCCAGGATCGCCCCGCAGGTGATGCCGCCGTATTCCAGGGTCCGCTCCGTAAACCAGTCGCGCAGGGACTCGAGCATGACCGGCAGGACCTCCTCGGGCTCCTCCATGTCCTGCCCCTTGCCCGCGTACAGGCCGAGCGCCAGGACCGAGCCCGTGAGCACGCCGCACGGTCCGGAGCAGTCGCCCAGCCCGTTGCACAGCCCGCCCGCGGCCCGGACCAGGTCCGGGTCCTCGCGGTCCATCTCGTCCAGGGCCATGATGACCATCATCTGGCTGCAACAATAGCCCTTTCCGGCAAGTTCCATGACGCGAAGTCCGGCGTCGTCCAGCATCAGTCCGCTCCTTGCTTTTGCGCGATCATCAGGAAATAGCCCAGGTCCCGGTTGCAGTCGGAGGCCGCCTCCCCGGCGGTCCAGACCAGCCGGGCGGCCAGGTCCCGCAGGTGGGCGCCGTGGTCCTCCAGCAGCCGGACCGTAAATCCGCCCTCTCGGACCAGCCGGTCGGTCTCGGCCAGGGGCGCGGCCCGGTCCGCGCAGGACGCGCCGTCGCCCACGGGGCAGCCGACGGCGCACAGGTCGGACAGGACCAGGAAACCGCCTGGCCTTAGCACCCGGTGAAATTCCGTGAGCCCTCCGGGCCGGTCGTCGAACAGGGAAAAGACGCACTCGCAGAAGAGCGCGTCAAAGGTTTCCGGCAGAAACGGCAACCGGTCGCCGCGCGCCCGGACGAGTCCCGGCGCACCCTTGGCCCGGTCGAGCTGGTCGGCCGAGGGCTCCACGCCCCAGGCCCGCACGCCGTAGCGCGCCCGCAGCCGGGCCACGGTGGCCCCCAGGCCCGCACCAACGTCCAGGACGCGCCAGCCCGGCACCGCGCCGATGAAGTCCGCCGCCCGGTCGGTCAGCTCGAAGCCGCCCGGCCGCAGGGTCTCCCCGGCCACGGCGCGCAGTTCCGCGCGCTCCCACAGCGGAGGCGGCGCGAATCGCACGGTTACTTGTCCTCCAGCAGTTGCTCCACCTGGTACATCTTGCCCAGGGCCAGGGACTCGGGGATGAGCACGTAGCCGCACTTGGGGCAGGTGGGCAATTCCACGTCAAACCGGGAGTTGAGATAGGTCAGCCCCACCGGTTTCATGACCATGTCCTCGTCGCAGGGGCCGCAACGCCAGCCCCCGGCTCCGGTTCCAGGTACCGTGATCGCGCTGCTCATGGCTGCCCTCCTTCTATCTTCATGCGGTGGCACCAGGCGTTATGCACCAGGTAGCCGCCGTCCGTGAGTTCGTATTCCACCCAGTAGGTCACCGTGTTCGGCCTGAACGAGGCCAGGAAGCGGCCGGTCTCGCCGTGGACCAGGTGCCTGCCGGATCGTTCGGCCTGGAGCAGGACCTTCTGCACGTCGCTGATGAGGATGCGCCGCTCCTCCATGGCCGCCGCGCCCATCTCGGTGCAGGTCATGCGGACCCGCTCGAAGTCCTCGGCCTGGACGCCGTCCGCCTCGCTCCACAGCTCGCGCAGGAGCTTCTCGCGCAGGTGGACGCGGTTCTCGCGCCGCTCGGAATGGCCTGGCGTGGGCCGCGCCCCCGGCTCGCCGCCGGGATAGAGCAGATCGTAGAGATGCATGGTCCGCTTGCCCGTGCGGGCGATCATGTCCCGGCACATGGCGCAGTAGGTCACGAAGTCCTCGTCCGCGCCGTCGGCCCTGGCCTGGGCCGCGGCCCGGCCGAGCTGGGGGTCCACCTCGTTGAGCAGGCCACCGTAGCCGCAGCACTGGGTCAACCCGCCACTGTACTCCGGTTCGACCACGGACACCCCGAGGGCGTCCAGCAGGCCACGCACCTCGCCGCGCAGCGCCCCGTCCTCGCGGGCAGCGCACGGGTCGTTCACGGCCAGGGTCCCGCCCGTCTTCAGGGCGGTGTCCGGCAGTCCCAGGGCGCTCAGGAGGGACCAATGGGAGACGATCTCCGCCTCGGGCATGGCCTGCCGCAGGATCTTGAGGCAGGAGGGGCAGGCCGCGATGATGCGCGGCGAGCCGAGGCCCTGCCAGTCCGCGCGCAGTTCGGCCAGGGACTCCCCGAACAGGGCGTCACGCCCGGACCAGGCGGCCGGAGCGCCGCAGCAGCGCAGGATCAGCCCGACCTTGCCCAGCCGGGTGCGGAGGTCCGCATAGGCGCGCTCCGCACCGCCGGGATCGGTGGCGGTCAGCTGGCAGCCGGGGAAAAAGACGTATTCGCTGGAGGTCTCGCCCGGCGCGTGCCGGGCCAGGGCGCACTTGTCGCCGTCGGCAAAGGCCATGTCGCGCAGAGCGAACTCGTGGGCCGAGGGCGGCATGGTCCCCTTGGCGATCATGTGCCGCCGCGCCTCGAGACAGACCTCGCCCATGGCGAAGTCCTCGGGACAGACCGTGTCGCACAGGCCGCAGAGCATGCACGAGTTGATCATCTTGTTGGCCTGGCGCGTGCCCCGGACAATGGCCTCGTTGTTGTAGACCTGGCGCACGTAGACCTTGGGGTACTGCTTGTAATGCTTGAGGAAGACGCAGCCCTTCACGCACTCCATGCATTCGCACTTCAGGCAGCGGGCGGCCTCCTCCACGGCGCGGGGCTGGTCATAGCCCTCCCCCACGGCCACGGGCGCCACCGGCTCCACCTTGTCGAGCACGGTGTACAGGCGCGTCTCGTAGGGGCCTTCGAGTTCGCGGCTCTTGACCATGGACACGCCCTGGGTGAACCGCAGGATGGAGTTGGCCGCGCGGCGTCCGGCCGCGGCCATGAAGACCGGCGAGGTCTCGCCCGGACGGGTGGCGAACAGCCCCAGACGGTTGGTGCCGAGCGTGATCTCGTCGGGTTCGGCGAAATTCAGGATCGCGTCGGGCACGCCGTCGCCGTCGATGAAGACCGCGTCGCATGCGTCCAGCCGGTCCTCGACCAGCTCCGGGGTCAGGGGTGCGCCCCGCTTGAGGGCCACGCCCATGCGCTCCATGTCCGCGAGTTCCCCGTCCAGGACCCCGTCGGGCAGGTCCGCGCCCGCGTCCGGCGCGGTGCAGTACACGGTCACGGCGAACCCCTTGCGGGCGATCTCCCAGGCCGCGCACAGCCCGGTCATGTTCCCGCCGATGACGGCCACGGACTTGCCGTTGCGCGGCAGGGGCCGGGGCGGTTTGGCCGCCTGGGCCGTTCCCGCCAGGAACCGTTCCAGGGCCCCCATCTCGATGGGGCCGCCCTTGTCCCGGCGCAGGCAGGCCGCCTTGCACGGCGCGTCGCAGGTCCGGGCCAGGACCCCCGGCAGGGGCATTGTCTTGGCCAGTACGGCCCACGCCTTGTCCACGCGGCCCGCGGCCAGCAGCGAACAGCACTCGCGCGCGTCCACATGCAGGGGGCAGGCCGCCGTGCACCGGGGGGATTCCTCCTGGATGCACTTCTGTTCCCACTGTCTGAGTTCCGCTTGTTCCATGGTTCACCACTTACGGAAAAAGGCGGCCCATGCCAAGGCACGGGCCGCCGTTGTTTCAAGTCTGTGCCGTTAGCCCTTGAGCGCTGCGAGCACCTTCTCGGGGTAGGCCGGCAGGTGGCGGATACGCGCACCGCAGGCGTTGTAGATGGCGTTGATGATGGCCGCATGCGGAGCGGTCAGAGGCATCTCGCCCACGCCGGAAGCGCCGAAGGGACCGTCGGGACGCGGGGATTCCACGTAGATGATCTCCATGTCGTCCGGGATGTCCTTGCAGTACGGGATACCGGCGCCGGCCATGTTGGCGTGCTTCTTGATGTCCTCGTAATCCTCGGTCAGCGCCAGGCCGATGCCCTGAGCGACGCCGCCGTGGATCTGGCCGTCCACCACGAGGTAGTTGTTCACCACGCCGATGTCGGCGACGGTGACGACCTTCTCGGCCTTGGCCTTGCCGGTGGCGATGTCCACGGAAACCAGGAAGCAGAACACGCCGTACATGTAGCAGCAGAACGGGTTGCCCTGGCCGTTGGCATCGCAGTCGTTGGCCGGAGCGGTCCACTTGCCGTGATAGAGCACTGCCAGACCGTCATCGACCATTTCCTTGTAGGTGCGGAAGGCGCCGTTGGGCTTCCGCATGGCGGCCACGAGCTGATCACAGGCGTTCTTGGTGGCCTGACCGACGACGACCTGGGAGCGGCTGCCGCCGGCGGGACCGGCCGCGGGGGAGTTGCTGGTGTCGCCCATCATCAGGTGGATCTGATCCGGGGTCAGGCTCAGGGGACGCAGGGCCTCGTGGGCGGTGCCCAGGGTACCCATGTCCGCGCCCTGGCCGTGGTCGCCCCAGGCGGAGTACACCGTGACGGTGTTGTCCTCGTTCAGGGCGATATCGACCTCGGCGGTGTCCGGGCCGTCCAGACCGGAACCGTACACGCCGATGGACACGCCCACGCCGTACTTCACGGCGTCGGTGGATTTCTCGGCGGCGATCTTCTTGAACTCCTCGTACTTGGGACGGACCTTGTCGATCATCTCAGGCAGGGAGTAGACCTCGGGATCCTGGCCGGTGGGGGTGGTGGAACCCTTGCGGTAGGCGTTCTTGTAACGCAGTTCCAGCGGGTCCATGCCCAGCTTCTCGGCCAGCTCGTCCATGCACACCTCGGAGGGGAACTCCGCCTCGGGAGCGCCGTAGCCGCGGAAGGCCGCGCCCCAGCAGTGGTTGGTGCACACGGTGCGGCCCTCGCCGCGAATGGCCGGGATGTCGTAACCGGCGCCGATGTACTGCGCGCCGCGCAGGGTCAGCAGGTCGCCGAACTCGGAGTACGGGCCGTGGTCCACGGTCCAGTCGGTCTCCATGCCGAGCAGCTTGCCGTCCTTGGTGGAGGCCAGGCGCACGGTGGTGAACTGCGGGGAACGCTTGCCGGTGTACTGCTGCTGCTGTTTCCAGGTGTAGTTCAGGAACACGGGACGGCCGGTGGCCAGGGCCGCCGCGCCGACCAGCGCTTCCATGGTCGGGGAGAACTTGTAGCCGAAGGTGCCGCCGGTCGGGTTCTGGACCAGGGCGATCTTGTCGGGCTCCAGGCCCAGACCGGGGGCGATCATCAGCAGATGCAGATGGATGCCGATGGATTTGGAGTGGATGAACAGCTTGTCGTCCTCACCCATGTAGGCGAACCCTACGTCGGGCTCGATGGGCATGTGGGGCTGGCGCTGGGTGTAGTAGTCGCCTTCCACGACCACGTCGGCCTTCTCGAAGATGGGCTTGGTGTCCGGTCCCTTGGCTTCCTTCTGGATGTAGTAGACGTTGGGGGTGCCGGGGTGGATCTCGATGGCGTCCTCGGCCATGGCCGCCGGGGCGGACATGTACTCGGGCAGCTGCTCGAGTTCGACCTTGACCTTCTTGGCGCCTTCCTTGGCCGCCTGCGGGGTGTCGGCGCAGACGATGGCGATGGCGTCGCCGTACTGGAAGACCTTCTCGTCGCACAGGATGGGACGATCCCAGCCGTCGCCGAGGTTGGTCGGGAAGGTGATCAGACCGGTGATGCGGTTCTTGCCCTTGACGTCCTTGTGGGTCACGACCTTGTAGACGCCGGGCACGGCCTCGGCCTCGGTCACGTCGATGGACAGGATGTTGGCGTGGGAAACCTCGGCCTGGACCAGTTCGCAGTGCAGGGTTCCCGGGGGCAGGCGCAGACCCATGTCGGCGCCGAAGTCCCAGGTGCCGGTGACCTTGGCCACGGCGGACGGACGCGGATACCGGGTGTTCCAGATGCGACCGCTCTCGGGGATCTTGAAGATCAGATCATCCATGGACTTGTCGCCGCGCATGACCTCGGCGGCGGCCATGACGGCGTCGACCAGGGGTTTGTAACCGGTGCAGCGGCAGACGTTCTTGTGCTGCTGGAACCAGTCGCGGATTTCCTCGCGGGTGGGGCTCGGATTCTCGGTCAAAAGCGCATAGGTGGAGACCAGGAAGCCGGGGGAGCAGAAGCCGCACTGCGCTCCGCCGTAGGCGATCCAGGCCATCTGAATGGGATGCAGGTTGTCGGGAGTGCCGAGGCCCTCCAGGGTCATGATTTTGGTGTTGTTCGGGACACGCTTCATCTTGACGGTGCAGGACCGGACCAGCTTGTCATCCCGCAGGATGGTGCAACTTCCGCACTGACCGGTGCCGCAACCGATCTTGACGCTGGTCAATCCCAGGTTCTGGCGCAACACGTTGGCCAGGGACTCTTCAGGCTCGCACACTACGTTCCTGGAGACTCCATTTACTCGGAGCGTCCTTTTGATCATGACAGTTTTCCTCCTAATTAGTTCTCACTGTCTCGCAGATGGTTTGGGTTCCCCCAGGGAACCATGATCTATTTACCGAAGGGACAGATGGGATAGCGACAGACCTCGCAGGTCGCACAAAACCCACCATGCCCCAGGGATACGATGTCCTCGCGGGTTACCTTCTCACCGGCCAGAATACGCGGGACGATCAAGTCGAACACGGACGCCCGGTAGTACATGACGCAGCCCGGCAGCCCGAGGATGGGCACGCCGTTGAGGTCCGCGACCATGAACATGACGCCGGGAAACGTGGGCGACCCGTAGGTGACGACGTCCGCCCCGGTGGCCCGGATGGCCGTGGGCGTCTGGTCGTCCGGGTCCACGGACATGCCGCCGGTGACCACGACCATTTCCGCGCCGCCGGCAATGAAGGCCAGGATGGCGTCGCGGGTCATGGACGGATCGTCGGAGGTCAGGGTCTGGCCCATGACCTCGGACCCGAGGTTGGAGAATTTCTTGCGGATGACCGGCCCGAACTTGTCCTTGATGCGGCCGTGGTAGACCTCGCTGCCCGTGGTCACCAGGCCGACGGACAGCCGCCGGAAGGGCCGGATGCCGACAACGTAGTCGTACTCGGCGCAGATGGCCTCCACCCGGCGGATCTTTTCCTCGTCGATGACCAGCGGAACCACGCGGGTACCGGCCACGGGACGGGTCTCCGTGACCTGCTGGCCCGTGTGCAGGGTCGCCAGGACGACTTCCTCGATGGAATTGATGCGGTGCAGGGCCTCGACGTTGACGTCGAGCAGGCCGGGTTCGGCGATGAAGTTGATGCGTCCCTCGGACACGTCCGACAGGGTTATGTGCGGCCCCACGGCCGCGTTGGCGATGCGTTGGGCAGCCTCGTTCTCATGGATGCAGCCCTTTTCCATATCCAGGACGTAGATGTGCTCCTTGCCGATCTCGAGCAACGTCCGGATGTCCTCTTCCGCGATGATGTGTCCTTTGCGAAAAACCGGCCCCTTGGTTTCCCCGGGAACGATTTTGGTCATGTCGTGGCACAGGACCATGCCGACGGCATCCTGAACTGGAACGGTCTTCATTGCTCCTCCACTAAAGACTCGACATATGTTCCGCCGCCCCGTTGCCGCGGGGCCGGCCACCGCCCGTTTCTGTCCCAAACAGGCTGTTTTTATGTCTTTTTGAGCATAATAAATGGGTCTGGGACCCCATACACGCCCATTCCTACCCGACATATCAGCATATGCAGAATTATGCCGAGTTGAGCCTAACCTATTCCGATGGATTGAACAGGTCAACCGTCTCGCTTATATTTAGCCCAAATTTTTCATCATGTTAGCTGTCCCGTTTTCGAACACACCGTCACCGCGGAGACGCACCAAACGGGAGAAAAATCCAACACGGGAATCACCGGGGAGGCAATAACCTTCTGTAAAAGGGGGGAATGTGCGGTACGGTAAGGGTCACGACTCCTCGCGCAGGTCGACCCACTGCCCGCCCGTGAGCGCGCCCAACCTGTCCGGCGTCAGCCGAAAGACCGCGTGCGGCGTTCCGGCGGCCGCCCATATCTCGGCATACTGTTCAAGATCCCGGTCCAGCACCGTGCGCAGGGGCACATCGTGGCCAACGGGCGGGATACCGCCGATGGCGAAACCTGTGCGATCCTTGACGAAATTGCCGTCCGCCCGGCCCAGGTCCAGGCCCGTTGCCAGGCGCACCCTGGCCGGGTCCACGCGGTTGACGCCCGAGGCCACCACCAGAACCGGATCGCCCGTGGCCCGCTCCCGAAAGACCAGCGATTTGGCGATCTGCGCCACCGAACACCCTATGCTGTCCGCCGCCTCGCGGGCCGTCCGGGTGGACGACGCCAGCTCCCTGACATCGAAGTCGTCTCCCTGTTTCGACAGGAAATCCTGGACGTTCTGCGCGCTCCTGCTCAACTTGTCCGCCATGCCCGTGCTCCTCTTTTCCGACGGACCGGTTTTCCTTGCCCGGCCCGTCGGCTCCTGCTATGAATTTTCATCGTGCGTGATAGCGCACGGGATCAAAAATAGCACCGTGCGTTAAAGCGCACAAGAAAAAACCAACGGCAAACTACGGATCAAAGGAGAAGACGTGTCCACGGAAGACATCCGTTCGGCCATTGCCGACCGCCTCAAGACGTGCAGAAAGGAACGGGAGATGAGCCTGGACAAGGCGGCCCTGCTCACGGGCGTGTCCAAGGCCATGCTCGGGCAGATCGAACGGCGGGAGTCCGCACCGACCATCGCCACCCTGTGGAAGATCGCCAGCGGGTTGAACCTCTCCTTTTCATCGTTCTTCGCGGGCAGGGGCGGCTCGGACTACCGGCAGGTGCCCTTCCCCAACGATCCCGACATGGCCATCCGGGTCATCTTCCCATACGACGCGGCCACGCGCATGGAGATGTTCCACGTCACCCTGACCAACGGGCACCACCAGCGCTCCACCGCCCACCGCTTCGGGGTCATCGAGCACGTGGTCACCCTCCGGGGCGTGCTCGACCTGATCTACGAGGGCAAAGTCCACCGCCTGGCCCAGGGCGAGGCCCACCGCTTCCACGCCGACGTCGCCCACCAGTACCGGGCGACCACGAACATGGTCCTGTTCCAAAACATCATCTGCTATACCTAGCGGTTGCAAACGTCCCGCCCCCGAAGCACAGGCGCAAAAAAAGAGGGCGGCAGGGCCGCCCTCGAAGAATTCGCATTGCACACCGGTTCCGGCGGCCGCCTAGAACGGCACGTCGTCCATGCCGCTGGCCTCGGACGGGAAGGCGGGACCGAGGTCCTCGTCCTCCGGATAGCCGTTGTTGTTCTGCTGGTAGCCGTTGTTGTTCTGCGGCGGACGGTTCTGCTGCGGCCGATTCTGCTGGTAGCCGCCCCCCTGCTGCTGGTAGCCGCCCTGCTGGGCGGGCTGCTGGCCGTCGGGCATGCGGTCCAGGCCCTGGATGTTGTCGGCCACGATCTCCGTGGTGTAGCGGTCCTGGCCGTCCTGGCCCTGCCACTTGCGGGTCTGGAGCTTGCCCTCGACCAGGACCAGGCGGCCCTTGCCGATGTAGTTGGCCACGAATTCGGCCTGCTGCCGCCAGGCCACCACGCGGTGCCATTCGGTGCGCTCCACCTTCTGGCCCGTCTGCCGGTCGCGGTATCCCTCGTCCGTGGCCACGGAAAAATTGGCCACGGCCTGGCCGGAGGTGGTATAGGAAACCTTGGGGTCCTGCCCGACCCGGCCGATAATGATCACTTTATTCATGCTGCCAGCCATTTCAACTCCTTAACATGGATAGGATTCGTCTTGGAAAAAGCAATATCAGAATTTGGAGGCGATGTCTTCCAAGGCGTCCATGACATCTTCCAGGGCATAGGTCAGCTTGTCCGCCTCGCCCGGCTGCCAGTCGCCCAGGGCCTTTTCGATGGCCAGGCGCAGCTTGTCCGCCTTTTCGGCATCCTCGCGCAGGGCCTTGGCCTGGTCGTCGGGGATGAGCCCGGCACGGACCGCGTCGAAGATCGCGTCGGCCAGCTCCATGACGCCCTTCCTGGGGATGGCGGAGCTGTCTTCCCAGGCCAGGTCCCACAGGGACGGCCACGTCTTGCGCACCTCGTCCTCGCTGTAGGTCCACGCCGACACCCGAATCTGCAACAGCCTGCCCATATGCGCCTCCCGGTGGTTGTCTACGCCTCTTCTTCCCACTCGCTCTGGATGCGGGCCACCACGTCCTGGATGACCATGAGCTGGTCCTCGGGACAGACGCCGATGAGGGGCTCGCCCTCGTCCACGTTGTCGCCGCGGCCGAAGTAGACGGAGTAGATGATGCCCTCGGGCCCGGAATAGGCCAGAGGCGTCTCCCGCTTCATGCGAGACACGATGAGAAATTCCATGCCGTCCTGGACCTTGACCGAGCGCTTGCCCGAGACCTTGAGCTTCTGGTCCACCTCGGGGACGAAGTAGTACTTGGCCCGCTCCGGGGCGCGGAACAGGTACAGGGCCTCCTGCAGGATGAGCTCGATGACCTCCTTGCGGGTCAGGTAATGCTTGATGGTCACCAGCGGCTCGCCCGCCTCAACGAACCGGCCCTCGTGCTGCGTGTGCACGACCTCGATGACACCCTTTTCCGGGGCCGGGATGGGCTTCTCGTTCTTCTCGCGGGTCAGGTGGGCCAGCAGGGTGCCGGGCTTCTCCAGGAACTCGCCGCGCGGGCCGTGGACCTTCTCGCCGGGCTTGACCGCCGCGAAGGAGACCACCCCGGTATGGGGCGCGCGGACCACGATCTCGCGATAGGGAGAGGCCTTTACCTTATCGAGCAATTCTTTGATATTCAGCACTATTTTTCCTCTATTGCGCTCTGATTCGCGTCTGTTTCAAACACGGGGCGCGCACGGGGGTGTCTCATAAAAATCAGCGATAGTAAAGGTTGCGCCCGCCCATGGTCAGGAGCGACTGGTGCAGGTTCTTGCGGACCTCCCGGCGGTCCCAGATGCCGTGGATGTGGCCGCGCGACAGGGCGTGGTAGGCCTTGTGGTAGTTGGGCGGCACGACGATCCCCGTGGTCTCGGAGATGACCCCCGGCCCGGCGAAGCCGATGTTCGAGGACTGCACCGCGAACTGGTACGGCGAGCAGCCCAGAAAGCTGGCCACGGGCCCGGCGTAGGAGTTGGTGTCGTAGAGCACCAGGTACAGGCCGCCCGCGTCGATGTAGCGGCGCACGGCGATGGTGCAGCGCGGCATCTGGATGACGCCGTTGACGCCCTCCTGGATGCGGATGCCCGCCGTGCCGTGCACGTAGGCGATGAACGGCTGGCGCTTGCGCGTGGCCCGCTCGGCCGCGCGGATGAACTTCTCGCCCTCGGCCGCGCCCACGGAGCCGCCCCGAAACGGCGCGCAGAGCACGGCCACCACGGCGTCCACCTCCTCGATGGAGGTCTCGAAGGTGATGCACGCGGACTTGAGCCCGGTGCGCTCCTTGGCCTTGTCCAGCTTGGTGTCGAACTTCTCGTAGCCCAGGGGGTTGATGGCCTCCAGCTGCTGGTTGAACTCCTTGGATTCGCTGTAGGAAAAGACGTTCTCCAGGTACCAGCGGTACTCCATGGGGAAATGGTGGCCGCAGGACGGGCAGACCCCGGCGAAGTCGCCGAACAGGTCCGGCACCCACAGGTCCGGACAGTGATGCGTGCGCACGTTGGGACAGGAGATAGTCCGGTCCTCCTGGCTGCGCGGGCTGGTCCAGGCCCACTCGCTGCCCACCAGGCAGGCCCCGTCCTCGGGGCAGGAGAGCCGGGTCAGCCTGTCCACCACGGCCTCGCCCACCTTGGGCTGGTCCCCGTTGTTGCCGGGCAGGACCTTGTCCAGGGTCTTCTTCAACGGCATGAGCACCTTGTGCCGGACCAGGTGCGCCTCGGCCCCGAGGTCCTCGAACATGGCGTTGAGTCGCTTCTTCTGGCGGCCGAGCAGGTCGTAGCGCAGGAAGGAGTGGGCGGCCCAGATGGTCCCCTTGGTGGCGGCCACGGCCCGGCTGATCACGCCGGTGCCGTCCAGCCGGGCATGGCGGCTCATGGCCCGGAACTTGCGCTGGCGCTGCTCCACCAGCCGGTCCAGGGCCGACTTGGACAGGGTCCAGCGCATGTAGATGGACTCGGCGTCGTCGGTCTTGGAGGTGCGCACGGCCATGGCCCGGTAGAGCTTCATGGACTTGACCGAGCTGACCACCTCGTTGGTGGTCTGGATCAGCTCGCGCCTGAGCTCGCGGAAAAAGTCGTAGTGGTACGGCCTCGCCCCCAGGGGCGGCTCGCGGAGCACGCGGTCCACGTAGCCGTTGGCCAGGTTGTCGTCCGCGGTGATGCGCAGCTGCCGGGCGCACTTCTCGATGAGCTCGGGCGTGGCCCGTTCCCCGCCGCGCAACCCGGCCTCGATGGCCGCCGCGCCCTCGGGCGAGATGACCGAATAGTAGCCGTGGGAGAGCATGATCCGGCGGTCGGCCAGGCCGATGGCCTCGGCCCCGCCCGAGCCGCCCTCGGAGAACACGGCCACCACGGGCACGCGCAGTCCGGCCAGCTCGTAGAGGTTGCGGGCGATCTGCTGGGCCGCGCCCGGCCAGTCCTCCACGGGATAGGCCCCCGGCGTGAACACGAAGGTGTGCACCGGGATGTTCTCGGTCTCGGCCACCTTCATGTAGTGCAGGGCCTTGGCGTTGCCCCACGGCTTGACCGAGCCGCCGTTGCGGAAGGCCTCGCCGTGGCCCTTTTCCTGGCCGATGACCATGACCATCTGGTTGATGACCTTGTCCCCCACCCGACGCGAGAACACGGCCCGGGCGATGAGCATGCTCGGGTCGATGTTGTATTCGCCCCGCCCGCCGATCTCGGTGTAGTTGTCGTAGACGTTCTCGAGGATGTCCTTGAGGCAGATGCGCTGGGGGTGGCGGACGATGCGCACCTTGTCCATGGGGGTCAGGGTGGTGTCGAGCTTGCGCTCGGAAAAGTCGAACAGGTCCTCGATGCGCGCCAGCTCCTCAAGCTTGGCCCCGCCCGGCATCAGGCGGTGGCGCTCCAGGAGCTCGCCGAACTTGGCGGCCAGCAGCCGGATGGACTCGTCCTCGCGGTTGGCGAAGATCTCCTGAATGTATGTCAGGCGGTCGCGCAACCCCTGGATTCTCCGTTCCCTGTCCATGCTCAGAACTCCAGGAGCCTGTCGGTCTTGGCCTTCAGGTACTCGATGTTGCTGTAAAATTCGCTGGTTGCGTTGCCGCACCGTCCCTTCAGGACCAGGCCGTCCAGGAATTCCCGCCCGCGCGCCTTGGCCTCGGCCAGGTCCGCGCCCCAGACGATGGCCAGGGCCAGGTTCGGGTCGTACTCCATGGGGATTTCGTAGGGGCGGTCCGTGGGCACGTGGGTGTGGACGTGCAGCCACTCGCGCTCGGGCCAGGCCAGCCGGGTGATGGTCCCGGCGCAGGGCGTGAACCGTTTGGCCGTGTTCTCGGCCACCAGCCGGTACTCGATGCCCACGCCCTCGAAGGTGATGTCCTCCTGGGTGTAGCGTAGGGGCTCGCCCAGGGCCAGGCGGATCTGCTCGGTGATGATGTCCACCGGCTCCCCGTGGACCCTGGAGATGACCGCGGACACGCCGTTTTCCACCTGGATGCGGGTGTTGACCTCCATCAGGAACGGCTCGCCGCGCGGGGTGATGATCCACTCCCAGGTGCCCACGTTGTCGTAGCGGGTCTCGCGGGCCATGGCCAGGGAGTGGTCGGTGATCTCGGACAGGACCCTGGCGGCGTCGAAGGTGTAGGCCACCACGTCCGGGGCGAAGCCGGGAGCCACCTCGATGCGTTTCTGTTTGCCCGTGGACTGGACCGAACAGTTGCGCGTGCCGAAGTGCACGTGGTGCTGGCCGCCCCGCCCGGAGACCACCTGGACCTCCAGGTGGTTGAAGTCGAAGATGCGCTGCTCGATGAGCACGCCCTCGTCTCCGAAATTGCGTTTGGCGTAGTTGCGGATGCGCCGGAAGACAGAGCGGAACTCGTTGAAGTCGCCGACCTCCTCGATGCCCATGCCCCCGCCGCCGGCCGAGGCCTTGACCATGATCACCCCGTCCACGATGCCCTGGCTGGCCTGGAACTCGAACAGGGAGGAGGCGATCTCGTCGGCCTCGATCTCGCTGTACACCGGCCGGTCGGAGCCGGGCACGGTGGGCACGTTCAGGGAACGGGCGATGCGCTTGGTGTTGATCTTGTCGCCCAGGTCGCGGATGACCCACCAGCTGGGCCCGATGAACTCCATGGGCCGGTCCCGCCGGACCACGCGCCGGGCAAAGCGGAAGTCCTCGGCGAAGAAGCCGTAGCCCGGATGCACGGCCGTGGCCCCGCTCGCGTCGGCCACGGAAAAAATCTCGTTGGCGTCCAGATAGGAGGTAATGGTGTAGACCGCGTCGTCCCCGGCCAGTTCGCGGGCCATGCGGACGTGGCCGGACTCGCGGTCGACGGCCGTGCACACGCAGACGAAGTCGAGCCCCAGGCGCGTGCACGCGCCCATGACCCGCATGGCGATCTCGCCTCGGTTGGCTATGAGGACCTTGTGACGGTCGATGGTTCTGCCTTGCACGGTCAGCCTTGCTCGCGCTTTTTTTTGCGCAGGGCGATGAGTCTTTTCTGCACCTCGAGGACCAGCTTGTCGAGCTTGATCTGCTTCTGCCGTTCGAGATCCGTGAAGTTCAGGCCCACGATGCCGTCTTCGCGCACGCGCATGCACATGGCCCTGGTCCCGCCGAGGAACAGCCTGCCCTTGATCTGCAACTCCACGTCGTAGGTCTCCCGCTCGGTGAACCGCCCGTTCTTGTCGATGACAGCGAAGCCGGTGGCGCTCAGGTCGGACACATCGAGGACGAGGCCGATCTCGGAAAACCGGGCGGTCAGGCCCGGAACCCTGGTACGGAAGGCCTTGCGCAGCCTTTCCTCTTCATCCGGCAACTGTATGTTGAAATCCATCACTCCCCCTTCCCCAAAGATGATTGGCGACCGCCCACGGCCCTACTTGCCGGAGACCCGCTTTTCCAGGATGAACTCCACCCGCCGGTTCTTGGCCCGGTACTCCTCGGAGGTGTTCGGGTAGAGCGGGTTGAGATAGGCCAGGCCCGTGGCCGTCAGCCGGGTGGATTCCAACCCCAGCTTGAGCAGCTCGCGCAAAACGTTGACCGCGCGCATGGCCGAAATCTCCCAGTTGTCCTTGAACCGGGAATTGCCGCCCGGCCGGACGTTGTCGGTGTAGCCGACGATCTTGATGTTCTGGTCCTTGTGCTTGATGAAGAAATCCTTGAGGTCGGCCACCAGTTGCGCCCCCTTGGGCGTGAGTTCCACCTGCCCGGACTGGAACATGACGTCGCCGGGCACGCGCAGGGTGATGACCCCGTCCTCGAAGTTGGCGGAGACCAGCCCCTCCACGCCCTTCTTGGTCTGAAGGGTCTTGACCTCGGCGAAGACCTTGCGCTGGGACTCGATGATCTGGCGGCGCATGAGGGCCTGGTCCAGGAGCACCCCGGCCTCCTCGCGGGTGATCCGGCTGGTCGAAATCTTGTCCATCTTGCCCTGCAACGCCTTGGTCACCGACGAAAAGGTCTCGGAAAACTTTTCATTGTCCAGGGTGGACATGGAATAGAGCAGGATGAAGAAGACCAGCAGCAGCATGGAGAGGTCGGCGAAGGTCGTCAACCACTCGGAGCCCTCCGAATCGTCCTCCTCGAAGTCGATGAGCAGGTCGTCGTCGTATTCGTCGCTCATCGCTGGGTCTCGCGTTCCGCCGGGGCCAGGAAGGAGGACAGCTTCTCATAGACCAGGCGGGGGTTGTTGTTCTCGAGGATGGACTTGGCCCCCTCGAAGATGACTTCCAGGTGCAGCTGTTCCTGGAGGGTGCGCGCCTTGAGCTTGGCCGCGATGGGAATGAAGAAGAGCGTGGACATGGCCGACCCGTAGAAGGTCGTCAGGATGGCCACGGCCATGGCCGGGCCGATGGCCTTGGGATCGCTCAGCTGGGAGAGCATCTGGACCAGGCCGATGAGCGTGCCCATCATCCCGAAGGACGGGGCCAGGGCCGCCAGCCGCTTGAACACGTCCTGGGCCACCTGGTGGCGGCGGCGCATGGAGTTGATCTCGATGGACAGGGTCGTGCGGATGAGCGCGGGGTCCGCGTTGTCCGCGATGAGCTGGCAGGATTTCTTGAGGACCATGTTCTCGGTCTGGACGTTCTCCAGGGCGATGAGCCCCTCGCGGCGGCTGATCTCGGCCACCTTGACCATGATGTTGACCACGTCACGGACCCGGCTCTTGCGCCCGACGAACATCTTGAACGCGGCCTTGAAGGCCTGTATGATCTCCTCGAACGGAAAGGCCACCAGGATGGAGGCGAGTGTTCCGCCGACGACGATCATCATGCCGGGAACGTTGATGAAAACATCGACTGCACCGCCGATGATGATGGCCCCGATGATGAGCGACAAGCCGACGGCGAGACCCAGTAACGTCACGATATCCATAAAGCGTGCCTATCCTTCACGTGTCTGATCGGTCCGTTCTCGAAACCCATCTCCCCCCGCCCGACGGCGCGTCCAAGCCAAAGGAGCCTGCATGGAATACCATGGTAAGATACAGCATTCTGCCGCATACATACATGAAAAGCTAGACAAAATTCAAGCTGGTACCGTTGCATTTATAACGGGTACAGGCTTGGGCCCCCTGACCGGGGCCATCGAGGACCCGGTGGTCATTCCCTACGGGGACATCCCCCACTTCCCGGTCTCCTCGGTGAAAAGCCACTCCGGCCGCCTCATATCCGGGACCATCGAGGGCGTCCCGGTCCTGGCCCTGGACGGCCGCTTCCACCTCTACGAGGGGTTCACCCCGCAGGAGGTCACCCACAACATCCGCGTGCTCGGGGAACTCGGCATCAAAACCCTGGTCCTGACCAACGCGGTGGGCGCGCTCAATCCCTCCTTCGAGGTGGGCTGCCCCATGCTCATTGAGGACCACATCAACCTGACCGGCCAGACCCCCCTGCGCGGCCCGAACGTGGACGCCTGGGGCGACCGCTTCCCGGACATGTGCGCGGTCTACGACCCGACCCTGCGCAGGCTCGCCGTGGACAAGGCGCTCGAACTCGGCATCCGCCTGGAGCGCGGCGTGTTCATGCAGGTCATGGGCCCGAACATGGAGACCCCGGCCGAGACGCGCATGTACAGGATCATGGGCGCGGACGCCATCGGCATGTCCACCTGCATGGAGGCCATCGCCGCCCATCACATGGGCATCCGCGTGCTGGGCCTGTCCTGCCTGACCAACAAGAACCTGCCGGACTGCATGGAGGAGGCCCCCCTGGAATGGGTCATCGCCCAGGCCGAGAAGTCCTCGGCCGCCATGGTCCGGCTCCTGCGGGCCATCCTAAAGGAAATGGGCCGACCTGCCGAATAGGCTTCGGGGCCCTCCTGCCCCGAGGCACGGCAACGGCGAAAACAACGACCGGGACAACGACATGAACAGAGCGGCCTTGAGCATACTGACGGCGACCCTCCTGCTCTTCGCGCAGGGGTGCGGCAACCGCATGTGGGAAGACACAAAGGAGGCCTCGACGGACACCTTCAACTACGTGTTCGACTCCGAGCCCACGGCCCGGACCTACCACGAGACCGCGTCCGTGCCGATCATCGAACTCAACTACCGGGCCGCCGACACCCTCTTCGCCAACGTGACCAGCGACGAGCTGACCCTCAACTCCGCCGTGTTCGTCACGCCCTTCACCAACCAGGACGACCCCGGCGACAAGTCGGTCTTCGGCCAGACCATGACCCGGCAGATCGCCGACCGCCTGGTCCAGCACGGGGTGCACATCACCGAGGGCGTCCCCAACGCCACGGACTTCACCTACGCCTCCGGCCTCAAGGGCGCGGACTACGAGAAGGCCGCCGGGCTGGCCGGCTCCTCCCGCGAGCTGCCGCCCCGGTCCGCCCGGCTGACCGGCTCCTACGTCATCGCCGACCGGTACGTGTACATGACCGCGCGCGTCGTCCGCCTGGTGGACTCCACCGTGGTCTCCGCCCACAACTGGACCCTGCCCATCACCGACAGCGTCCGCCAGATGCTTCCCCAGCTCCAGGCCAGGGACGAGGGCATGGTCCCCACGGTCAAGACCTCGTTCAACGACTGATCCCCGCGACGGCCTGAAGCCGGGTAGAACGGCGCATACCGCCGCCGCGTCCCCCGGCCCGCGCAGGCTCACCGGACCACCGAGGTCCGTCCTTCGGTCGCTGGAACCGTCCGCCCGATCGTCGTCCGCTCGGGCTGAGGCGTTCCGGGCGCTCGTCAGGCCATCCGCGCCGGACCGGACAACCGCCCTTCTCGCCTGACGGACCGTGCCCGACGCCCCTCGCCGACCGGAAACGGGAATCCGCCCACGTGCGTGCCGTCCGCCCGAAAAGCAAAAGGCGCACCCCCTGCGGGATGCGCCTTGCATACAGGCGATATAACCGGATTCCAGCCTACTTCCGGATGAAACGCTTCCGGCCGAAGGCGACCAGGCCGCACAGGCCCGCGCCGAGCAGGAGGAAGGCCGAGGGTTCGGGAACCGTGGTCGGCGGCTCGATGACGACGCCGTTGCGCACGTTGAACAGGTAGCGGCCGGTGACGCCGATATTGCTGTTTTCCGCCAGGGCATTGACGCCACCGTCCAGGAAGGCGCCGTTCACGAGGGACCCGGCCAGCTGATAGTACACCAGGTCTTCGTCGCTCAGCCCGTTGGAATACCCGGCCGCGGCCGACGTTCCGCCCACGCCGCCCGAACCGCCGGACGCGTCGCCGGTTTCCCACTGAATCTGATCGTAGTTGAATTCGATGTCGAAATCACCCGCGGCGATGTCGCTGCGGTCGATCAGGATCAGCTGGAACGAGTTCAGCAGGTCGGTATGGTAGGCAAAATAGCCGACGTTGATCCAATCCACGCCGAAGGCCGAGTGCCCGTTCACCGTGTTGGTGCCGTAGGTCAGCACGTTACCGGCCCGGGTGTCCACATCCGCGAAGAAGGGCGCGATTATGGGTCTGGAGACCCCGGACAGGCCAGAGGGGGTGTAGGTGGACATGGGCGAACCGAAGGTCACGTTGCCGTTGTTGTTCACGTACAGCGTGCTCAGGGTGTTGCCGAAGAAATTGACGTCGAACCCGATGGCGACCTCGCCTGTCGAGCCATCATCGTTTGCGGCAAGGGTGGATGCGGTAAACAGCCCAGTGCGAATTACGCTGGCTTCTGCCGTGGAAGCCATCGCGCCGAAAATGAATACGGTCATGACGATAAGTGCCAGTTGAATGCGTATTTTCATGATACCTCCTCAAAATTATAAACACGATATTAAGAAGCAAGTCCCGTACCACGCATATAACACGCATGAATTATTATATTTTAAATCATATGATCACAGTTGAGCCTTAAGAACTGTTAAGAAGTCCATACAAGATGTCGATTTTTTTTACCTGGACGTGCAACCTGCCTGCCCTTCGCCCCCGCCCCGGCCCCATGTCCCGGACGAATGCGTCACGGAGCGGACCATGCCGTCGAGGGAAGAGCGCGCCGCAGACATGAAAAAGGTGGAGGCGGCAACGCCGCCCCCACCTTGGAGTTCCGTATCCGACGGGGATCAGTCGATCTCGCCGTATTCCTCCACGCGCCAGACCTCGCCCGCGTCCTCGCCCCACTCCTTCCTGGCCAGCCTGTGGCCGAGGTTGAAGGCCTTGACGTTCAGGGCGCGAATCTTGGCCGGAAGCACGGATTCCAGGGTCTTGCGCATGGTCGCCTGGTTGATGAAGGGCAGGAGGAAGGACAGCGCCCCGAGGACCACGGTGTTCATGGCCTGGACGTTGCCGATCTTGTCCTTGGCCAGGCCGGTGAACGGCAGGCCGAGGTACTGGTTGGTGGGCGGCTGCTTGACCAGGTCGGATTCAAGGACCAGGATGCCGCCCTTCTTGAGGTACGGGAAGTAGGCGTTGCACGCCTCCTGGGACAGGGCCACGAGCAGGTCCAGGGATTCGGCCTTGGGGTAGCTGATTCGCCTGGAGCTGATGACCAGGTCGCACTTGCTCGAGCCGCCGCGCGCCTCGGGACCGTAGCTCTGGGTCTGGGTGACGTTGTAGCCGTGACCGAGCGCCAGTCCCTGGCCCATGATCTTGCCGAGGGTGATGATGCCCTGGCCGCCGAGGCCGGAGAAACGGATTTCGAAACGGTCGAGTTCCTGTAGCGCCTTCATCTACTTGCCCCCCTTTGCGGCCTGCTTGAGGTAGTTCTCCTGGCGGGCGTAGTACAGTTCCTCGTACCCCGGACGGCCCCGGTCCACGAACACGCCGATGGGCATGCGGTCCGCGCGCTTGTCCTCGGGCAGCTCGTTGTAGCGTTCCAGGGGAATGGCCGTGGACTTGAGCCACTTGTACATGTCCACCGGGGTCTTGTAGTTGTTCTTGCGGCCGAACTGGGTGTGGCAGGGCGTGATGGCCTCCACCAGGGAGAAGCCGGGCCGCTCCAGGGCCTCGATCATGATCTTTTCCAGGTGGTTGACGTGGAAGACCGTGCCGCGCGCCACATAGTTGGCTCCCGCGCCCCTGGCCAGCTCCACGGTGTCGAAGCTGTGGTCCAGCTGGCCGTAGGGGTTGGTCATGGTGGTGGACCCCTCGGGCGTGGCCGGGGAGCTCTGTCCGCCGGTCATGCCGTAGATGCTGTTGTTCAGGATCATGGCCGTGACGCCGATGTTGCGCCGGGCCGCGTGGATCAGGTGGTTGCCGCCGATGGACAGGGCGTCGCCGTCGCCCATGAGGGCGATGACGTGCAGCTTCGGGTTGGACATCTTGATGCCCGTGGCGAAGCTGAGCGCCCGGCCGTGGGTGGTGTGCACGGTGTTGAAGTCCACGTACACGGCCAGCCGCCCGGAACAGCCGATGCCCGCCACCACGACCACGTCGTCCTTGGGGATGCCCAGGGAGTGGATGGAGCGGATCAGGGTGCCGAGCACGATGCCGTGGCCGCAGCCCGCGCACAGGACGTGCGGGAACTTCTTGTTGTGCCTCAGGTACTGATGGATGATTTCGTTGCCGGTGATCTTGCTCATGACGCTACCCCTGCATGATGACCTTGAGGATTTCCGAGGGAGTGACGATCTGGCCGTCCACGCGGTTGATGGTCCGGACCGCGGCGTGGCCCATGTTGACGCGCTTCACCTCGCGGGACATCTGCCCCATGTTCATTTCCGGGACCACCAGGGTCTTGGCGTGGGCCAGGATCTTCTCCGTGTGCCTGCGGGGGTACGGGAACAGGGTCATGAGCTTGAGCAGCCCGGCCCTGACGCCGTGGCTGCGGGCCTGCTGCACGGCCAGTTCGGCCGAGCGGGCCACCGAGCCGTAGGCGATGACGCAGACGTCGCAGTCGTCGGTCATGATCTCCTCCACGAGCTGGATGTCGTAGAAGAACTGGTCGATCTTGCGGTGGATACGCTCCATGAGCTCGACCACCTCCTCGGGCCGCTGGGTCGGGAACCCGTTGCGGTCGTGGGTCAGGCCGGTAACGTGGAAGCGGTAGCCCGAGCCGATGGGCGGCATGGGCGGCACGCCGCGCACGGTCTCCTCGTAGGGCTTGTACCACTCGGGCGGCATGCTCGGCACGGTGCGTGAAAAGACCTCGTACTCGCCCTCGTTGGGAATCTCGATCTTCTCCCGGGTGTGGGAGGTGACCTCGTCGAGCAGCAGGATGACCGGGGTGCGGTATTTTTCGGCCATGTTGAAGGCCGTGATGGTCATGTCCAGGCACTCCTGCACGTTGGAGGCCGACAGGACGATGATGGGATGGTCGCCGTGGGTGCCCCAGCGGGCCTGCTGCACGTCGCCCTGGGCCGGGCTGGTGGGCAGCCCGGTGGACGGCCCCCCGCGCATGACGTTGACCAGGACCAGCGGGGTCTCGGCCATGACGGCGTAGCCCAGGTTCTCCTGCATGAGCGAGAAGCCCGGGCCGGAGGTGGCGGTCATGGCCTTGCGCCCGGAGAGCGAGGCCCCGATGACCGCGCCCATGCTGGCGATCTCGTCCTCCATCTGCATGAACACCCCGTTCTCCATCACGGGCAGGCGGGTGGCCATGATCTCCATGATCTCCGAGGACGGGGTGATGGGATAGCCGCCGAAGAACGTGCATCCGGCCAGCAGCGCGCCCTGGACGACGGCCTCGTTGCCCAGCGCGAATATTTCGGTCCGTTTCTTGGGTCTGGGCATGTCGGTCAAGCCCCCTTCTTCCCGGCCGTCCTCTTCGGGGGCGGCGGGGTTTCGGCGTCCTTGTCGGACAGCCCGTTTTCCATGGGTTCCTTGTCGCTGACCACGATGGCGAAATCCGGGCAATGCAGTTCGCAGAATCCGCACCGGATACAGTCTTCCTCGCGCTCCACCACGGCCTTGCCTTCCAGGCTCAGGCCCAGGACCTTGCCCGGACAGAACTCGACGCAAATGCCGCAGCCTTTGCACCAGTCCGGGTAGACGGTCACCTTGTTCTTGCCTTTGTTCTTACGGGACATGGCTCCTTCCAGGGCTGCTGAAATTCCTCGGGCCGGGCCCGAGCGAAACGAAATGTTCTCCCAAGGCACCCTATCCGCAGGGTACACAGCAGACTTTTTAACAGGAATTTCCGCCGTGTCCAATGATTTCAAAAAATTGATCCGCGCCTTGCGAAAACCGATGGCGAAAAAACGCGAAATGCGCCCGGAGGATTTCCCTCCGGGCGCATTTTTTAACAGGAAAAAACCGAAAATCAGGCGGCGAGCACGGCCAGGGCGTTGATCACCGAGGCGGCCAGGGCGCTGCCGCCCTTGCGTCCCTCGACGGAAATGTACGGGATGTCCCGGCTCATGAGCAGCGCCTTGGACTCGGCCGCGTTCACGAATCCCACGGGCATGCCGACCACAAGAAGCGGATTCGCGGCCCCGTTGTCCACGTGCTCAACCAGCCGGATGAGCGCGGTGGGCGCGTTGCCCACGACCCAAATATCCGGCTTCAACTCGGCCACGGCCACGTCCACGGCCGCCTTGGCCCGGGTGATTCCCTCGACCTTGGCGCGCTCGACGACGCGCGGATCGTTCATCAGGCAGTGCACGGAACAGCCCAGGGGATCGAGCCGGCGCACGGGCATGCCGCGCCTCGCCATCTCCGTGTCCGTGACGATCACGGCCCCGTTGCGCAGGGCGGCCAGCCCGTTTTCCACGGCCTTTGCGTGGAAACGAACCAGGGACAGCATCTCGAAATCCGCCGTGGTGTGGATCATGCGGCGGACGATGTCCCACTGCGGGCCCGCGAACGGGCGCGGCTCGGGCACCTCGGCGTCGATGATCCGGAAGGATTCGGCCTCGATGTCCTCGGGTTTCTGGAAGCTCTGGAACGTAATGTCGGTCAAGACGGCGGCCCCCCGGTACATGTTTTCAGCGTTTCTTGATTTGTTTTCTACGCAAAATCGAAACGGTCCGGAACAGTTTTCACTCGTTTCCCGGACCGTTTCGGTTCGTGTCGTTCCCGGTCGGCGGCTTGAGCCGCCCCGCTTCCTAGCGATCCCGCGCCTGATAGCGCGACAGCTGGGCCTCCAGCCGACGGCTGTAGGAGGTCAGGATATAGCAGATCAGGAAGTACAGGCAGGCGATGGTGATCCATATCTCGAAGGAGGCGACCGTCTCGCGGTTGTCCACCTGGATGCCGGTCCGGGTCAGTTCGATGACGCCGAGGATGGCGGCCAGGGAGGTGTCCTTGGTCAGGGAGACGAACTGGTTGACGAAGGACGGGATCATGTTGCGCAGGGCCTGGGGCAGAATGACCAGCTGCATGGCCTGGACGTGGGACAGCCCGGTGGACCGGGCGGCCTCCATCTGGCCCTTGGGCAGCGCCTTGACGCCCGCGCGGACGATCTCGCCCACGTAGGCCCCGGTGAAGATCATGAAACAGACCATGGTCGTGGAAAAGGCGGGCAGGTTCTGCCCGGTGATGACCGGAGCCAGGTAATAGAACCAGAAGATGAGCAGGAGCAGCGGCATGCCGCGGATGACTTCGATGTAGCAGACCGCGGGAATCTTGATCCACCAACGCCGGGACATGCGCATGAGTCCTGCGGCCAGGCCGAGCCAGAAGGCGCCGAAGATGCCGAAGATGGCCAGGATGACGCTGGCCACCAGCCCCTCGGGATTGTGGATGAACGGAAAATGCCAGTCGAAGTTCGTGGTCCCGTAGAGGAAGTAATCGAGGTTGCTGAACGCGATATCCCAATGCATGACAAGCCCTCCCTTAGTACATGACCTGAATCATGAAGTGCTTGTTGTACATGGTGATGCAGAACGAGACGACCAGCGAGATCGCCAGGTAGATCAGCAGGGCAACGGTGAAGGCCTCGAACGGCATGGCGTGGTAGGACTCGATCTGGGTGGCCTGGTACATAAGGTCGGTCACGCCCAGGACCATGACCAGGGACGAGTTCTTGATCAGGTTCAGGGCCTGGGAAATAAGCGGCGGAATGACGATGCGCAGGGCCTGGGGCAGGATCACGTAGCGGTATCCCTGCAAAAAGGAAAGGCCCACGGCGCGGGACGCCTCCAGCTGGTTCTTGGGGATGGAGAAGATGCCCGCCCGGATCTCCTCGGCGATGAAGGCCGAGGTGTACACGGTCAGGGCGATGATGCTCATGATGAACTCAACGTTGAACAGCACCCATTCGCCCACGAATTGGTGGCCGAACAGGGAGAACGGGCCGGGGAACCAGTAGTAGAGGTCGTTCATCCACTGGTTGATGACCTCGGGGATGATCACGTGCGCCCCGTTGTACCAAAAGAAAATCTGAATGAGCAGCGGCGTGTTGCGGAAGAATTCGGTGTAGGCGAGGCTGAACCACTGGAAGGGCTTGAACGGGGTCATGCGCAGGATGCAGATGATGATCCCCAGGATCATGGCGGAGACCAGGGAAATGGTCGAAATCTGCATGGTGGTGCAGAAGCCCTCCCACATCCACCGGGCGGGTTCGCCCGAAAACATCCTGGCCCAATGAAACGTATATTCCAAAATAGCATCCGTCGGTTGCGGTTGCGGCAAGAGCCGGGAGCGCTCTCGCGCTCCCGGCATATCGGACTAAATCGCCCTTACATGGGCCAGAGTTCCATCTCCCAGCCGGCGGGCAGGTCGTAACCCATCCACTTCTTGAAGAGCTTGTGGTAGGTGCCGTCGAGCCACATCTCGTTCAGGCACTTGTTGACGAAGTCGCGGAATTCGGAGTCGTTCTGCGGCACGCCGAGACCGTAGGGCTCGGAGGAGAAGAAGGCACCGACGATTTCCCACTTCTCGGGGTTGTCGTCACCGGCCTTGAGACCGGCCAGGATGCCGGAGTCGGTGGTCACGGCCTTGACCTTGCCCTGCTTGAGCGCCATGAAGGCCTGCGGGTACTCGTCGTAGGAGATGACCTGGGCGGCGGGCTGGGCGGCCTTGATGTTCTTCTCGGAGGTGGAGCCCTTCACGGTACCGACCTTCTTGTTGGCCAGATCGGCGGTGGAGGTGATGCCGGAGCCCTTTTCGACCAGCAGCTTCTGGCCGTCCATGAAGTAGGTGATGGAGAAGTCGATCTGCTCGTCACGGGAGAACTTGTGGGTCATGGTGGCGGCCAGCATGTCCACGGAACCCTGGGCCAGCATGGGGATGCGGTTCTTGGAGGTGACGACCTTGAATTCGGTCTTCACACCGATCTTGTCGGCGATGTACTTGCAGATGTCCACGTCAAAGCCGACCAGTTCCTTGGTGTTGGGATCGACGAAGCCGAACAGGTTGACGGAGTCCTTGACGCCGCAGACGAGCACGCCCTTGGCCTTCACGTCCTCCAGTTTACCCGCGAAGGCGGCGTTGGCCGCGAACACGAACGACAGGACCAGGGCCAGAATCAGTACCAAACGTTTCATGAATCCTCCTCTCTCTTGAGATGTCCAGTGTTATGCCAATTAAAGAATTTCCTTCAGGAAGTTCTTTGTGCGCTCGTTTTGGGGGTTGCGGAAGAACTCGTCGGGCGCGGCCTGCTCAACGACCACGCCGCCGTCCATGAACAGGACGCGGTCGGCCACCTCGCGGGCAAAGCCCATTTCGTGGGTCACGCAGAGCATGGTCATGCCCTCGCGGGCCAGGTCCTTCATGACGTTGAGGACCTCGTTGATCATCTCGGGGTCGAGCGCCGAGGTGGGCTCGTCGAAGAGCATGACCTTGGGCTTCATGGCCAGGGAGCGGGCGATGGCCACGCGCTGCTGCTGGCCGCCGGAAAGTTCGGCCGGATACTTGTGGGCCTGGTCGTGGATGCCCACCCGTTCGAGCAGGTGCAGGGCGATCTCCTCGGCCTGGTCCTTGGGCATGTTCTTGACCTTGGTGGGGGCCAGGGTGACGTTCCGGAGCACCGACAGGTGGGGATAGAGGTTGAACTGCTGGAAGACGATGCCGATCTCGGCCCGCAGGTCGTTGATGTTCACGTCCTTGTCCAGGATGTTCTTCCCGTCGAACAGAATCTGTCCTTTCTGGTATTCCTCGAGTCGGTTGATACAGCGAATGAAGGTGGACTTGCCGGAACCGGAAGGGCCGCAGATGACCAGCACCTCGCCCTTGTTCACGGATTCGGTGATCCCCTGCAAGACATGAAAATCGCCATACCACTTGTGCAGTTTCTGCACTTCAATCATTGCCATTTGCGGTTGTCTCCGAACCTGAAAGTGAAAAATAAAGAGAAAAGGCCCCTCCCGTCCGCCGCGTGCCCGGACAGACCGGCAGGGCTCCAGTCACAGACAGAAAATATTGTCCGAAACGGAAATAAAGTCAAGGCATCCGGGGAAAAATACAACATTGTCAACACCCGGAGCGTGCCGATTTCATGCCGATTTTCCGGGATGGCGGCACCCTGCTGACCCAGGCCGCGCGCCGGTCGTCCGGGAAGACGCCATCCCCCCGCATTCCCACGGAATACCGCGTCGGACGCCTATTGCAGCCCGGCTTCGCGGTAGTAGCGGGCCGCCCCCGGATGGATGGGAGCGGACAGCCCCTGCAACATGTCCATTTTTGTCAAATCGGCGAAGGCGGGCTGCTGCGCCTTGAAGGTCTCGAAATTCTCGAAGACCTCGCGGGTCACGGCGTAGACGACAGGGTCCGGCACGTCGACCGAGGTGACCAGGGTGGCCTTGACCCCGAAGCTCTCCACGTCGCGCCCAGCGTCGGCCGCATCGGGATAGTACTTCATGTTGACGCGCGACGGCACGTAGTAGGGATGCAGGATGAACAGGCTGTCCACCCCGGTGATGGGCACGATGCGCACCTTGCGCTTGCCCCGGGCGATCTTCAGGATAGCCGCCGAGGGGTGCCCCACGGTGTAGAAGAAGGCGTCCAGGGTGCCCGCCTCGAGCATCTCGATGGCCTCCATGGCCTTGATCTCCACGGCCTCGATGTCCGTCAGGGCCAGCCCGGCCGCCTCCAGGGCGTCCAGGGAGTTCTGGTGCTGGCCCGAGCCCGGATTGCCGATGTTCACCCGGTGTCCCTTGAGGTCGCGGATGTCGCGGATGCCGGTGTCCTCGCCGGCCACCAGGGTCACGGTCTCGGGGTGCATGGAGAACACGGCCCGCAGCTTGGTCTGCGGTCCCCGCTCCCGCCACTCGGCGATGCCGTGCACGGCCTGGAACTGGCGGTCCGCCTGGGCGATGCCGAACTGGAGGTCCCCGGCGATGACCGAATTGATGTTGAAGACCGACCCGCCCGTGGATTCCACCGTGAGCCGGACGTTGTACGTGTCGCGCTTGAGGTTGACCATGTTGGCGATGGCCCCGCCCGTGGGATAATAGACCCCGGAAATGCCGCCGGTGCCGATGGTCGCGAACACGGGCTTCGAGGCCTTGAGGGTCCCGACCGACGAGTCGGCCGCCGCGGGTTTCCCGTTCGAGGTTTCCCGCTCCCGGCTCGGCGCGTCGCCGCAGGCGGCCAGCAGCCCCGCCGAAACCAACAGGACCGCCGCCGTTATCATCGCCCTGATGCAAGCCGTCATGCTCTCCTCCCTGAATTGCCGGATGCGGCGCAACCCGCCCCATGGTCATGCCGATCCACACCACCATGGATACATCCTTTCGGGCCATCAGGCAAACCGGGTATATTACGCCGGACACCGGCCTCGCGACGCGCTCCATCTCCCGGCCGTACCGTGGCGGAGCCCGTCGCCGGCCCGCGTTTTTCCGCCCTGAGAACGCCGCCCCATGGCCCCCCCATCCCGTAAAAAAAGAGACCGCTCCGAAGAGCGGTCTCCCGTTTGGTGATGGGGTGTGCGTGCGCTAGTTCAGCTCGCGTTCCTGCGGGAACAGCGGCAGGTAGCGGTACACCAGGGTCAAGACCAGGAAACCGTAGGCCACGATCATGATCGAGGAGGCGTACTCCACCCAGTTGGGGGCGTAGACCTGCCAGGAATCGAAGGGCATGGCCGGGAAGGCGATGGTCTGGACGGTGAAGATGTACCGGTTCAGGGACACGCCGAAGCAGTCCAGCAGCGCTGCGGTGTACAGCAGGGCCGGACGGTTGCGGATGGACGGGGTGATCAGCATGATGGCCGGGACCACGCCGCACAGGACGATCTCGGTGTAGAGCAGCCACTTGCCGTAGACCAGGCCGTAGAACATCTCGTCGAAGGTCAGGCCCACGGAGGGCAGGTAGCCGGTGGCCCACGCCCAGGTGTCGAGGATCTTGAAGAACATGTAGACGGTCAGCATGGTGCCGGCGATCTTGCCCATGAGGGCCTTGGTCTTGAAGTCCACGAGTTTCTTGCCGGTCAGCTTCTCCATGAAGGTGCAGACCAGGACGGTGAAGACCGGGCCCGAACCAACGGCGGAGAGGACGAACAGGAAGAAGGTCCACGGCCAGATGAAGAAGCCCTCGCGGAAGGCGAAGGGACGACCGATCAGGACGCCGTACATGCCGCCCAGGGAGCCCTGGTGGAAGGTGGACAGGAACGCGCCGATACCGGCGAACAGCGCCATGTTCACGTGCATGTTGTGCGCCAGGGCGTGGATGAAGGGAATCTTGTTCAGCTGCTTCTGTTCGAGGACCAGCGGGACGAACTCGATGATCAGCACGGTGCAGTAGCAGGTGATGCAGAAGATAACTTCGGTCAGCATGGAGTGGACGTTCGGATGCCAGTAGCCGAACCACGCGCGGCCGGGCTGCCCGATGTCGAGCGTCAGGACCAGCATGGCGCCGGAGTAGCAGATGAAGCCCACGACCACGGTCAGGTTGATGATCTTCTCAAGCTGTTTGATCTTGAGGATGTACTTGAGCAGTCCGGTGAAGAACGCACCGGCGCCCAGGGCGATCACGGCCAGGTCGAAGGTGATCCAGGCACCGAACCCGAAGTAGTTGTCGAGGCCGGTGGTGCCGATGCCGTTGTAGAGGACCAGCACGGCGGCGTACAGGCCCCACAGGAAGAAGGCCAGGATGACGGCCGTCCAGATCAGGAACTGGCCGAAGGAGCAGCGCCGCACCCCTTCCGGGAAGAGTTTGCTATCCATTTGTTCAGCCTCCTAGTGGTGTCCGCCGGCTTCGGCGTTGTAGTTGTCGCCCTGCTTGCGGACCCATTCACGCTCGGACATGTAGTAGACCTGCGGGTGCAGGCCCAGCTTTTCGAGCAGACGGAACGCATTGGGGCTCTGAATGAGTTCGTGCACCTTGTGTTCCGGATTGTTCAGGTCGCCGAAGGTGATGGCCTTGGTCGGACAGATCTCGGCGCAGGCGGTGATGTACGCGCCCTCGGGCAGGTTCATCGGATCTTCGCCGTCCAGACGGGCCTTGTCCTTGGCCTTCAGATAGCGGGTGTGGCAGAAGTTGCACTTCTCGACCACGCCGCGCGGGCGGGGCGAAACGGCCGGGGACAATCCCTTGTCCATGCCTTCGGGCCAGAGCGGATCCCACCAGTTGAAGTACCGGGCATGGTATGGGCAGGCGGCCATGCAGTATCTACATCCGATGCACCGGGGGTAGATCTGGGAGACGATGCCGCCCTCCTCGTTCTTGTCCGTGGCCACGACCGGGCAGACCGGAACGCAGGCCGGGCTGCCGCACTGCATGCAGGGACGCGGCAGGTAGGCGGTCTCGTGCTCCGGATACGCCTTGCCGTTGGACAGCTCGTAGACGTTCATCCAGGTCAGGGTCCTGAGCTTGTTCGACGCGTCGTCGCGCGGCTTGGTCAGGGCCTGGACATAGTTATAGGGGTCGCTTTTGGTCATCGGAGCGATATTGTTCTCCACCTGGCAGCCGACCATGCAGGCGCCGCAGCCGGTGCACTTGTCAATATCGATGACCATGCCCCATCTGATTTTGAATTCTTTCGTTTGCATTGACGGTTCCCCCTAGATTTTGGCGACGTTCACAGTGGAACCGGCCCATGTGGAGGCGCCGGCGGCAGCCTCCGAGCTCACCGTGAGGATCTTGTAGACATTATCGCCCTTGCCCTTCGAGAACTCGTCGCCCACGGTGTGGCCCAGCCCCAGGGGAGCGGCCACGACGCCGGGCATGACGCCTTCGAAGATCTGCACCAGGGCTTCGCATTCGCCCTTCCCACCGGAGAGCTTGACCTTGGAGCCGACGGTCACGCCGAGCTGCTTGGCCGTGGCCGAACCCATCATGACGACCATGTTGTCGCCGAGCAACTGGTTGTTGCTGATGGTGCACGGCGCGTTGGGCGTGGTGGCCCGGTTGGCGGTGCCGACGTTGAGCAGGGTGTAGGGAGCGAGTCCCACTGCGCCGGTGCCCTTGACGGGAACCGCGGCCTTGCCCAGAACGTTGGCGGCCAGGGAGACGGCCATGGGGGCTTCGCCCTTGACCACGAAGGCCTCGCCGCCCTGCAACGCGTCCATGTCCGCGCCGATGGCCTCGACCTTGGCGCCGAGCACTTCCTCGAAGGACTCGAAACCGAGGTCGGCCAGGCCCAGGATGAAGGTCGCGGCACAGGCCGCGTTCACGGACGGCTTGGAGACCGGCGCGCCCAGGGAGTAGACGGCGGCGGACAGCCCGTAGGGGCTGACCAGGTCGTCGAACCGCTCGTAGGGGTGCAGGCTGGGCAGGACCAGGTTGGCCGTGGCCGTGGTCTCGGTCTGGACCATGTCGAAGGCCACGGTAAAGGCGGCCTTGACCTTTTCGGGCAGGGCGTAGGCCGGGTTGGCCTCATAGACGAACAGCAGGTCGGCGTCCACGCCTTCCAGGATGTCCGCCTTGAGCATCTCGGAGCGGCTCATGGCGGAGGGGATGGCCTTGGCGAACTCGGGCAGGACCTTCATGGCCCCACCGAGCAGCAGGTTCAGGGCGAAGGCGGCGCCGTGGGCGGCCACGGGGCCCGCCGGGACGACCACCGGATTGGCGGCGGTCAGCAGCTGCTTGGCCAGGGAGGCCAGCTGGTCGGCCTTGACGCCGGTGGCGGCCTCGACCTTGGCCGGGCTGTAGTCGCTCATGACCATGGCCTTGAACTGGCCGAAGTCGGCGGCGTCCACGGTCTTTCCGGCCTGAAGGACGTAGTAGGCGATGCCCAGGGTGAAGGCGGCCATGCCCTCGGCCGGAACCGGGACCCATTTGGCGGTCACGGAAGCGGTCTTGGTCTGCATGGGACCGGCGAAGATGAACTTGCCGGACTCGTTGGCGGCAAACGCCTTCAGGTTGGCCACGGTCGGTCCCCAGGACTCCAGGGCGTCGGCCCCGGCCAGGAGGACCAGGTCGGCCCCTTCCAGGTCGTAGCCGATCTGACCGGAACCGCCCATCAGGCCGGTCCAGGCCTTGTCGGCCGCCTGCATGTCGCAGGGCATGACGTAGAAGGCGTCGCTGCCCTTGTCGTTGAGCAGGGCGGAGAAGACCTCGTTGACCGTGCCGGTCTGATCGCCGGAGATGACCGCGACCTTGGAACCGGCGGCGGCCAGCTTTTCGGCCACGACTTCCTGGGCTTTCTCCCAGGTGATCTCCTGGCCGTCGAGCATGGGGGCCTTGATCCGGTTGGGGCTGTTCTTGACCTGGACGCCGTTGGCGCACAGGGGGCAGATACCGCCGCCGGAGATCGGGTTGTCCTCGTTGCCCATGGTGCCGAAGGCCTCACCGGCCACGGTGCGGACCTTCACGGCACAGCCGGACTCGCACATCTTGGACACGGTGGGCTTGGCTTCCAGAGCCCCGTATTTCAACTTGGGAATCCAGGGCCAGTTCTGGGTCCAGATGGAGACATCGTCAAGGGCTTTCCAGACCGTCGGAGTAAAAAGAATACCGACGGTGGCGCCCGCACCCAACTGAATAAAAGTTCTGCGTGCTACGCTCATTCTCAGTACCCCTTTACTTGTGACAGGTGTAGCAGGCGTTGGGCTGGCCCTTGAGGGCATGGCACCGTTCGCACTTCCACATCTTCATGGTCGTCTTGCTGTACCCCGACAGGATATTGCGCTCGAAGGCCGGCGGCACGTCGTTCGTCTGGATATCCTTCAGGTGGCAGAGATTGCAGTTCTGCTCGGGGGCCTCGCCCTCGAAGACCGAGGGATCGACCACGTCGGACAGCTCCTTCTTCAGGCTCGCCAGTTCCTCAATGGACAGGCTCTTGTGCGAGGCGTGCGAGAAGTAGACGTTGTCCGGCTGGTACTGATAGTTGAGCCAGGGCACTTCCTTGCCCTGAATCAGGTACTTGACCACGTACTCGCGTTCGGCCTGCTTCTTGTCGTCGTCCGAGGAAGCCAGGTTGTCCTCGATGGCGCCGATCTCGGCCTTCACGATGGCCGCGTAGTCGTTCAGGTCGATGCCCTCTTCCGCAATGGCCTCGCGGGCCTCCTCGGGATCGACCGCGTGACACTCGGCGCAGACTTCGTTGGTCGGGAAACCGGCATAGGTGCCGTCATCCCGGAAATAGTGACAGCTTTCGCAATCCATTCCCTGACCGTCCACGTGCACGGCGTGGCTGAACCACACGGGCTGTTCCTCCTTTTCGAAGAACAGACCGGGGATCACGGCCCACCCCAAGACGCAGAAAGCCAGGAAGCCGATGATAAAGGGGAGCACCCCTCCACACCGTTTTGATGCTTTTCTTTCCTCCATAACCTCGCCCCATCACTCTAAAGTTAATGTGAAAATCACACCAATTAAACTACGTTCCCATACGGTACCAATCGTTTTCGTGTCAAGAGAATATGAAAATTTTCACGAACTCTGGAACCGGTAAAATCACTGACATTTCAATCGTTAATCCTCCAATAACGGTTGGAAATCTATTTCTGCACCCGACCGTAGACGTCGTCGAAGCGGACGATGTCGTCCTCTTCCAGATACGGCCCGCTCTGGATCTCGATGATGTCCAGCGGGACCTTGCCGGGATTGGCCAGCCGGTGCTGCGAGGCCTTGGGGATGTCCACGGACTGGTTCTCCACCAGGATGCGCGGCTCGTTGTTCACCTCCACCTCGGCCGTGCCGTCCACCACCACCCAGTGCTCGCTGCGGTGGTGATGCATCTGCGAACTCAGACGCGCGCCCGGGCTGACCTGAATGCGCTTGATCTTGTACTGGGGCCCCTCCTCGAGCACCGTGTAATTGCCCCACGGCCGATAGACCGTGACGTGGCTCTCCACCAGGCGGCTGCCCTCGGCCTTGAGGGCGGCGACCACGTCGCGCACGGTCTGCACGCGGTCCATGGGACAGGCCAGGGTGGCGTCGCGGGTCTGGACCATGATCGTGTCCCGGAGCCCAGACACGGCCAGCTTGCCGCCCTCGCTGATGAGCAGGCAGCCCGTGCAGTTCAGGGCCAGCACGTCGCCCCGGATCACGTTGCCGTCCGCGTCCTTGTCGCCCAGCCGGTACATGGCCTCCCAGCTGCCCAGGTCGTCCCACTCGAACCCGGCCCGGACCACGGTGATGTTGTCGATCTTCTCGACCACGCCGTAGTCCACCGAGATATCGGGGATGTCCCGGTACCCCCGGACCAGCGGGGTCTCGTCCCGGGCCATCCACCAGTCCCACAGGACCGGCTCGCAGCGGGCCACCTGGGTCAGAAAATGCTTGGCCGAGAACAGGAACATGCCGCTGTTCCACAGGTGGGTGCCCTCGCGCAGGAAGCGGTCGGCGGTCAGGAAGTCCGGCTTCTCCACGAACCCCTTCACGGAGTAGGCGTTGCCCCCGAGGTCGTCGCCCAGGGCGATGTAGCCGTAGCCGGTCTCGGGTTTGTCCGGCCGCACGCCGAAGGTCACGAACCGTTTTTGCGCGGCCAGTTCCGAGGCGCGCACCAGGTCCGCGGCCCAGGCCGCGCCGTTGCGGATGAGGTGGTCGGACGGAAAGACCGCGGCCAGGGCCTTGGGGTCGGCCTCTACCACCTTGTCCAGGCCGAGCATGATGGCCGGAAGGGTGTTGCGGCTCAAGGGTTCGGCCAGGATCTGCCCCTTCAGGGCCGGGTCCAGGACCGCCACCTGCTTGCGCACCTCGAAGACGTGCTCCTCGTTGGTCACCACCCAGACGTGGTCGGGCGGAAAGATTTCGAGCACGCGGGCCACGGTCTGCTGCAACAGGGTGGACGCGCCGCCCAGGACCAGGAGCTGCTTGGGCAGCAGGGTCCGGGAGAGCGGCCACAGCCTCGTGCCGGACCCGCCCGCCAGGATGATGGCGTGGCAGTCCTCGGCAAACCGCGTGGCGACCGGTTCGGTCCGGGTCATGCGCTCAACCCTCGAAGGTGAAAGGTGATTCGAACCCGGCCAGTCCGGACAGCCGCCGGTCCTTTTCGGAGAGAATGGGCTCTTGCCCATGCAGGGCCGCGTCCCAGTCCATGCCGATGTCCGGGTCGTCCCAGGCCAGGCCGCCCTCCAGGGCGGGCGCATAGGGCGCGTCCACCTTGTACTGGAACTCGGTGTCCGGCATGATGGTCACGTAGGCGTGGCCGAATCCCCTGGGGATGAACATGCGCTTGAAGTTGGCGGCGCTCAGGATGACGTGCTGCCACCGGCCGTAGGTGGGCGACCCGATGCGCAGGTCCACGACCACGTCCAGGACCGCGCCGCGCGTCACCCAGACGAGCTTGGCCTGGGCCTGGGGCGGCCTCTGGAAGTGGAAGCCGCGCAGCACGCCCACGTCCCTGGAATAGGCGTGATTGTCCTGGATGAACGTGCAGGTTATGCCGAGTTCCCGGAAATGATTGGCATTGTAGCTTTCCAGAAAAAAGCCCCGCTCGTCCTGGAAGACCTGGGGGACCAGGACGAGGAGCCCGGGAAACTCCGTCTCGTGAACCTGCATGCACGACTCCTTGCAAAAGGTGGGCGACTGGAATTCCTGTAGCCGAGTTCAGCAAGGGACACAACCCCGATCCACTTTTCCGGCCTCGGCCCATTACAAAATTATACCCTGAATGCGGTTCACATTTCGGTCGCAGTTTGCTAGGGCTCTGTGAGGAAGTTCACTTCAGCCGACCATGGGTGCATTTACATGAATTTTCTGGATATCGTTCTCATCTGCATCGTCGCCCTCTTCCTCCTGCGCGGTTTCTTCCGCGGCCTGGTGCAAGAGGTCCTGTCGCTCATCGCCGTGGTCCTGGCCATATTCCTGGCCTCCCGGTTCGACGACGTCCTGGCCCCGCACCTCAAGCTGTACATCGAGAGCGACATCACGGTCAGCGCGCTGTCCTACTCGCTCATCTTCATCGGCACCCTGGTGCTGGTCTGGCTGCTGACCAAACTGATCCGCAGCGTGCTGGAGATATCCCTGCTCGGCTGGATCGACCGCACCCTCGGCGGAATCTTCGGCCTGCTCGAGGGCGTGCTCATCTGCCTGGTCGGGCTCATGTTCCTGCAGACCTTCGCGC
Source organism: Pseudodesulfovibrio mercurii (assembly GCF_000189295.2). NCBI lineage: Bacteria > Pseudomonadati > Thermodesulfobacteriota > Desulfovibrionia > Desulfovibrionales > Desulfovibrionaceae > Pseudodesulfovibrio > Pseudodesulfovibrio mercurii. The sequence continues at coordinate 120,384 of NC_016803.1, read as the reverse complement.
CCCGCTCCGACATCCTGACCGAATCGTACATCGCGCCCAAGGCCCAGCACCTGGTCGGCAAGCTGGGCGAATACGTCGATCTGCCCGAGGCCCTGGACTCGGCCAAGAGCGCGCTGGGCATACCGGGCGGCGACAAGGCCGAGTAGCCCCCACTTCAATCAACCCGCTTTCCGCCTCTTCAAGGAGATTCGCCATGAGCGAAACGAAACACGACGCCCCTGCCCAGGCCCTGCGCGAACTGCTCGGGGTCATCGACGCCCTGATCGCGCCCGACGGCTGCCCCTGGGACAAGGAACAGACCCCCCTGACCCTGTGCGACTACCTGGCCGAGGAGACCTTCGAACTGATCGAGGGCATCCGCTCGGGCAAGCCCCACGAGGCCATGGAGGAGCTGGGCGACGTCATGTTCATCCTCCTGTTCATGGCCACCCTGTACGAACGCGAGGGGTCGCATACCCTGGCCGACTCCCTGAACTACAGCGCGGCCAAGATGATCCGCCGCCACCCCCACGTCTTCGGGGACAAGCATTTCGACAACATCACCGAGCTGTGGGACAATTGGGAGAAGACCAAGCGCGAGGAGAACAAGGGCACGGACCGCAAACGGGTCTACGACTCCCTGCCCTCGGGGCTGCCGCCCCTGCTCAAGGCCTACCGCATCCACTCCAAGGCCGCGCGCAACGGGTTCACCTGGCCGTCGGATCGTGAGGTGGAGGTGCAGCTGCGGGAGGAATGGGACGAGTGGCAGGAGGCCCTGGCCCAGGGCCACGCCGGGAACTCGGAGCGCGAGTTCGGCGACTACCTCTTCACCCTGGTGGAGCTGGGACGGCGCAAGGGCATCAAGGCCAACGCGGCCCTGGACTTCGCCAACCAGAAGTTCCTGTCCCGGTTCGCCCGCATGGAGGAGCTGGCCGAGATGCGCGGCCAGACCCTGACCGACCTCGGCCTGGACGAGATGAACACCCTGTGGAACGAGGTCAAGAACTGGGAACGGTCCTAGCCGAGGCCTAGGTGAACAGATACTGCAACAGGTAGAATACGGCCGCGCCCGCGCCGATGGCTGCGTACAGCAGCATTCACGGCAGGCAGCGCGACCGGAACTTCCTGTAGATCAGAAATCCCACGCCCGCTCCGGCGGCCACGGCCGCGATGAGCATCAGTGTCTTGCCCATGGTTCCCTCCCCCGGCCGGCTCAGGGCCAGCCCGTGCGGCCGGTGCCGAAGAACACGTTCAGGATGTAGTACGAGGCGAACAGGGTCCCGAGGATGGTGATCCAGACATACAGCCTCGGCAGCACCGGGCGTTGCCATCGGTGCAGGACCACGCCCACCAGGCCGCTGATGACGGCGGCCGCGATCAGCCACGGAATGTCGATGTTCATGGGACCCTCCCTTACCCCCTCTTACACGCAGTTGTATTCATTGGGCAATATTTTTTCGCTCCAAGCCTAAAGATCTACGGGAAATCGCCGATAGGGCGGATAGGCGTTATTTCCGTCCTGAAGACAGGAGGGTGCTTATGAGTATGGCAATCGGCGGCCTCGGAAGCTACGCGCCGTTCGATCAGCAGACATTCGGCGCATCCGTGGTTTCCGAGACCCTGGACTACATGAACGACAGAGGCCCGAGCCTCGCCCCGGTGGACAAGGTCTCCGCCGAGGCGTCGCTCGTTTCCAAAACCCTGGACTACATGAACCCCGGGACCTCGACGGCGGACAAGGCCGGCCTGGCCCAGAGCTACAACTTCCAGACCGACGTCCTCGGCCCCTACGCCAAGGGCGCGGTCCTCGACACCATCATCTGACGGTCCGGAGATAACGCCTCGGCAACAAAGCCCCGCCCTCCCCTGCACAGGGACGGCGGGGCTCTTCGTTCGCCCCGCCCCCCGCTCCGGGAAAAAACTTTCCCTCTCCGCCCATCCGCCGTAGCATGGCCATACGGGAAGGTGCGACCGCCCTTCCCCCACCGGAACACCGGAGCGATGCACATGGACGAGACCCTGCGGGACCGCGCGGCGGGCGCGCTGATGGGCGCCTGGATCGGCGACGGCCTGGGACTGGGGCCACACTGGTACTACGACCTGGACGAACTGCGCCGCGACTACGGCCCGTGGATCGACGGCTACACCGACCCCATGCCGGGCCGCTACCACGACGGCATGAAGGCGGGCCAGCTGTCCCAGTCGGGGTTCATTCTCGAACTGACGGCCCGCTCCCTGGTCGAAAATGGCGGCTACGACCAGGCGGACTTCTGCCGCCGCATGGACGAGGAGCTCTTCCCCCTGCTCAACGGGGAACCGGCCAACGGGCCGGGCGGCTACACCAGCCAGTCCATCCGCGAGGCCTGGCGCAGGCGGGTGGAGCAGGGCCGCCCCTGGGGCGAGACCGCCGGGCACGCCGATACCACCGAGGCCATCGAGCGGACCCTGGCCATCGCCGTGCGCTACGCCCTTGATCCGGGGAGCCTGGCCGAAGCCGTGGCCCGCAACGCGGCCCTGACCCAGTCCGACGATCTGGTCCTCTCCCTGACCGTGGCCTACGGTGCTGTCCTCGCCCAGCTCGTCCGGGGCGAAACACTCGACGCGCGCCTGTCAGACAAGCTCATGCACCTGGTCAAGAAGGGCGTCCTGCCCTTCCACGCCGTGACCCGCGACGGGCTCAAGCCGCCCCGGCCCGGCGACCCGGACCCGCCGCGCGCGGGCCGCTTCGCCTCGCCCGACGCCCTGCTCTCGCCGAGCTACATGGCCAGGGCCGCGGCCGACCCGGACATCCGCATCGAACCGGCCTGGAAGGTCTCCCTGGTCTACGGCATGCCCTGCGCCATCTACCACATGCTCCCGGCGGCCTACTACCTGGCGGCCCGTTTTTGCGACGACTTCGAATCCGCCGTGCTGCACGCCGTCAACGGCGGCGGCCAGAACCAGGTCCGGGCCATCCTGACCGGGGCCCTGGTCGGGGCCCAGGTGGGGCTGTCCGGCATCCCCGAACGATTCATCGACGGCCTGGAACAGGGCCGCGCCCTGCGCGACCTGGCCCTGACCCTGGCCCAACAGGCGGCCCGGCCGCCCAAGGAATAAGGAAAGATCATGCAAGAACCCAAGCCCGGCCGCCACGCCGTCATCTACATCTCCCACGGCGCGGGCCCCCTGCCCCTGCTCGGCGACGAGGGCCACGCCGAGATGGTCGCCAACCTCAAGGTCCTGACCGCGCGCATCCCCCGGCCGTCCGCCATCCTGGTGATCAGCGCCCACTGGGAGGAATCCGCCCCCACCGTGACCATGGGCGACCGTCCGCCCCTCTACTACGACTACTACGGCTTCCCCCCGGAGTCCTACGAGATCGCCTACCCCGCCCCGGGCGACGACGCGCTGTCCCAAGCGGTCCGCGACGCCCTGGCCGCCCGCGGCCTGCCCTGCGGCCAAGAGCCGGAGCGCGGCTACGACCACGGCCTGTTCGTGCCGCTCAAGATCATGTACCCCGAGGCGGACATCCCCTGCGTGCAGCTCTCCCTGCTCAAGGGACTCGACCCGGCGGCGCACCTGGCCCTGGGCCGGGCCCTGGCCGACCTCGACCGGGACAATCTGCTCATCCTCGGCTCGGGATTCTCCTTCCACAACATGCGCGCCTTCTTCACCCCGGACACGGCCGAGACCGCCGACGCCAACGACGCGTTCCAGCGGTGGCTCATCGAGACCTGCGCCGACCCGGCCCTGACCCCGGACGAACGCGGGCAACGGCTCGTCCACTGGGAATCCGCGCCCCACGCCCGCTACTGCCACCCGCGCGAGGAGCACCTCCTGCCCCTGCACGTCTGCTGCGGCGCGGCGGGACGACCCTGCGACGAACACTTCCGCCTGACCATCATCGGCAAGGGCGCGAGCACCTTCCTCTGGCGGCCGACCGACTAGCGGGGGAAAATCAGGTTTGAAGGCCGCTGCGCGGCGATTGACGGATGACTTCGCCTCCGGCGGGCAGCCCCAGCTCTTGGCGAGTCTTCGAGCCCCGGAGATGGCGACAGCAGCGATAGGGTTCGCACCCCTGCACCCCATCCGGCGCCTGCGGCGCGGAGGGTGAAACAAACATAAAAAGGGAAGGTCTTCTTCGGAAGACCTTCCCTTTCCTTGCGCGAGAGACGGCGGGTGCGGGACCGGCTATTTCAGCCGGAGCCAATTCCGGGCCACGTTCCGGCAGAAGTCCCCGGACTGCGGAACGAGGAGCGGAAACCGGCCGCGCATCTCGGCAAAGAATTCGTCGGTGAACTGGTCGCGGTATTTCGCGTAGGTGTCGATGTCGCCGCGCTGGAACTCTTCGAACCACGCCTCGGCCCCGATGGAGTCCAGCTCCAGGTGAAACTGAAACCCGTAGGAGGCGTTGCCCGCCCGGAAGCACTGGTTGGCGCAGGCCGCGCCCGTGACCAGCAGTTCGGCCCCCTCGGGCAGGTCGAAGGTGTCCTCGTGGAACTCCATGAGCGGCGGGATGGGCCCGGCCGGGCCCACCACCGGGTCCTGCGCGCCCGCCTCGGTCACGGTCAGCCGCACGTAGCCGAACTCCAGCTCGGGCATGGTCCGGATGGTCGCGCCGAAGGCCCTGGCCAGGATCTGGCAGCCCAGGCAGATGCCCGCCACGGGCTTGCCCGCCGCGTCGAAGCCGCGCATGAGTTGCATCAGCGCCGGGAAGTGCGGCGAGCCCTGATCGTCGAAGGCGTGCTGCGGGCCGCCCAGGACCACCAATCGGTCAAACCCCTCGGGCGAATCGGGCAGCGCGTCCCCTTCGCCGGGCATGACGGTGGTCAGTAGGCACCCCTGCCGGGCCAGTTCCTTGGTGAAATTGCCGCCGGGCGACTCGTCCGAGTGCTGGATTACCAGCACGCGGGAGCCGATGATCCCGTCGTCCGGGCACGGCTCCACCGTGACCCTGGTCTCGTAGAACGGCGTGCCCTGGCCCACGATGGAGGCGATGTCCCTGGTCAGCAGGTTGACCCCGTGGCCCGCCTTGTTCCAGCCGCCGCGCTCGGTGACGAGCACGTCGCCCCGCGTGGCCTCGTCCACCTTGAGCAGGGCCATGAGCCGGCCGTAGGCGCTGCGCACCAGCACGTGGCCGCCGTCGCACACGCCCCGCCTGCGGGCCTCCTCGGTGTTCAGGACGACCGTGGGCAACGCCTCGTGCTCGGCCATGGTCCGCTCGGAGCAGATGTACCCGTGGGGCGCGATGGTCAGGAGCTTGTACGGATATTCCGGGTCCTCGTCCTGAAGCACGGCCGGGTCGAATTCCGTCATGAACTGGAACTTGCCCGATTCGGTGGGGAACACGCCGTCCGCGTACGGGACCATGGGCGCGTCCAGACGGAACGGCCCCCTGCGCACGGTTTCGAGGTCCGCGCCCTGCTCCCAGAGCGGGGCGCAGATGGTTTGCAGCCAGTCGGCCACGGACCGCCGGTATTCCCCGGCAAAGGGGAACCGCTCGGACAATTCCTGGAACATCTGAAATTCGGACTTGGTCTCGCCCACCGGCTCGATGGCCGGGTTCACCGGGCCCACGAAGTTGTGGCCGTAGCTGGCCATCAGGTCGTCCTCCTCCAGGAAGGTCGTCGCGGGCAAAAAGATGTCGGCCAGCTCGGCGGTGTCGTCCAGGAAGTGGCCGGAGTAGACGACCATCTCGGCCTTCTTGAACGCCCGGACGATCTTGTCCGCGTTGGGGGCCATGCACACAGGGTTGCCCGCCGTGACCACGATCATGCGGATCTCCGGGTCGCGCGCGTTCAGGATCTCCTCGCCCACCTTGGCGATGAGCAGGGTCCGGTGGTCCGGGTGCAGCTGGTCGCCCCACCAGGCCTGGTCGTAGGGGCCGTACTCCTCGAACCCCTGGCTGACCCCGCCGCCCGCCGTGCCGAGGAGGCCCGCGATGCCGCCCAGGGCGTCGATGGGCCGGATGACGTAGTGGGCGTACTCGTGGCGGTGCAGCCCCCAGCCGAGCAGGATGGAGGTCGGGAACTGATGCATCAGGGTGTCGGCCAGCAGTTCGGCGTCGGCCGTGGACACCCCGGCCAGGGAACACAGCTCGGGCACGGTGAAGCCGTCGAGGATGGCCTGGTACTCGGCCCAGCCCACGGCCCGGTTCTCCAGAAAATCGCGGTCCTCGGCCCCGGCCTTGAGGATCAGCTTGGCCGCGGCCATGGCCAGGAAGCCGTCGCGGCCCGGCTTGGGCCGGATGTGGTCGGTGGCGATGTTCACGGACAGGCTGCGCGCCGGGTCCACGACGATCACGCGGCCGCCGCGCTTCCTGATGTCCTTGGCGATCCTGACAAGGGAGATGTTCGTGGACACCGGGTTGCGCGCCCACAGGATCATGGACTTGGAGTTGTAATGGTCCAACGGGTCGTGGGACACGCGGTTGCCGAAGTCCAGGTTCTGGGCCCCCTGCCCGGCCCCGCCGCACAGGGAGCCGCGCATGGTCGTGGCCCCGCCCAGCAGGTTGAAGAAATACTTGTTCAGGAGCTTGAGCGCCGTGCGCTCGCCGTACCCCTGGTAGTACAGGACCGCCTCGGGCCCCGACTCGGCGACCACCGCCTTCAATTTGTCGGCCACCAGGTCCAGGACCTCGTCCCAGGTCGCCCGTCGCCAGCGGCCGTCCACCTTGCGCAGGGGGTGGGTGATGCGCTCGGCGCTGTACACCCGCTTGATGTACTTGGCGGTCTTGTGGCAGGACACCCCGCCGGTCAGGGGGTGGTCCGGGTCGCCCGAGAGCTTGACCAGCCGCCCGTCCTCCACCACGGCGATCAGGCCGCAGGAGTTGGGGCAGTCCCGGGTGCAGGTGGTCACGATCTTCCGTCGGCTCATTATCTATGCTTCCTTGGCGTTGTCATCGGTGTCCGGCGCGGCCGGTGCGGCGGCGCGGCGCAGGGCCATGCAGCCCCCCTGGCAGCGGCGCATGAAGTCCTTGCACTCCAGGCAGTCCGTGGACACGTTGGCCTTGCGGATGGGCCGTACCCGCTCGGCGAAGTGCCACATGACCGCGTCCTGGCTCGAAAAGGCGGTCACGTCCGGCACCGCGATGTCCCGCATGGGCAGGCAGTAGGACGCGGACAGGTCCGGATGCACGTCGATGGACGGATGGCAGACCCCGGAGAACTTCATGGACACCCGCTCGAGGTAGTTCCGGTCTTCGATCCTGAGGTCGCACAAACGGACGCTGCAATCAAGCCCGGTGCGGATGCCCCGCTCCTCGCACGCCTTCACGAAACGGACGATGTGGGAGATGACCTGCCGCGTGTCGTCGTTGGTGAAGTGGTCGTTGGCCGCCGAGATGGACGGCCGAGAGATGTCGTAGCGCACGGACTGCACCCCGTACCGGGCGCACCCCTCCAGCAGGTAGCCGTACTCGCGGTACCGGCTGGAAAAGTTCTTGGAGAAGGTCAGCCGCGCCCCGGACCGGGCGATGGCCGTCAGGTTGGCGTCGAGCAGCGCTGCCTGCGTGTCGGAGTACATGGACGGCTCGTTGTAGTTGACCACGAAGTTGGAGACCACGGGCGTGAGCCGGTCCGCCAGGTCCGTGGGGAACAGGCCGTTGGTGAACAGCACCGGGGCGATGCCCGCCTCGGCCGTGCGCTCGACCATGTACGGCAGCAGCGGGTGCAGGGTCGGCTCGCCGCCGATGAAGGCCGCCGCCGGGAGCTGCGCCCGCTCCATCCATTCCAGGAGCCGGGCGAAGTTCTCCTCGGTCAGGTCCTCGGGGTACTCGGCGTGCAGCTCCCTGGCGAAGCAGTAGGAGCAGGCGAGGTTGCACCGGTAGGTGACGAAGATGTTGATCATGCCTGTATCCGCAACCCGGTTTCGAGGTCGAAGGCGACCATGCGCGCGGTGTTCACCGGGGTCACCCCGATGGGTGCGTGCAGGGTCAGGCCGGGGACCTCGCGGCTGTCGATGAGCACGCGGAACTCGGCGTCGTGCACGCGCACCGTGGCCACGGACTTGGGTCCGAGCGGCTCGATGTCGATCAGCTCGCCCACGGCCGGGGCTCCGTCCGGCGCGGTCAGGACCAGGTTCTCCGGACGGATGCCCAGCTCGAACCCGCTCCCCCTGGCCTTGAGGGGCGCGGCCAGATGCTCGGGCGCGGCCAGGGACACCCCGGCGTCCTTGATGCGGACCGTGCCGGAGGCCTCGTCGAACTCGCCCCGGAACAGGTTGATCTGGGGCGCGCCCACGAAGCAGGCGGTCTCGCGGTCCGCGGGCAGATCGTAGATGGTCTGGGGCGCGTCCACCTGGACCACGCGGCCCTTGCTCAGCATGATCACCGTGTCCGCGATGGCCATGGCCTCGTGGTAGTCGGGCGTGGCCATGAGGAAGGTGTACCCCTGCTCGCGCTGCATGCGCCGCAGCTCCGCGCGCAGTTCGATGCGCAGCTTGGCGTCCAGGCTGGACAGGGGCTCGTCGAGCAGGAAGAGCTGGGGCGTGCGGATGAGCGCCCTCCCCAGGGCCACGCGCTGCTTCTCGCCGCCGGACATGGTCTTGGGCAGCCGCCCGAGCACGTGGGTGATCTGCAGAGTCTTGGCGATCCCCTCCACGCGCTCCCGGATGACCTCCCCGCTCTCCTTGCGGATGACCAGGGGCGAGGCGATATTGTCGAAGCCGCTCTTGTTCGGATAGAGCGCCAGGTTGTCGAAGATCATGGCCACGTTGCGGTCGCGCGGCTCCCACCGGCCCACGTCGCCGCCGCCCAGGAGCACGCGCCCCTGCTCGGGCGTCTCCAGCCCGGCGATGATCCGCAGGGTGGTGGTCTTGCCCGCCCCGGCCGGGCCGAGGATGACGGTCAGCGAGGCCTCGGGCACGACGAAGTCCACTCCGCTCAGGGCCTGGTTGTCGCGGAACCGCTTGGACACGGATTCCAGGTGCAGGACGGGGGTCTGCCCCCCGATGTTGGCGGTCGTCATCAGAAAACCCTCCCGGCCACGCTGATCTCCTCGCGGCGGTTGCTGTCCCCGCCGAAGAAGACCAGGGAGTCGAAGTCGATATCGAGCCCCACGGGGTCGCCCGTGTGCAGGGCGCCCGAGGGCGGCGTGACCAGGGTGAGCATCTCGTGGCCCGCCTCCACGGTGACGACCATCTCCGGGCCGCGCGGCTCCACGTTGTGGATGCGCCCGGTGATGTCCGGCGTCCGCGACTCGGACAGGCTCAGGGATTCGGGACGCACGCCCAGGGTGTGGAACCCGCCGGGCGCGGGACCGTCGGCACTCTCGCCCATGGCCAGGGAAAAGGCGTCCTTGGTGAAACGGATGGCCCCGCCGTCGGTGACGAACCGGCCGCGCAGCAGGTTCATGGGCGGCGAGCCCAGGAACCCGGCCACAAAGGTGTGGTCCGGCCGGGCGAAGATGGTCGAGGTCTCCTCCACCTGGAGGATGTGGCCCATGTTCATGACCGCGATGCGGTCGGCCAGGGACAGGGCCTCCACCTGGTCGTGGGTCACGTAGATGATGGTCAGGCCGATCTCCTGCTGCAACCGCCTGAGTTCGCGGCGCATGGCCAGCCGCGCCTCGGCCTCCAGGTTGGACAGGGGCTCGTCCAGGAGCAGGATCTCCGGCTTGGTCACCAGGGTCCGGCCGATGGCCACCCGCTGGAGCTCCGAGCCGCCCAGCTCCTTGACGCTGACGTCGAGCTTGTCCTGCATGCCGAGCAACTCGGCCACGCCCTCCACGGCCCGGTTGATCTCCAGCACGTACTTGCCGCGCACCTCCAGGCCGAAGGCCAGGTTCTTGCGCACGGTCATGTGGGTGAAGACCGCGTAGTCCTGGAAGACCAGCCCCACGTTGCGCTTGCCCGCCGGGGTGTTGACCACGGTGGCCCCGTCGATCTGGATGTCGCCGCCGGTGGGCTGCTCCAGACCGACGATCATGTTCAGGGTGGTGGACTTGCCGCAGCCGGAGGAGCCCAGCAGGGCCACGGTCTCCCCGGCCTCCACGGCCAGGTCGATGTCGTCCACGGCGATGACGTTGCCGTCGGAATATTCCTTGCGCAGCTTCACCAGTTCCAGTTTGGGTCTGCTCATTGCTTGATCGCTCCGAATGTCATGCCACGGGCGAGGTGGCCTTGGATGAGGTAGCCGACGATGACCAAGGGAATCATGGCCAGCACGGCCAGGGCGGCCTGCACGCCGTACAGGGTCCCGGCCGTGGCCGTGACGTACTTGGCGAGCTGGACCGGGATGGTCGAGATGTTCGAATAGGCCAGGACCAGGGCGAACATGAACTCCGACCAGTTGAGAATGAAGATGAACATGGTCGTGGCGAACAGCCCGCCCTTGATGAGCGGAATGGTCACGGTCAGGTGCGCGGCCAGCTTGCCGCTCCCGTCGATCATGGCCGCCTCCTCGATCTCGCGCGGCAGGTCGTCCACGAAGGACTTGAGCATCCAGGTGGAGAACGGCAGCGTGACCGCCACGTAGATGGCGATGAGTCCGGTGTAGCTGTCGATCAGCCCGATGTTCGAGAAGATGATCACGAAGGGCACGGCGATGGCCGCGGGCGGGAACATGCGCCCGGACAGGATGACCAGGGGCGTGGACTTGGAGTTGTTCCCGTAGCGCGAGATACCGATGGCCGAGAAAAGCCCGATGATCACGGACAGGGTGGTGGACACGATGGTCGCCAGCAGCGAGCCGAAGACCGCCTTGGTGGCGGGCTGGCTCACGCCGCCCACGCCGTACTTGCCCAAAGCCTCGGGGTCGAACAGGGTCTGGAAGTTGACGAAGGTCGGCTCGGACGGGACCCAGATGGCCGGGGACGCGTTCCAGTCGGTGGGCGGCTTGATGGCCGTCATCAGGATCCAGAAGACCGGGAACAGGACCACGATCAGGGCCGCGCCCATGATGATGGTCTGCACGGGGGAAAGCTTCTTGTCTTGCATTATTTGCCCTCCAGGAGCTGGTTGCGCACCGGGGCGAGCAGCAGGTGGACCAGCAGGAGCGATCCCACCAGGACCAGGAAGGCCGCGGCCGCGCCGTAGGCGAGCTGGAAGTCGTTGAAGGCCAGCTTGTAGATGTACAGGCTGATGGTCTCCGTGGAGGAGCCGGGCCCGCCCCGGGTGAGCATGAAGACCTCGTCGAAGAGCTTGATGATCTCCATGGCCCGGATGACGAAGGCCACGATGATGACCGGCTTGAGGGTCGGCATGACCACGCGCCAGAAGACCTGGCTGGGGTTGGCCCCGAGGATGACCGCCGCCCGTATCGGGTTCTCGGGCACGGAGTTGAGCCCGGAGAGCAGGATCAGGAAGAAGAGCGGCGTCCAGTGCCAGACCTCGGTGACGATGACCGCGACGATCGCCGGGGCGGCCGAGCGGAACCAGTCCAGGGTGGCCCCGGCCCCGAAGACGAACTCGAGCATCTGGTTCACCGGGCCGTTGGACTGGAAGAGCATCCAGAAGATGTACCCCACCACCACGGGCAGGATCATCATGGGCGTCAGAAACGCCGAGAAGAGCACCGACTTGCCCCGGAACCTGCGCAGGAACAGGACCGCCAGGCCGAGCCCGAAGGTGAACTCGAGGCACAGGCAGATGCCGGAGATGAGCAGTGTGCGGATGACCGCGTAGATGAACCGGGTGTCCCAGATGAGCAGTTCCGAATAGTTGTCGAAGCCCACGAAGGAGGCGTCGAACAGGGAGCCGCGCGTGGGCGACCAGTCGGTGAAGCTCATATACAATGCCACCAAGAGCGGCATGACGAGGACCAGGAGGGAGACCACCTGCCCCGGCACCGTGAAGATGCGGGCGATGGCCTGGTTGCTGAACCCCTTGCGGTCCGGAGTGGTGCCGATAGCTGTCTGTGTCACGTTTTCCACCTGACCGGCCCGGGGAATGGCCCCCGGGCCGGGTTCGGTTGTTGGGAGTCTCGTTCTAGCTCCAGTTGTCCACGCCCGCGGCCTTCTTGATGGGCGCGGCCAGGTTGGAGGTCAGGGCGATCCAGGCCTTCTTGACCTTGTCCTTGCCGATGCGGCGGGTGATGCGCTCGAACTTGTGCGCGGCCTGTTCCAGGGCCTCCTTGGGCTTCTTGGAACCGGTCATGCAGGCGTGCACCTCCTTGTCCAGGGCGTCCTGGTACTCGAAGCCGCCGGGCAGGCAGAAGTCGGGCACGGTGTTGACCATGTTGTTGTACAGGGTGTTCAGGTACGGCTTGGTGTAGGTGTCCACCAGCCGCTTGGTGGGTTCGAGCATGTGGTTGACGCGATACGGGTCGGAGTAGCCGCCGAGGTACGGGATGGCGTCGGCCGAGATGGTCGGCGAGGTCATCCACTGGGAGTAGGCGTAGGCCAGCTCGGGGTTGGCGGAATACTTGGAGACCGCGTAGCCGTAGCCCCAGCAGAACATGCCCGCGTACAGCTTGGTGCCGTCCTTGGTGAAGTCGGCGGGCATGACGGTGGCCGCGATCTTGCCGGTGGTGGCCGGGCCGGTGGACGGGGCCATGGAGTACTTGAAGCCGGACGGCCAGACGATGTTCATGAAGCCCTCGCCCCGGCCGAAGGCGTTGTAGTTGGAGGACCAGGTGAAGGAGAAGGCGTCCGGGTGCAGGAACTGGTTCATGGCCAGCATGTCTTCCAGGGCGGCCACGCCTTCGTCGGAATTGAAGGTCGGGTTCATCTCGCCGTCGAAGTAGAGCATGCCCTTGGACACGAGGCGCTGCATAAACATCCACTTGACGTAGTACGGGGAGCGGTATTCCAGGGAACCGTAGAAGCCCTTGGCCGGATCATGCATGAAGGAGGCCAGGTCGTAGTACTCCTTCCAGGTGTCGGGCACGGCCAGCTTGCGGCCGAACTTGTCCTCGAAGGCCTTGGCCTTGTCGGAATCCTCAAGGTAGTCCTTGCGGCACAGCAGGGTGATCTGGTCGCCGTCGTTGAGCAGACCGGCCACGCGGCCGTTGTACAGCTGGGCATGGTGCGAGGCCGGGAAGACCACGCCCCATTCCTTGTTGAACAGCTCGGGGTCGTACTTCTCGGTCCAGTCGGTCAGGTCGTAGATGACGCCGGAGTCGATCCAGTCCGGATAGGACATGGCCGTGGGCATCATGACGTCGTACCGGCCGGTCTTGGCCACGGCCTCCTGCATGCCCTTGGTGTGGACGACCTCGTCCGGCTCCTCGATGAACTCCAGGGTGATGCCGAGTTCGTTCTTCCACTTGTCGGCATACGGGGTCATGTTGCCGATGGACCCGGTGGGAATGAGCAGGGTCAGGGTCTTCTTCGTGGCCTTGGCCGCAGCCACCTTGGCCAGGGCCCAGGCGCGCTCCTCGGGACCGGAGATGGCGGCGAACGCCTTGACCGCGCCCAGCGGCGACAGGGCCACGGCGTTGGCCACGGCCGCGGCCACGCCCAGGGTGGTCATGGTCTTGAGGAACGAGCGGCGGGTCATGCCGCCGGACTCATACTCTTTCAGGGTCTTCTCCAACTTCGCATTCGTTTCCATTGCACACCTCTGCTTGCTTAATATGTTGAAAATGCTTGCCAGCTACCGAACATCAGCCGATTCACCGCCGCGTCAGAGGACGTGGCGCTCGTAGGTATTCTCGCAGGGATTGCCGGAACACAGCTCCAGCCACCCCGCCTCGGGGTCCATGATCACGGCGAAGACCGTGTGGAAGGCCGTCTTCGGGTCCTCGCCGGGGAACCCGTGGGCGCAGATGCACCGGGGATAATTGGTGTGGTCCCTGGTCAGCTCCTTGAGCTTCTCGGGGTTGAGGGCGCCGCGATGGCGCTTCAGGAAGTTGTCGGCCACCTGCTTGCGCACCATGGACCCGCCGTGGGACAGCCAGTTGGGGGTCTCGAACCGGCGCATGTCCCGGCCCACGAAGTGGTTGGTGTGGGCGATGGACCCGTCGATGTCGAGGAGCTGGTAGTACGCGGCCGAGGTCTCGGCGCAGAAGGCCACCCCGCTTCCCGCGAACTGGTAGTTGATGCCCCCCGCGCGCGGCGAGAAGATGGCCGCGCCCAGCGCGTCGCCGATGCGCTCGCTGGATAGCGCCCTGCGCATGATGAACGGGTAGACCACGCCGGGCCGGGCGTCCGTGGCCGTGACCTTGTTGATGACCGCGCCCACGCCCGCCGCGTTCAGGCCGACCAGGCCGAGGATGCCCGCGAACGAGATGACCAGCTGGGCCGGGCCCTGTTCCGGAACGATGCGCAGCAGGCAGAGAAACCTCTCGTAGTATTTCTCCATGTCGTAGGTCTGGCCGATGTAGGCCCGGCCGCCCTCCCCGGCGTCGCGGGTGACGTTGAAGGTGGTGCAGCCCCACAGGCCGTCGGGCAGGACCGTGCCGCCGATGCCGGGCGCACGCAGGTCCTCCAGCTCCAGGAAGGAGTTGAGGTAGAGAATCTCCTTGAAGGTCACGCCCGCGCCCTCAGCGATGCCGCGCATCTCCTCCACCAGCTCGGGGGAGAACTTTTCGAGGAAGCCGAGATTCTTCATGCAAAAGGTTTCGAGCCGGTCCTTGTCCACGCGGATGAACCCGTTGTTCATCTGGTGGACCGAGGTCACGGACTCCACGAACTCCGCGATCAGGTCCCCGAGGGCCCGGCCGTGGGCGACGCCCCGTTCGAAGGGGGTGCCGGTCAGTTCTATGACGGGAATGGTGCTCATTGTTGCTCCGGTTGCTCCTGTTCGAAAACACCGCACGGGGAGGGAGGATGAAGGAAGGCCCCCCTCCCCGGGTTGGGAGGTGCGGTGTCTACAGCAGTTCCATGTAGTAGTCCCACTCCCATGGATCGACGCGATTGTTGAATTCGGGGGTACCGTAGTCCGCGAACTTGGCCCTGGCGGTCTCGACCTCGAACTTCTTCACGGCCAGGACCAGCTTGATGAACTCGGGGTCGAGCACGGCATGCAGGTCCGTGTCCTGCTCGAAGGCCTCCACGGCCTCGTCCAGGGTGAACGGCAGCCTGGGCAGGGTTTCATCGTCGTAGGCGATGCCCAGGACCGGATCGGGCAACTCCGGCTTGGAACGGATGCCCTCAAGGCCGGCGGCCAGGGTGGACAGGGCCAGAAGGTAGGGGTTGGTCCCGCCGCAGGCCAGCCGGTTCTCGAAATGGGTGGACTCGCCCCGGCAGCCCTTCAGGCGGATGCCCACGGTGCGGTTCTCCATGCCCCAGGTGGCGGTGTGCGGGGCGAAGGAATTGACCCGGTAGCGCTTATAGCAGTTGATGGTCGGGGCGGTGAACACGGTGTTGGCCCGGGCGTGCTTGAGCATGCCCGCCAGGAAGTCGCGCGCCAGCTCGGACAGGCCGCACTCGCCGTCCGGGGCGTTGAAGGCGTTCTTGCCGGTCTTCTTGTCGATGAGGGAGACGTGGAAGTGGGAGCCCGAGGCGCTGGAATTGATGAACGGCTTGGTCAGCCAGGTGGCGATGTAGCCGTGCTGCAGGGAAATCTCCTTGCAGCCCATCTTGTAGAGGAAGGCGGTGTCCGCGGCGGGCAGGCCGTCCTGGTAGTACAGGTTGATCTCCTGCTGTCCCGGCCCGTGCTCGGAGTTCTGGGTGATGATCCGCACCCCGGCCTGGTCCATCTTGCGCATCAGGTCGTAGGTATAGTCGATGTCGAAGTTGTTCTTGAGGGTGACGAAGATGGGCTGTCCGTCGTAGACCGGCTTCCTGGTCTCCTTGTCCAGCACGTAGAACTCGAACTCGTAGCCCAACCGGCAGATGTAGCCCATGGCGGCGAACTCATCGAGGATCTTCTTGAGCAGCAGGCGCGGGGAGGCCATGGCCGGGCGGCCGTCGTACCAGTAGGGGTCCACGGTGATGTTGGCCGTGTTGGGCACCCAGGGCAGGACCGTGAAGGTGGACAGGTCCGGCACCGTGCAATGGTCCTCGAAGGCCACCTCCTCGGCGTACCCGGTCCCCTTGGGGACCATGGACTGGATGTCCAGGCCGAGCAGTCCGCCGTAAAAGTTCAGGCCGTTCTCTATATAGTCCATGAACGCGCCGACCGGCACGGTCTTGCTCCGGGACACGCCGTACAGGTCCGCTTGCTCGAAACGGACGAACTGGATGTCATGATCCCGGATCTGCTTCTTGATGCTGTCGATGGAAGATGGTTTTGGCAGGCTCATCGTCTCAATCCCTCATTTTGGCAATTTTATGATACCGCTCGCCCGGACCGAATCCGGACAATTTTCATCAATGTGATTTTTTCATCTAGTACAATCGCCGTGCCATTTTGGCCTGTTTTTCAATAAAATACAGTAAATCAGTTAGTTAAGTAATCATTTGCTCAGCGCACTCCATCTTAGACATATCTCGATTCGTTCTCGATTCTTAAAAACGAGAATTGAATTATTGAAAATTTAACTGGCAGACAAAGAGTCTTCTTGAGTAAAATATAAATTAAAACAGTATATTAATGACTATTTTATTATGATTGAAAAAACTTTGCGAAATAACTATAGTGTTCGTAGAGCGTAAATGTAGAAAAATGTAAATCGAAATGCAGATACCCGCACCTTCCGATCTCCGGCTCTTCGCCCGGCAGAGCCCGACCCCCATGGCCGTGCTCGGCCCGGACGGGGTCATCGCCTATGCCAACAACGCCTTCACCCGGCTGCTCCCGGCGGACGCACCCTTTCCAGAGGGGCGGCGGCCGGACGAGCTGCCCTTCCACGCCCGGTTCCTGCGGGTCCTCGAGGACGGCCTGGCCCAGGTGGCCCTGACCGGCATGGAGCAGTTGGTGGAGATGGGCGACCCGTCGGCCCCGGACCGGGAGCTGGCCTCCTGCCGCCTGGTGCCCCTGCCCGGCGGCGAGATCGTGGTCGAGGTCCACCGCCACGCCGAGGTGGAGCGGCTGCGCGCGGCCCTGCGCGACGAAAAGGTCCTCCGGCGGCAGTCGGACATGCTCCGCGAGCGCGGCCGGCTGCTCTTCTTCGACGTGGTCAACGAGCTGCCCGTGTTCGTCTACATGCAGCGGCGCGACTACTCCGTGGCCTACGCCAACAAGAAGACCCTGGCCTTCTACGGCGAGGTGGGCGGGCGGCGCTGCTACCAGATGTTCGGCGGCCGCGACGACCCCTGTCCCCACTGCCCTACCTTCCGGGTCTTCGACACGGGCGAGCCCGTGGACTGGCAGTTCACCGACGACGCGGGCCGGACCTTCCACATCTACGACTATCCCTTCGAGGACGAGAACGGGGAGCCCCTGGTCATGGAGCTGGGGGTGGACATCACCGAGCTGAAGCGGGTGGAGCGGGAGCTGTTCCAGGCCCAGAAGATGCGGGCCATCGGCGTGCTTGCGGGCGGCATCGCCCACGACCTGAACAACAACCTGGTCCCGATCATCTTCAATGTAGACTACGCCCTGGGCAAGGCGGACAACACGCCCATGGAGGCCCCCCTGGCCGAGGCCCTGCGCGCCGCGTACAAGGCCTCGGAACTGGTCGAACAGGTCCTGGAGTACAGCCGCCAGCAGGAGGTCAGCCGCTCGCCCCTGCACCTGACCCCCCTGGCCCGCGAGAACCTGGCCATCCTGCAGGGCACCCTGCCCGACCACGTGCGCCTGGACATGGACTGCTCGGCGGACAACGACTGCGTCCTGGCCAACCCCTCCCAGGTCCAGCAGGTTCTGCTCAACCTCTGCCGCAACGCCGTCCAGGCCATGCCCGGCGGCGGCACCCTGTCCGTGCGTCTGTCCAACCTGCACCTGGACTCGCAGAAGGAAGCCCCGCACTCGGGCCTGGCCCTGGGCGACCACGTGGTCCTGACCGTGTCGGACACGGGCCACGGCATAGAGCCGGGCTCGGCGGAGCGCATCTTCGAGCCCTTCTACACGAGCAAGAGCAAGAGCGGCGGCACGGGCATGGGGCTGGCCGTGGTCCACGCCATCGTGACCTGCAACGGCGGGACCATCCACGTGGACTCCGTGCCGGGCCGGGGGACCACCTTCACGGTCTACCTGCCCTGCACCGCCACCCCGGAGACCAAGACCCTGGCCCGCGAAACCCGCCCGGCCGCCCGGTCAACGGGCCGCCTGCTCCTGGTGGACGACGACGCCGGGGCCCTCCAGGCCATGCAGCGCGTCCTGCGCGACGCGGGCTACGAGGTCTTCACGGCCTCCAGCGGACAGGAGGGTCTCAAGGAATTTTTCCGGGGCAAGGGGCGGTTCGACCTGGTGGTCACGGACCAGTCCATGCCCGGCATGACCGGCATGGAGATGGCCGCCCGCGTCCTGGAACACGCTCCGGACGCCAAGGTGGTCATCTGCACCGGCCACGTGGAGGCCCGGCTGGAGGCCCAGGCCCGGCTCACCGGGGTGGCGGGCTTCGTCATGAAGCCCATGTCGCCCCGGACGCTGGTGGAAAACGTCAACAAGTTCCGCATGTAGGACGACCATGGCACGCATACTGATCATCGACGACGACGAGCTCATCCGAAGCGGCCTGTCCCGCTGCTTCGGCGACCTCGGCCACGAGATCCTGACCGCCGACAGCCTGAGCCGGGGGCTGGTCCGGGCGCGCAGCGGCGTGGACGTCATCTACCTGGACCTGAACCTGCCCGACGGCGACGGACACATGTCCATCAACGAGCTGTCCGCCGCGCCCGGCGGGCCCGAGGTCATCGTCCTGACCGGCCTGAAGGACAACTTCGGGGCCCAGGAGACCCTGACCAGCGGGGCCTGGGACTACATCCAAAAACCGGCCACGCCCTCGGTCCTCAAGGCGTCCCTGGAGAGCGCCCTCAAGTACCGCAGCGACAAGTTCGCGGCCCAGCAACCGGCCCGAACCTTCGACGACGGCGGGATCATCGGCAAATCCCCGGCCATGGACCGGGTCCGACAGCTCATGGCCAAGGCCGCCGAGAGCGAGGCCGGGGTGCTCATCCTCGGCGAGACCGGGGCGGGCAAGGAGCTGGCCGCCCAGGCCATCCACCGCAACAGCGCCCGCCGCGACAAGCCCTTCGTGGTCGTGGACTGCTCCAACCTGACCGAGACCCTGCTCGAAAGCGTGCTCTACGGCCACGTCAAGGGGGCCTTCACCGGGGCCATGACCGACCACCGGGGGCTGGTGGCCGAGGCCGACGGCGGCACCCTGTTCCTGGACGAGATCGGCGAGCTGCCGCCCTCCCTGCAGAAGTCCTTCCTGCGCGTGCTCCAGGAGCACCGCTTCCGGCCCGTGGGCTCCTCCCGCGAACAGGCCAGCGACTTCCGGCTCATGGCCGCCACCAACCGCGACCTGGAGGCCATGACCCGGACCGGGACCTTCCGCTCGGACCTGCTCTTCCGGCTGCGCACCCTGGAAATCTCCCTGCCGCCCCTGCGCGAGCGCGACCAGGACGTCATCCTCCTGGCCCGCCACTTCGCCAAGTCGGCCTGCGAACGCTACCGCCTGCCCCCCAAGCAGTTCTCCAAGCAGCTGGCCCGCGTCCTGCACCCCTACACATGGCCCGGCAACGTCCGCGAACTGGGCAACGTCATGGAGGCGGCGGTCATCGCCGCCGGACAGGAGCCGGTCATCTATCCCAAGCACCTGCCCGGCCACATCCGCGTCTCCTCCCTGGACCGGGCCAAGCCCAAGCGCGCCCCGGCCCGGCCCCAGCCGAACCAGGCCACGGACGGCCCCATCCAGGCCTACAACGACTACAAGGCGTTGCGCGACCAGGCCTACTTCCGCCAGCTCATGGACATCTGCGACTTCGACATCCCCGAGGCCAGCCGGTTGTCGGGCCTGAGCGTGCCGAGCATCTACCGCCATCTCTCCCTGGCGGGCATCCGGCGCAACAGGAAATAGCCCGGCCCAAGGGTCTCCCCGCCGCCCCCCGGCCCAGCCCCGACCTTGGGTCCGGGGATCATATGTCACGCGTATACATATTTCCGTGACGACGTTGCCGGTCCGTCCCCGCCATTACATACTTACGCCATTCGCCGACGGAATCCGCCGAGCCATCCCGTGTGCCGGTCAGGACGCCCGCCGCCCGTCGAAACATCCACGCCCAACCCCTTTTGCAAGGAAGTCCACCGATGATCACACGCAGGCATTTTCTCTCCATGAGCGCCGGGGCCCTGGCCCTGTTCCCCTTCCTGTCCGCCCACCGGGTCCTGGCCGCACCGGAAAAGCTGGTCCTGTCCGGCCCGCCCGCGCCCCTGAGCCTCCCCCTGGTCCGCCTGGCCCAACAGTCCCCGGCCGGGCTGCCCGCAATGGAGATGAAGCAGTGGCGCAACCCGGACATCATGCGCGCCTGGATGGTCTCGGGCGAGGCCCAGGTCTCGGCCGCCCCGGCCAACGCCGCCGCCATCCTGTACAACAAAGGGCTGCCGGTCCGCCTCCTGGACGTCAACAACGGCGGCATCCTCAGCCTCCTGACCCGCGATCCGTCCGTCAAGGATTTCACGGACATCAAGGGCAAGAAGGTCCTGCTCTTCTACCGGGGGGACATCCCGGACACCATCGTCCGCTACCTGGCCGCGAAGCAGGGCATCGACCCGGACGCGGACATGACCGTTTCCTACGCGGACTCGCCATTCGAGGCGTTGCAGATGCTTCTGTCCAAGCGCGCGGACACGGTCCTGCTGCCCGAGCCGGCGGCCATGGCGGCCGTGCTCAAGGCCAAGGCGTCCGGCATGGAGCTGCACCGCATCGTGCTCCAGGACGTCTGGGAAAAGGTCACCGGCAACACCCTGTTCCTGCCCCTGGGCGGGACCATCTGCCAGGCCTCCATGGCGGAGAAGGAACCGCAGACCGTGGCCGCGCTCCGGACCGGCATCGGCCAGGCCGTGGACTGGATCAACGCCCACCCGGCCGAGGCCGCCCAACAGTCCGCCGACTTCTTCGGGCTCAAGGCCCCGGTCCTGCAAAAATCCCTGGAGACCTTCCCCATCCGGCGTCTCCCCGCCGCCGAGGCCCGCAAGGACCTGGAATTTTACTACAAGGCCCTGATGGAGCTGTCGCCCAAACTGACGGGCGGCAAGCTGCCGGACGACGCCTTCTACCTGGGCTAGGCAACGGGAGGGAGGATGTCCCGCGCCGCGAGCACGGTCCGGTCCGCCCTGCGGGACCTGCGCTACCCCGCCCTGGGCGTGGCGCTCTTCCTCGCCCTGTGGTGGGTCGGCAGCCTGTGCTACGGCCCGTTCATCCTTCCTTCGCCCCTTGAGGCCTGCCGGGCGCTCTGGCGGCTGACCCTGGAGGGCGCGGTGGGCAAGGCGGCCCTGGTCACGGCCGGGCGCGCCCTGGGCGGCTTCGCCGTGGCCGCCGTGCTCGGCAGCACCGTCGGCATCCTGGCCGGACTCCACCCCGCCCTGGCCCGGACCCTCCGGCCCATCACGGCCATGCTCCTGGGCATCCCGCCCATCGCCTGGATCGTCCTGGCCATGCTCTGGTTCGGCACCACCGGCCTGACCCCGGTGTTCACCGTGGTGGTCACCGCCCTGCCCATCGTCTTCGCCGTGGCCGTGGAGGGCGCGCGCACCCGCGACCGAGGGCTCGAGGACATGGGCCGCTCCTTCGACACGCCCCCGGCCATGCTCTTCCTGGACGTGCGGCTGCCGCACATCCTGTCCTACCTCTTCCCCGGCTGGGTCACGGCCCTGGGATTGTCCTGGAAGGTGGCGGTCATGGCCGAGCTGCTGGCCTCCACCGACGGCATCGGCGCGGACCTGGCCCTGGCCCGGGTCAACCTGGAGACCGCCGACGTCCTTGCCTGGATCATCGTCCTGCTGGCCATGCTCCTGGCCGTGGACCTGCTCCTGCTCGACCCCCTGCAACGGCGCCTGGAGCCCTGGCGCCGCACGGTCCGGTCATCATGACCGCCACGCAAGACGGTCCCGTGCTGGCCTGGGAGCACGTCCACCACGACTACGGCGACGGGCCGGTGCTGGCCGACGTCAGCCTGCGCGTGCTGCCCGGCGAGGTCCTGGCCCTGGCGGGCCGCTCGGGCTGCGGCAAGACCTCCCTGCTGCACATGGCCGCCGGACTGCTCGCGCCCGGCCGGGGGCGGGTGGTCAACACCTTCGCGCACACGGCCTGCGTCTTCCAGGAGCCGAGGCTGCTTCCCTGGCGTCGCACCGTGGACAACATCGCCTTCGGGCTCAAGGCCCTGGGCGTGCCCAGGGCGGACCGCCTGGACCGGGCCCGGCGGCTGGCCGGGCGCATGGGCCTGAACCCCGGCGACCTGGCGAAATTTCCCCATGAACTGAGCGGCGGCATGCGCCAGCGGGTCTCCCTGGCCAGAGCCCTGGCCGTGGAGCCGGACCTGCTCCTCCTGGATGAACCGTTCAGCGCCCTGGACGTGGGCCTCAGGCGCGAACTCCAGGACCTGGTCCGGTCCCTCATGGAGGAGCGCGGCCTGGCCGCCGTGTTCGTGACCCACGACCCGGCCGAGGCGGTCCGCCTGAGCCACCGCGTGGTCATCCTGGCCCCGTCCCCCGGCCGCGTGGTCCACGACCAGGCCATCGACCGGTCCCCGGCGGACCGGGACGCGGACTTCGTCCGACGGACCACCGCCGAACTCCTGGCCGCCCCGCCCGTGCGGGCGGCCTTCGGCAACCACGGGGACGCCCCGACGCCCCCCGAACCAACCGGCATACCGGCAACCAACGAGGTGAGTATGGTGGAATTCAAGCCCGTGCACCTGCCCGAGACGACCCTGGCCACGGACATGGCCGGGCGCAAGGTCCTGGTCAGGACGGAACTCAAGCGGGTCTTCGGCTACAACCCCATGGTCACGGCCCTGCTCTTCGCCCTGGCCCCGGACAGGATCGCGGGGCTGGGCATGCCCCCCATGCCGCCCGAGCGCATGCTGGCGAGCCCGGAATACCTCTCCCTGCCGGTCCTCGGGGTCATGGGCGGCAACTTCGGCGGCGGCAAGACCACCCTGGACAGGGAGGCCGTCGGACAGCGCGGCGTGGACCTGATCCTCTCCCTGACCCTGTTCGCCCTGGACGAGGTCGAGGTGGCCCAGGCCGACCGGCTGCAACAGGAGCTGGGCATCCCGGTGCTCGTCTACGACGGGGGCCTGGACCGCACCGGCGAGGTCCTGCGGCGCGTGGGCGCGCTCCTCGGCGTGCCCGACCGGGGCAACCTCCTGGCCGACTATTTCGAGGAGAAATTCCACCGGATCGTCCGGACCGTGGCGGGCATCCCCCTGGGCGAGCGGCGCACGGTCTACTACGCCCAGTCCCCCACCGGCCTGCTCACCGAGCCCCGGCGCTCCCGCCACGGCGAGCTCATCGAATACGCGGGCGGAGTGAACGTGGCCGAGGTGCACGAGCAGCGCGGCTGCGGCCGCACCCCGGTCTGCGCCACGGACCTGGCCCGCTGGGACCCGGACGTGGTCGTCATGCTCTCGGACGAAGGCAAGTCTCCGCAACGGCTGTACAACCGAATCCGGACCGATCCCTTCTGGTCCCGGCTCAAGGCCGTGCGCAACCAGGCCGTGTTCGAGCCTCCGGCGGGCATGTACCACTGGTTCGACCGGCCGCCGTCCGTGAACCGGCTCATGGGGCTGATCTGGCTGACCAACCTGCTCTACCCCGAGTGGTTCGGCTGGGACATGATCCGGGAGACCAGGGAGTTCTACAAGCTGTTCTACCGCATGGACCTCGGCCCCAAGCAGGTGGAGACCCTGCTCGGCCCGAGCCTGAAGGGGCTGGCCAACTAGCCCGCGCTTTTTCCTTGTCCTTTGCATCGCTCTTTGCCAACATGGGAACATGGCAAAGTGCCGGTCCCGCACGGCCCGGCCGCAACCCGCAAGGAGGATGCATGAACGAGAAAGCCCGATTGTCCCGGCGCGAGTTCCTGTCCGTGGCCGCCGGAACCGTGGTCGCCATAGGTCTGCCCGGCCTGTTCGCCACGGTGGCCGAGGCCCGGCAGGCGGAACTGGCCGGACTGCTCCGGCCCGACGGACGCCCCCGCGTCCCGCCGGGCCAGACCGTGATCGAACGCATCGAGGACATGGGCGGCAGGCCCGGCTCGCCCCGGCCCGAGGACTTCGCCCTGCGCGTCCAAGGCGAGGTCGCGACCCCGCTTGAACTCGATTTCCAGGGGCTCATGGACCTCGGCCAGCAGGACTTCACCTGCGACGTCCACTGTGTGACCGGCTGGACCCTCCTGGACGCCGCCTGGCGCGGCGTGTCGCTCTCCACCATCCTCGACCGCGCGCAACCCACGGCGGACGCCCGGTTCGTCGTCTTCCAGGCCGCCCACGGCTACACCACGAGCATCCCGCTGACCGAAGCCAGCAAGCCGGACGTGTTCCTGGCCCACAGCCTGTTCGGCGCGCCCCTGCCCGGCCCCAACGGCGGCCCGGTGCGCGGGGTGGTCCCGGACCGCTACTTCTACAAGAGCGCCAAGTGGGTGGAAGGGATCAAGATCGTCGCCCGCGACGAACGCGGCTACTGGGAAAAGCGCGGCTACAGCAACTCCGCCGACCCCTGGAAGGAGGAACGCTACTCGCGCTAGGCGGCCCGGTCCGCTCCGGCGCGAAAAGGGCCCGTCTCCCTTGAGACGGGCCCTTTCGCGTTCAAGGCCGGGGACGCGGGCAACCGCCCCGCCCCGATCATTTGGTCTGGGCCACGGTCTCCGTCCGGGGCGGCTCGCCGCCCAGGGCCTGGTACAGGGTCACGTAGTTGGTCAGCCGGCTGTACAGGTTCTCGGCCGCGGACTGCTCGGCGATGCGCCGGGTGTCCTGGGCGTCCAGCCAGTCCTTGAGAGTTCCGGAGCCAGCCTTGTAACGGACCTCGTAGATCCGCTCCACCTCGCGGGCGGCGGTCAGATTCTCGGCCAGATGGTTGGCCCGCTCGGCCAGGCGGTCGCGGTTGGACAGGGCGTCCTCGACTTCCTTCATGGCCTCGTACAGGGTCTGGCGGAAGTTGACCACGGCCTCGTCGAAGTCGGCCTGGGAGACCTTGAGCTGCAGCTGCAGGGTGTTCCAGTTGAGGAACGGAAAGGTCAGGCTGGAGACCAGGGCGGCCACGGGGTTGTTCAGCAGGTCGGACAGCTCGGTGCTGGCGCTGCCCAGCGAGCCGGTCAGGGTCAGGGGGGGATAGAAGTCGGCCTTGGCCGCGTCCGTGTCGGCCAGGTACTCGCGCAGCCGCAGCTCGGCCGCGCGCAGGTCCGGGCGGCGGCCCAGGAGCTGGGCGGGCAGTCCCGCCGGGATGGGCGGAAGCGCGGCCATGGACAGGGTCTCCGGGTCGGCCATGGTCTTGCCCGGCGGCATGTCGAAAAGCACGGCCAGGGCGTTGATGTCCTCCTGGCGCGCCTGGCGCAGGGTCTGGTTGGTGGCCAGCAGGCTGGCCAGGTCCTGGCGGCTCTGGTTGACCTCCAGGGACGAGGCCGCGCCCCACCGCTCCTGGGACTCGGTCAGGGCCAGGGTCTGCCGGGACGACTCGATGTTGCTCTCGCTGAGTTGCAACCGCACGTTGTCGTAGGCGATGCCCCAGTAGAGCTTCATGGTCGTGCCCACCAGGGACAGGGCCGTGCCCTGGCGGTCCTGCTCCGTGGCCAGGGCCTCCCACTCGGCCGAGTCGCGCGCGCTGGAGAGCCTGCCCCACAGGTCGGCCTCCCAGCTGATGCCGAACTTGGCGGAATAATCCGTGTCCCAGCCGCCCCGCTTGAGGGACTTTTCGCTGTCCGTGCCCAGGGAGGCGGACAGGTTCGGGGTCATGTCCTCCCAGGCCAGTCCGGCCTGGTACTGGGCCTTGCGCACCTTGATGGCCGCGGCGGCCAGGTCGTTGTTGCGCTCGAGGGCCAGGGCCACCAGCCGGGTCAGGGCCGGGTCGCCGAAGTCCGTGGGCCAGGTCGCGGCCGGGGAGACCTCGGCGGCGGACGCGGTCCACTGCGCGGGCGTGGTCGTCTCCGGCGGGGTGAAGTCGGTCTTGAGCAGCGCCCCGCAACCGGACAGGGGCAGGAGGAGAAGCAGGAGCGAAACGATGTATCTATGCATGAATGTTTCCGTTTGTTATTCGCGGACCAGGGCGTCCACCGGGTCCAGGCGCGATGCGCTGCGGGCCGGGAGGTAGCCGAAGGCCACGCCGATGAGGGTGGAGCAGACAAAGGCCAGGACCATGGAGGCCGTGGAATAGACCATGGTGTAGCTGCTGCCGCTTTCGGCCACGAGCACGCCCACCCCCAGGGCCAGGAGGATGCCGAGGACGCCGCCCAGCAGGCAGACCAGCACGGCCTCGATGAGGAACTGGCTCATGATGTCGCCGCGCCGCGCGCCCACGGCCATGCGCACGCCGATCTCGCGGGTCCGCTCGGTCACGGACACGAGCATGATGTTCATCACCCCGATGCCGCCGACCACCAGGGAGATGACCGCGATGGCCGAGATGAGCAGGGTCATGGTCTGGGTGGTGCTCTCGATGGTCTTGCGGATGGTGTCCGTGTTCATGATGAAGAAGTCCTTGAGCTTGTGCCGGCGGGTCAGGAGGTGATTGATGCCCTGCTCGGCGGCCTGCATGGGCGCGCCGTCCTTGACCCGCACGGTGATGCTGCCGAGGTAGGACTGGCCGATCATGCGGTGCATGGCCGTGGTGTACGGCACCCATATGTTCAGGGAGTCGCTGTTGGGGCCGAAGGTCTGCTTCGCCTTGGTCACGCCGATGATCCGGCAGGGCACGCTTCCCAGGATGATGACCTTGCCCACCACCTGCTCGCCCGCGCTGAACAGCCGCTTGTACGTGTTCTGGTCGATGACCGCCACCTGGCCGATCTTGCGGACCATGTCGGCGTCGAAGGACCGACCCTGGTCCATCTCGTAGCCGTAGACCCGGAAGTACAGTTCGTTCACGCCCGAGACCGAGGCGTCCACGTCCACGTTGCGGTAGCGCAGGTCCACCGAGGTGGAGACCTTGGGCGTGACGCTGTCCACATAGGACTGCCGGGCCAGGACATCGGCGTCCGAGGGCACCAGGGTGTGGATGTTCCCGGACCGGCGGTCGCCGAAGTCCTCGCCCGGAAAGATGTCGATGACGTTGGTGCCGATGGCGCTGATGTCGTTCAGCACGCGCTGCTGCGAGCCCTGGCCCAGGGCCACCACCGAGACCACCGAGGCGATGCCGATGATGATCCCGAGCATGGTCAGGAAGGTGCGCAGCTTGTGCGCGGCCATGGCCGACAGGGCCATGCGCAGCAGCTCGCGCGCCTGGTCCAGCCAGGCCACGGCGTTGCGCTTGACCGGCTCCGGACGGCTCGCGGCGGGCGCGGCCGGGGGCGCGGCCTCGTTGGCCCGGTCCGAGATGATCTCGCCGTCGCGGATCTCGATGATCCTGCGGGCGAAGGCGGCCACCTCCATATCGTGGGTCACGACCACGATGGTGTGCCCCTCGGCGTTGAGTTCGGTCAGAAGGTTCATGGTCTCGCGGCCGCTGTGGCTGTCCAGGGCCCCGGTGGGCTCGTCGGCCAGGATGACCTGACCGCCGTTCATCAGGGCGCGCGAGATGGACACCCGCTGCTGCTGGCCGCCGGAAAGCTGGCCGGGCCGGTAGTTGATGCGGTCCCCGAGGCCCAGCCGCCGGAGCAGCTCGGCCGCCCGTTTCCGGCGCGCCGCCGGGGCCATGCCCTCGTAGATGGCGGGCATCTCCACGTTGTCCAGCGCCGTCAGCGAGGAAAGCAGGTGGTAGCGCTGGAAGATGAAGCCGAAATGCTCGCGCCGCAGCCGCGCCAGTTCGTCGGCGTCCAGCTCGGACACGTCCCGGCCCGCGATGCGGTAGGTCCCGCTGGTGGCGGAATCCAGGCAGCCCAGGATGTTCATCAGCGTGGACTTGCCCGAACCCGAGGCCCCGACGATGGCGACCATCTCCCCGGCCTCGATGCTCAGGTTCACGTCCTTGAGCACGGCCATGGGCTGGTCGCCCGCCGGGTATTCCTTGCGCAGGTTCTCGATGTGCAGCAGCGGCATGGTTAGAACCCCATGGGCCCGTGGCGGCGGCTCGACTGGCTGACCACGGTGTCGGCATCGGCCTCGCCCAGGATGACCAGGTCGCCCTCGGTCAGGCCGTCCAGGACCTGGATGTTGACCGAATCCGAGAGCCCCGTGCGCACGCCGCGGACCTCGGCCCGGTTGTCCTGGGTCAGGACTCGGACCGAGTAGTGCCCCTGCTTGTCCTTGTCGCCCAGGGCGCTCTCGGGGATAAGCAGGACGTTCCTGGCCTCGTCGAGCACGATGGTCACCTCGGCGGTCATGGAGATGCGCAGCTTGTGGTCCGGGTTGGCCACGTCGAACAGGGCGTTGTAGTAGATGGCCTCGTCGCTGGAGCTGGTGGTCGTGCCGTCGTCGTCCGTCAGGATGGACGAAGGCGCGGGCTCGATGCTCCGCAGGGTGGCCTCGTACTTGTTGTCCGGCTCGCCGAGGATGGTGAAATAGACCTTCTGGCCGGGCTTGACGTGGACCACGTCCGCCTCGGAGACCTCGGACTCCACGGTCATGGTGTCGAGCTGGGCCAGCTTGACGATGGTCGGCGTGGACTGGGCCGCGTTCACGGTCTGGCCCTCCTTGGTGACGACCGCCACCACCACCCCGTCCATGGGCGCGGTGATCTTGGTGTAGCCGAGGTCAACCCTGGCCGTGTCCACGTCGATGGCCGCGGCCACGATCTGGGCGTCCAGGGAGGCGATGTCCGCCCTGGTCTCGGCCAGGGTGGCCTGGGCGTCCTCGTAATCCTGGCGCGAGGTGGCCTTGGACTTGAGCATCTTCTGCTGGCGGGTGTACTCGGACTGGGCCTGTTGCAGGGTGGCCACCTTGGCTGCCCGCTCGGCCTTGATCTTCTCCAGGTCGGCCTCGGCGATGCGCAGGGCGTTCTCCTGGGACTGGGCGTCGATCTCGGCGATGAGGTCGCCCTCCTTGACCGCGTCGCCCAGCTCCACCTTGAGGGAGTTGACCTGGCCCGAGGCCTGGGCGCCCACGCTGACCTGCTTGAAGGCCGTCAGGGTCCCGGTGGCCAGGACCGTCTCCTGGACGTCGCCCCGGGTCACGGGCGAGGTCAGATACTGCATGGGCGCCGATGCGGGAAAGAAGTACAGCTTGACGCCCACGCCCAGCCCGACGAGGACGAGAACGGCGGCCGCCTTGTATAACCATTTCATATGGACTCCAAAATGCCTTACGGTTGTACGTTCACGGGCGACATCGCCCGCTTGGTGCAAGCACCATAGGGTATTCTTCGGTCCAGAGGGGTTAAAGGATACTCAGAAATTGTAAAAAAGTGTAAAAACGGCGGCGGAAAAGCTCCACCGCCGGGACATCCGGACGTCCGCAAACCCGGCCGCAGACCAAGGAGCCGAGAAATGAAAAAACGGCCGTTCCCCGCCCTCCGCGTTTCCTCCGAAAAAACGCTTCGGCACTGCATTTTTTCTTCAACGCGCGCTTTCCGATCGGAAACCCTTCCGCGTGGGCGACGACGCGAATGACAAATTCGGCAGAATTAGGCACCCTCTGCGCCCCTGTGAACAACTCGACATTCTTGACCAAATATGAACAGCCTTCATTCTTGTAGCAGGCCCCTCCTCCGCGTTCCAAACGGAAAACGGTCCACAGGTTTTGATTGACACCCCGTTATTCGGACGTATATCTTTTCGCTTTGAAATACATATGGTTATTATCATTTTTGAGAGGAGAAAAAATGCATAAGATCAATCCCGATGAATGTCAGTTCTGCGGCGCCTGCCAGAGCGTCTGTCCTTCCGACGCCATCATCCACCCCGAGGGCAAAAACTACTACGAGATCACCGAAGACTGCATCGACTGCGGCTCCTGCGAAGCCGAATGCGGCTTCAACGCGATCAGCGAAGAGGAGTAGCGGCAATTCCCCGATCCGGAGGTCTCCCTGACCGCCGGTCGGTCCCAAAACGGCACCTGAAATCCTTCAGGTGCCGTTTTGCATGGGAAAAGCATAACTATCGGTGCCCCCTCCCAGAACCGGACGACAGCGCCCCCCCGGCGCAAACGCCGGACACGTTTTACCGTAACGCACCAATAAAAAAGTGGCTTATCTCATTCGAGACAAGCCACTGATATTCCTGGCGGAGAGGGAGGGATTCGAACCCCCGGACGAGTCGCCCCGTCTCTGGTTTTCAAGACCAGCGCATTAAACCGAGCTCTGCCACCTCTCCTTTGGGATCGGCGCGGGGTGGGACGCCGATTTGTGGGATACCGTTTGTAGAAACCGTATCCCGGAATGTCAAGGAACAAAAGGGGATCGGGCGGAAGGCCGGGGCTATTCCCCGCCGGATGCATTCGCGTTTGACACCTTGTGGCGCTTCACGTATGGGAAGAATTGACTGAAATTCAAACAAAACGACGGGATATCCCATGAAAACCCCGCAAGAAGTCTTTGCCGAATACCTGGCCGCCGAGAACCTGAAGATGACCCCCCAGCGGCGGGTCATCCTCGATACCCTGCTCAGGAAGAATGACCACCTCTCCTCCGAGGAGCTCTACGCCCTGGTCAAGAAACGGGACGCCTCCATCGGCCAGGCCACGGTCTACCGAACCCTCAAGCTGCTCAGCGACTCCGGGCTGATCGAGCCCCTGGACTTCGCCGACGGCGTGACCCGCTACGAGCCCTGCTACGGCAAGGACCACCACGATCACCTCATCTGCGAGAACTGCGGCAAGAACATCGAGATCGTGGACGAGGTCATCGAGCGCCGCCAGGAGCAGCTGGCCAGGGAGCACGGCTTCACCCTCCTGCGCCACAAGATGTATCTCTACGGCCTGTGCCCGGAGTGCCGCAAGAAATAGCCTATTCCTCGATGCCGGCCAGGAACCGCGCCAGGGCCGGAATCTCGCCGTGCACGGCGTGCCACGTGTAGCGGTTGTTCACCTTTTCGCCCTCGGCCACGAACTGGACGCCCAGCCCGATGGCCCCGCCCCGCCCGGAAAAACGGCTGCGGATGGCGCCCAGCACCGTGAAAAACGAGTACTTGCGCGTCTTCGGGCTCCACACGCTGACCCGCAGGACCAGCTGGCTGCCCTTGTCCAGGGGCGGCATCCCCCCCTTGGGATTGACGATGTACAGACGCATGCCGCCCGCCGAGATGTTCTCCACGGCCAGCCGGGTGCTGTCGTCGTAGCGGGCCGGGTTGTTCACGGTCTGCAGCTCCGGGCGGAGCATCCAGAAGGTCCGCGCCCTGGCGCCGCTCCACGCCTTGACCCGGACCGCGCCCTCGCGGGCGACCCGCTGGCGGGAGTGCCGCCGCCGCAAAATGAACCGGTAACGCACCGGCGTGAGCAGGCTCAGTTCCTTGAGGACCACGCCGCGCTTGCGCACGCGGGCCACCAGGGTGACGAAGGCGTTGATGCGGCTGCCCGCATAGGCGAAGGGCCGGGTGAAGCAGATGACCGGCTGGTACTTGAGCTGGGTGAAGGTGGGGTTCGCGTCGAGCAGCTGGAGCTGCATCTTGCCCCCGGCCACGCTGGCCACGCGCGCGTCGCAGAGCTTCCGGCCCACCGCCCCGCCCGTGTACAGGCAGACCTCCAGGACCACGCCCCGCGAAACCAGGTAGTTCTCCACGGCGCGGCGCTTGCGCCGCCGGAGCAACCGGGCCGCCCAGCGTCCGAGCACGTGCAGGATGAGCAGCCGGTAGCGCCACAGGACGTAGACCACGACCATGGGAACGGCCACGGACAGCGTTCGGAACAGCAGTTCCGAGACGTTGAAATAGCCGCCGCCGAAGGTGCGCTGCACCTCGCGCAGGTAATTGGACTGGGCCAGGAATCGGACCATCTTACCACCGGTCGCGGTTCAAGAGGTTGACGCTCGTTGCCTCTACTCCGGACCCTCTGCAATTTCAATACCTTCCGGCACACTCCCGGACCGGACCGGGCCCGCCGCCCCGGACACCGTCCGCCAGCCGCGCCGAAATGGATGCCACAACCACCCTGAATACAAGGACATACCCACGGCCATCCGGGGGCGCGTTCCCGCGATCAGAGGTACTTGTGCTCGCTCAGGTAGAGCAGGACCTCGTGGGCCGCCTCGTTGGGGGTCAGCTCCGAGGTGTCGATGCGCAGCTCCGGGTTCTCGGGCTCGATGTACGGGTCGTCCACGCCGGTCAGCCCCTTGATGATGCCCGCCCTGGCCTTGGCGTAGATGCCCTTGCGGTCGCGCTGCTCGCAGACGGCCAGCGGCGTGCTGACGTGGATCTCGATGAACCCGCCGTACTCCTCCACCGCCGCCCTGGCGTGCCGCCGGGACTCGGCGTAGGGCGCGATGGGCGCGCAGATGGCCACCCCGCCGTTCTTGACGATCTCGCTGGCCACGAAGCCGATGCGGGTCACGTTCAGGTTGCGGTGCTCCTTGCTGAAGGACAGCTCGCTGGACAGGTTGGTGCGCACGATGTCGCCGTCGAGCAGGGACACGGGGCGGCTGTTCAGCTCCAGGAGCTTGACGAACAGGACCTTGGCCAGGGTGGACTTGCCCGCCCCGGACAGGCCGGTGAAGAACAGGGTGAACCCCTGCTCCCGGCGCGGCTTGTACGTGCGCGACAGCTCCTTGAGCACGCCGGGGAAGGACATCCAGTCCGGCACGGGCTCGCCGCGCGAGAGCAGGTCCACCACCGCGTCGTGGTCGTTGGCGCACAGCCCGCCCGTGTCCGAGCGCACGTATTGGCCCGAGGCCCGGTCCAGGGCCATGCAGTGCTCGGCCACCGGGGTGATGCCGGTGTCCGCCGCATGGTCCATGAGCCAGCGGATGTGCGCCTCGTACTCCTCGGACAGGGCGTTCTGCCTCGGCTCGGCCTTGGCGGCGTCCCAGACGAGCATGTGGGTGCAGCCGTAGTTCTTGTTGACGATGGCCCGGAGCAGCGCGCCCCGCGGACCCATGTGGCGCTCGAACCACGGGGTCAGGTTCAGCTTGGCCATGCTCCGGGGAAAGGTCTCGGTGAACTGCTGGAAGCTGCGCACCAGGCTGAAGTGGGACACGCTGAAATACATGGACGGCTTGAGCAGGGGCGAGAGCAGCAGGCTGGCCCCCTGGTCCCGGGCGATCTCCTCGAGCATGGCCCGGTCCGCCTTGTGCAGCGGCCTGCCCGCCTGCACGGCCAGGACCTTGCGCCATCCCTTCTGGACGAAGGATCGCTGGACCTCGGCCGGGGTCAGGCGGATCTCGGTGAAGTCGTAGCGCTGGGGGAAGGACACGCCCTCCACCCGGCCGCCGATGTACCACGGTTCGGCCAGGCCGCAGGAGCAGCCGTCCTCCGGTCCGGGCAGCGCGCCCTCGCCCCGGATGGCCGCGGCCTCGGCCGCAAGGTCCGGCTTCCAGACCTCGGACACGGTCAGCACGGCGAGCATAAACCCCTCGGCGTCGCGCACGGCCACGCTCTCGCCCGGCGTCAGGCTCGCGGCGAACTCCGCGCTCACGCCCAGGCACAGGGGCAGGGGCCACAGGGTCCCGTCGCTCAGGCGCATGCTCTCCAGGACCGACTCGTAGTCCTTCCGGCCGAGGTAGCCGTCCAGGGGGTAGAAGGCCCGGTTGAGGAGCATCTCCAGGTCGCAGAGCTGGCGGGGATTCAGGTTGACGGACTTGAACTCGGTGGCCCGCTCCTTGAGGAGCTCCACCCGGCGGAAATGGACCAGCAGGTTCTCCGCGTTGTGCGCGGGCAGGGAATCGGTATACTGCATCGTCTCGGTTCTCGCATGTTGTACGACAGGTCCGGAATGGCCGTGGACGCCGGGCCGTGTCCCGGACCATGGCAGTCCGAACACGTACCCAAGCAAGCACTTACTATCGTTTATCTTCATGCGCAAGGGCGGACCGCCCCCCGAAAATCGTAACGCCACCGGTACAGACAATCACTCGATTTGATGTCATGGACCGAACCCATGAGCGGACTGCATTACCCTGCCGACGACGCCGACCGGCGATTTTCCCTGGACCGCAACCTCCGCTCCCCCCTGTGGCGGCAGATCGCGGCGGCCCTGGAGCGGGAGATTCTGCGGGGCCGCTTCCTCCGGGGCGACCAACTGCCCGCCGAGAGCACCCTGGCCAAGTGGTACGGCGTCAACCGGCACACGGTCCGCCGCGCCCTGTCCCACCTCCAGGAACGCGATTTGGTCCGGTCCGAGAAAGGCAGGGGCACCTTTGTCAGCGAGCACGTGGTCGAGTACATGGTCTCGCGGCGCACGCGGTTCAGCGACAACCTGAACCGGCTGAACCGCTCCCACGGCGGCGTGCTCATCGGCCATGCCGTGGTGGAGGCCGGGGAGGCCGTGTCCAGGGCCCTCCAGATACGACCCGAAGCCCAGGTCTCCAGGCTCGAAATCCTGCGCGAGGCCGAGGGCCGCCCCCTGTCTCTGACCACCCACTACTTCCCCAGGCCGCGCTTCGCCGGAATCCACGAGACCTTCCGTGAAACCGGCTCCATCACCCGCTGCCTCGACGCCCACGGCGTGGCCGACTACTTCCGCGAGGAGACCCGCATCCTGACCCGCCAGCCGACCACGGAGGAGGCCCGGCTCCTCGGCCTGACCCGGCACCGCCCGGTGCTGGAGACCAAATCGGTCAACGTGGACGAGCTGGGCGTGCCCGTGGACTTCGGCATCACCCGCTACGGCGGCGACAAGATCGAACTGGTCATCAAGACCTTCCTGGACTGATCAGAGGATCATCCGCCGCAGGCGGGACGAGAGCTGCTCCACCGCCAGGACCAGGACGAAGATCAGCAGGATGATGGTCGAGGCCTCGGAGTACATGAACATGTCCATGGAGACCTTGAGCTCGATGCCGATGCCGCCCGCCCCGACCAGCCCCAGGACCACCGAGGAGCGCGTGGCCTTTTCCAGGCTGAACAGGGCCGTGTTCACGAACGAAGGCAGGGCCGCCGGGATTACCGCGCAGATGACCGTGCCCAGCCGGCTCGCCCCCAGGGCCTCCAGGGCCTCCTGCGGGCCCTTGTCCACCTCCTCCATGGCCTCGGCGAAGAACCGGCCGCAGAACCCCATGGTGTCCACCATGATGGCCAGGGTGCCCGCGAACGGCCCCAGGCCGACCATGACCACGAAGAACAGCGCCCAGATCAGGTCGGGCACGGTCCGGAACAGGGCGATGAGATTCCTGGACAGGAAATAGAGCACCTTGTTGGGGCTCTGGCTCTTGCAGGCCAGGATGCCCAGGACCAGGCTGAAGGCCACCCCGAAGACCGTGCCCACCAGGGCCATCTGCAACGTCTCCAGCAGGGACAGGGCCACCGCGTCCACGCGCCTGAGCGACGGCGGGAACATCTCGGAGACCAGGTCCACGATGTACGGGAAGCCGTGCACGAACTCGGCCAGGGAGAAGTTGATGTTGCGCATGGAGACGACGAAGAAGGCCAGCCCGGCGGCGTAGAGCGCGAAGGCCAGGGCGCTGGGCCGGGGGAAGCGGATGGGCAGCAGCGCCGGGTCCGCGGCCTGGCCGTCGAAGACGAAACGATTTCCTTCCCGGGTATGGTCAGCCATAGATCCTCCGCAGGGTTTCCGGGTCCAGGTCCCTGGACGCGCTGTCCATCTCGATGCGCCCGTCGCGCAGGCCGATGACCCGGTCCGAGTACTCCAGGGCGTGGCGCACCGAATGGGAGGTGTAGACCAGGGTCAGCCCCCGGCTGCGGATGAGGTCCACGAACAGGCGCATGACCTCCTCGCCCGCGTTGGGGTCGAGACTGGCCACGGGCTCGTCCGCGAACATGATCCTGGGCCGCTGCATGAGCGCCCTGGCGATGGCCACCCTCTGGGACTGGCCGCCGGACAGCTGGTCCACGCGCTGCTCGGCCACGTGCGACAGCCCGACCAGTTGCAGGCAGCGCATGGCCTCCTGGCGCTCCCCGTCGGTGGCCAGCATGTGCCACCAGACCCTCGGGCCGCGCTTGCGGCTCTGGGCTCCGTGGAGCACGTTGGTCAGGGCGGTCAGGCGCGGCACCAGGTTGTGTTTCTGGAAGACGAAGCCCACCTGGCTGCGCAGCTTGCGCAGGCCGGGCCGGCGCAGGGCCATGACGTCCACCCCGCCCATTTCAAGAGACCCGCCCGTGGGCTCGATGAGCCGCAGCAGGCAGCGCAGCAGGGTCGATTTGCCCGCGCCGTTGGACCCGACCAGGGCCACGGCCTCGCCCTTGTTCACGGTCAGGTCCACGCCGTCCAGAACCGTGACCCGGCCGAAGGACTTGACCAGCCCTTCGACCCGGATTTCCCTGTGTTCATCGACCATGACCGCCGGGGGCGTCTCCCCGGCGGACGTATTGAACTTGAGCATCAGTCACCCACGAAGTCGGAGTACTGGGGATAGCCGATGGTGGCGTACATGGACCGCACGTAGTTGTAGTCCGCGTCCTTGACCTGGGGCAGGAAGACCATGCCCTTGTACTTCTGGTTGTCCTCGCCGGTCAGGATGGCGGCGACCATCTCGTCGGAGTGGTCCGCGAACGCGGCGCGCACCTTGGCGACCACGTCCTTGTCCACGTGGGGGCCGACCACGAGCACGTCGTTGGGCAGGTCCGGACCGCGCGCGATGACCTTGAAGGCCCCGGCCGGAAGCTGCTTGTCCTTGGAGCGCATCTTCAGGAACTTGTCGTTGGTGGTGGCGAAGGCGGCCACGTCGCCGCGCTTGAGGGCCTCGAAGCCGACCTTGTAGTCCACGTGCAGGGTCTTGACGTCCTTCAGGGGATCGAGTCCGTTGTCCTTGAGGATCTGCATGGGGGCCAGGTGCTTGGAGGTGGAGCCGACGTCGCCCATGGCCACCTTCTTGCCCTTCAGGTCCGTGA
Organism: Pseudodesulfovibrio mercurii; assembly: GCF_000189295.2. NCBI lineage: Bacteria > Pseudomonadati > Thermodesulfobacteriota > Desulfovibrionia > Desulfovibrionales > Desulfovibrionaceae > Pseudodesulfovibrio > Pseudodesulfovibrio mercurii. The sequence goes on along the minus strand of NC_016803.1, from coordinate 83,699 downwards.
CCGAGTTGATCCCGCTGGAGGCCAGGACGATGATCGAGCCGAAGTAGTCGGGCCGGGAAAAGCCGACCACGGGCTCGGCGTTGACGCGCTTCTTGAAGACCACGTACTCGGCCGGGCCGGTCAGGACGAAGTCCACCCGCTGGGACTTGAGGGCCTCCACGGCGGCCGTGCGGTTGTTGACCGGGAAGAACTCGAAATCGTAGCCGGTCAGGCTGCCCAGCTTCTCCTTGAACACGCCGAACTCCCGCTGGAGCTCCTCCATGCCTTCCAGGTCGGTGACGGCCAGGCGAACGGTCTCGGCGGCCAGGGCCCAGGTGGACATGGCCAGGACCATGAGCAGGGCCGACAACAGGGTGACGACAGAACGTTTCATTGCATCTCTCTCCATGATTTCCGGTTGCGTCGGCCCATGCCGACGGTTTGTTCGGTCACAGAGTATGGCCGCCGGGTTACGGCCGGATTGCGGTTGGACGTACAACAGACGAACTTCCCCTAGACAGATCGGCCACCTGTCTACTGCTTTACTTCCGCCACCCTCCTCGACGAACATGGCTCCCCGGCGGGACCGGTCGCGGTCCCGTTCCGGACGGACGGCGCGGGCCGGACCGCGTCACGGGACCGTCGCCCGACGGCCGCGCGATGTTCATGAACCACGTGACGAAAAAAAGGATGATGGATGGATATGCAGATTCGAAACGGACGCGTACTGCTCCCGGACGGCGACGTGCGGCGGACGGACATCACCGTGGCCGACGGGGTCATCCGCGAACTGGGCGGCGCCCGCAATGGGCAACCTTCACTGGACGTCCGGGGCAGACTCGTCCTGCCCGGCATCGTGGACCTGCACGGGGACGGCTTCGAGCGGCACATCATGCCGCGCGCCGGGGTCTCCTTCGAGCGGGCCCTGGGGCTCCTGGACACGGACCGGACCATGACGGCCAACGGCATCACCACCGCCTTCCACGGCCTGACCGTCTCCTGGGAGCCGGGGTTGCGCAGCCGCGACGCGGCCCACGCATTTCTGTCCGACTTCGCCGCCGTGCGCGGCCGCCTGGGCTGCGACACCCGGCTGCACCTGCGCTTCGAGACCTACAACCTCCCGGCCCTGAACGAGGTGCAGGCCTGGCTGCGCGACGGGCTCGTGGACATGCTCGCCTTCAACGACCACATCGACGCCATGTTCTCCAACCTGGACCGCTACGCCAAGATGTCCGGCTACCTGGACCGCACCGGCCTGAACCGGGACCAGTTCATCGCCCGGATCACCGAGATCAGGGAGCGCGCCGAAGCCGTGCCCGCAGGCATAGAGCGGCTGGCCGGGGCGGCCGTGGAACGCAACATCCCCATGGCCTCCCACGACGATCCGGACCCGGCCACGCGCGCCTGGTACCACGGGCTGGGCTGCGCCATCTCGGAATTTCCCCTGGACGAGGCCACGGCCCGCACCGCCCGCGAACTCGGCGGCAAGGTGGTCCTGGGCGCGCCCAACGCGCTCCGGGGCAAGAGCCACATCAACCGGCTCATGGCCCGCGACGCCGTGCGCATGGGGCTGTGCGACGTCCTGACCTCGGACTACTTCTACCCCTCCCTGCTCCAGGCCGCCTTCGCCCTGGCCCGGGAAAAGGTCTGTCCCTTCCCCGAGGCGTGGGGGCTGGTCTCCGCCGGTCCGGCCAAGGCCGTGGGCCTGACCGACCGGGGGGCCATCGAACCGGGCCGACGCGCCGACCTGGTGGTGGTGGACGACGCGGACCCGGCCCTGCCCTGCGCCGTCCTGACCATGCGCCAAGGCGCGCCCGTGTTCAGCGCGGGCGACCTCATGGGCTAGGCCGGCCCGCTCCCGGAGACGGCGGGGGCGTCAGGCCGCAGCCCGCCCCGGCGTCCGCTCAGAACGGCAGGCCGACCATGACGCGGATGTGCCAGGTCTCCGGGGAAAAGGCGAAGTCGGCGCGGCCGAGGTAGTCGTTGATCAGCGCCGAGAAGCGCACCCCGGCGTCGTACTTCATGTCCTTGTTGAGGGTCAGCAGGTTCCACTCGTCGGCCACCCGGCCGAGTTCCCCGAACAGGGTCACCTGGACCCAGTCCACCTTGGCCAGCCGGAGGTTCTTCAGCGGATTCCAGCGGGGCATGTAGCGGTATTCGAACCCGTAGTAGAGGGCCGCCCGGTCGTTGAAGCGGTTGTTGTCGAAGCCGCGCATGCGGTCGATGCCGCCCAGGGTCGCCCCCTCGAAGGGCGGCGGGCGCTGGCCGGACAGGGTCCCGACGGTCCAGACGTCGATGCCGATCACGCGCTGGCGCGCCGAGTCGGACGGGCCCAGGGAAAAGAACCTGCTCCACTCGCCCTCCAGGGCGGTCCAGTTGACGCTGTCCGCCATGACGTCGAACCCCTGGCTGAGGGCGATCTTCTGCTTGCTCCCGGTGGTCGGGTTCAGGGGAAAGTCGGTGTTGTCGTGGCGCAGCCCCAGGCGGACGCCCGCGGTCTCGTAGACCACCGGCTCGGAATCGCTCTCCTTGATGGTCTGGTCGCGGTAGAACGGGGTCACGTCGAGGTAGGTCAGGCCGCCCTTCAGCGGGTTCCAGTCGCCCCCGCCCGTGGCCCCGGCGACAAGCATGCCGTCCCGCAGCCGGTAGTCGGCGATGGGGTCGTCCGCGCCGCCGCCCCAGGGCAGGACGTACTTGAACTTGGCCTCCAGCCAGTTGTCGTGGCCCCGCCCGCTGAGCCGGTCGGTCTTCTGCGAGGCGTTGTTGCCCGCGCCATCGGAACCGGAAAATATCCACAGGTGGGGATAGGTGCCCAGGGAGCCGATGGTGTCCAGAAAAATCCGCTCCGTGTTCCAGACCCGGTAGTTGGACACGGCCCCGATGACCACCGCCGCCTTCTGGGTCGAGACGTAGCCGGTGCCCGCCACGCTCATCTGCCCGTCCTGGAACCCGGTGATCCCGCCCCCGATGCCCACGGCCAGCCCCACGAGGTCCGAACGGAAGGCGAAAGGCACCAGGATCGAGCGGGTGGGCTTCTCCTCCCCGTCCTCGTCGCCCTGCTCCTTGGCGTCCCCGCCGGTCGTGTCGGTTTCCGGACCGGCCTTGCGGATGAGGGCGGGCCCGAAGCTCTCGGCCCGCACCGGGACGGGCCCGGCGAGCACGGCCCAGGCCAGCCAGAGCAACGGCAGCACGCGGACCCACCGCAGGGCGCGCCACAACGGCGCGCGTGCGGGTCCGGGCGGCGCACCGGCGGGCGGGCGCATGCGCTGGTCGTCTCCCCGGCAGGTCATGGTTTCACGTAGGCGAACCCTTGGCGCTGCAACTCGACGATCTCCACCACCCCGGCGGGCACCACCACACACCCCGGACAAAGCCGCTCGGGATCGATCTCGAACTTGCGCAGGGCGTTGTTGCAGACCTTCACGGCCACGCCCTTGGCGATCGCTTCGCGGAACCGCTCAGCATACTCGCCGTCGCGGTCCAGGAAGAGCACGCCCGGCCCGTTGACCACCAGGGCCACGGCAGGCTGGTCTTCGGGAAAGGCGGCCAGGTAGTTCATGATGTTGCTGAAGGCGATATCCAGGGCCTGGCGGTCGTGATCGAAATGAAACAGGACGTCGTACCGCATATCCGTCACCTCGGAGGGGAAAGCCGAATTGGGCTGAAAGGGTTGATGAACGGGCCGCGCGGACGCGGGCCGCGGCCCCGGCGAAAAGCGTTCACGCGGCGAGACAACACGCCGGGGCAGGACGATACTCGTGAAAACCACGGAATCCGTCAAGGGGGACCAGGCCGGTCGCCGCCGCCCCTTGACAGTAATTAGCTTCCTAACTAAAATGAGAGGCATGTTTTTCCTCAAGGACTTTCCCGACGCCGAGATGATCGACCGTCTGCGGTGCATGTTCCCCCAGGCCGACGTGACCGGGGTGCAGACGTTCATCCGGCTCCTCGCCCTGGGCAGCGAATGCCTGTTCCACCTGGACCGTCTGCTCGACCGGCACGGCCTGAGCCACAGCCGCTGGATCGTGCTCATGCTCCTGCGGCGCCGGGAGGTCTGGCGGGCTCTGCCCTCGGAACTGGCCGAGGAACAGGGCATCACCCGGGCGACCATGTCCGGGCTGACCCAGCGCCTGGAGAAGCAGGGGCTGATCACCCGGCAGCCGGACGACAGCGACCGGCGGCAGACCGTGCTCGTCCTGACCCAGGCGGGCGCAGCGCTCATCGAGCGGGTCCTGCCGGAATGCATCGCGCTCATGGAACGGACCCTCTCGCCCCTGGACGACGGGGAAAAGGACGAGCTCAAGCGGCTGGTCGAAAAGCTGTTTCCGCTCCGCGCCCAAGGCGCGTGAATCTTCACCAAACAACAGGAAGTCGGCACGCTATGCGCAAGGTTGTCATCATCATCGCGGCCCTGGTTCTCCTCGGCGGAGGCGGCTATTGGGCCTACAGGACCTATTGCGGCGAATGCGCGGAAACGGGCGAACTGGTGCTCTACGGCAACGTGGACATCCGTCAGGTCAACCTCGCCTTCAAGGACGGCGAACGGATTCAGGACGTCCTCGTGGAGGAAGGCGACGTGGTCGCCAAGGGCCAGGAACTGGCCCGGTTGCAGACCCGGCGGCTGGAGGCCGAGATAGCGTCCCTCAAGGCGGGCGTGGACGCCCAGAATTTCGTGGTTCTCCAGCTGGAGAACGGGTCCCGGCCCGAGGAGATCCAGCAGGCCCGGGCCGAGGAACGCCAGGCCCTGGCAGAACAGAACCTGACCAAGCGGACCTATGACCGCCAGTCGCGGCTGCTCAAGAGCGGGGCCAACGCCCAGCAGGACCTGGACGACGCCCTGGCCCGGTACGACGTGGCCAAGGCCAAGTACCAGGTGGCGGTGCAGAACCGCATCCTCATGGAAAAGGGCGCCCGCTGGGAGGAGATCGCCTCGGCCAGGGCCTCCCTGCACAAGCTCGAGGCGGACCTGGAGACCCTCAAGGTCAAGCTGGCGGAGAGCACCCTCTACGCGCCCAGCGACGCCGTGGTCCGCAGCCGCAACCTGGAGCCGGGCGACATGGCCTCGGCCCAGAACCCGGTCTTCACCCTGGGCATCATGGACCCCAAGTGGGTCCGGACCTACATCCCCGAGGACAAGCTCGGCCAGATCAAGCCGGGCATGCGCGGCTACGCCGTGGCCGACTCCTGGCCGGGCGAGCGGTTCGAGGGCTGGATCGGATTCATCTCGTCCACCGCCGAATTCACGCCCCGCTCCGTGGAAACCCCGGAGCTGCGCACCTCCCTGGTCTACGAGGTCCGGCTGAACGTCCACGACCCCGAAAACCGGCTCCGGCTGGGCATGCCGGTGACGGTTCGCTTCGACCACGGGACCGGGCCCGCGACACAGCCCGCCGAGGGGGACTAGACACGGCCATGGCGGAAACAGGCGGTTCCAAGCCCCTGGAGGTCAGGGACCTGCACAAGACCTTTGCCCGGGGCAAGGGGCGGGTGGAGGCCCTGCGGGGCATCTCCTTCGACCTCGAACCCGGCAGCGTCAACGCCCTGCTCGGGCCCGACGGCGCGGGCAAGACCACGCTCATCCGCCTGGCCACGGGCGTCATGGCCCCGGACCGTGGCACCGTGACCGTGCTCGGCATGGACTCGGTCAAAGAGGCCCGCGACATCCAGGCGGCCATCGGCTACATGCCCCAGCGCTTCGGCCTGTACGAGGACCTGACCGTGCAGGAGAACCTGGACCTCTACGCGGACCTTCAGGGCGTGGGCCGCGAGGTGCGCGGGGAGCGCTACCAGGCCCTGATGGACATGACCAACCTGGCCCCGTTCACCGGGCGGTTGGCCGGGCGGCTGTCCGGCGGCATGAAGCAGAAGCTCGGCCTGGCCTGCTCCCTGCTCAAGACCCCGCGCTTCCTGCTCCTGGACGAGCCCACCGTGGGCGTGGACCCCCTGTCCCGGCGCGAGCTGTGGTCCATCGTGGACGCCCTGGTGCGCAAGGACAACATCACCGTGCTGGTCAGCACCGCCTACCTGGACGAGGCCGCGCGCTGCGACCGGGTCTTCATCCTCCAGGACGGCGACCTCATCGGCCAGGGCACGCCGGACTCCTTCATCGGCCAGGCGCAGGGCCGGACCTGGCGGGTCACGCCCGGCACCACTCCGCGCGTGGTCCAGAGCCGCCTGTTCGGCAAGCCCGAGATCGCCGACGCCACCCTGGAGTCGGGCCGGGTCCGCGTGGTCACCCGCGAGACCGCCCTGCCCGAAACCCTTTTCAGCAACGCCGAGGCCCTGGACCCGAAGTCCGTGGCCCCGGTCTTCGAGGACGGCTTCATGCTCCTGCTCAACCGGGACGCCGAGGCCGAGGCCCCGGCCCTGAACGTCTCGGCGGTCCACGGACGCGGCGACGGCACGGCCATCCGGGTGACCGGCCTGGAGCGGCGCTTCGGCGACTTCTACGCGGTCAAGGGCTTGGAATTTTCCGTCAAACGCGGGGAGATTTTCGGGCTGCTCGGACCCAACGGGGCGGGCAAGTCCACCACCTTCCGCATGCTCTGCGGCCTGCTGCCCGCCACGGGCGGGACCCTGGAGGTGGGCGGCCTGAACCTGCGCCGGGCCGCGGCCAAGGCCCGCAAGAACCTGGGCTACATGGCCCAGAAGTTCTCCCTGTACGGCCAGCTCTCCGTCCGCGAGAATCTCGATTTCTTCAGCAAGGTCTACGGGTTGTCCGGCCCCCGCCGCGAGGAGCGCGTGCAGTGGGCACTCCAGGAACTGGACCTGGCGAACGAGGCCGACGCCACGTCCGGGGAGCTGCCCTTCGGCTTCCGCCAACGCCTGTCCCTGGCCTGCGCCCTGATGCACGAGCCCGACATCCTCTTCCTGGACGAGCCCACCTCCGGGGTCGATCCCCTGGCCCGGCGGCAGTTCTGGGCCCGGATCAACTCCCTGGCCGAGCAGGGCGTGACCGTGGTGGTCACCACCCACTTCATGGAGGAGGCCGAGTACTGCGACCGCATGCTGATCATGATGGCCGGGGAGCTGCTGGCCCAGGGCACCCCCGACGAGATCCGCAAATACGCCGGCAAGGACGGCGACGCGACCATCGAGGAGGCGTTCATCGCCCTCGTCGAGGAACACCGGGCGCGGCAAAAGGAGGCCTGACCGTGCATAGCCGACTCGATTTCATCCGCCTGCGCGCCCTGCTGGTCAAGGAATGGCTCCAGATCATCCGCGACCCGTCGAGCATCGCCCTGGCCTTCTTCATCCCCATCGTCATGCTCCTGCTCTTCGGCTACGGCATCAGCCTGGACCCCAAGGAACTGCCCGTGGCCTTCGTCATGGACAAGCCCGACCCCACCGGCTCCACCCTGCTGGCCCGCTTCCTCCACTCCGACTATTTCGACCCCGTGCCCATGACCTCCTGGCCCGAGGCGCGGCAGCTGCTCCTGGACCGGAAGGTGGACGCGGTCATCCGGTTGCAGACGGACTTCACCCGCCGCCTGATGACCGGCGGCCAGGCCCCGGTGCAGCTCATCGTCAACGGGGTGGACTCCAACCGCGCCCTGCAGATCCTCGGCTACGTGACCATGACCTGGCGCGGCTGGCTGGCCGAGGTCCAGAAGACCCTGCCGGGGGCGCAGGCGCAGACGCCGGTGGGTCTGGTGGACCTGCAACAGCGCATCTGGTTCAATGAGGCCATCCGCAGCGAGAACTTCCTGGTGCCCGGCCTCATGGCCATCATCATGACCCTGATCGGCACCCTGCTGACCGCCATGGTCATGGCCAGGGAATGGGAGCGGGGGACCATGGAGGCGTTGCTGGTCACCCCGGTCAGCCGCCTCGAAATCGTCCTGGGCAAGCTGATCCCCTATTTCCTGCTCGGCATGGGCGGCCTGGTCCTGTGCATCGTCATGGCCGTGTTCCTGTTCCACGTCCCGTTCCGGGGCTCCCTGGTCCTGCTCCTGGTCCTCGGCGGCGTGTTCATGGTCGGCACCCTGGGCCTCGGGCTGTTCATCTCCTCCACGGCCAAAAACCAGTTCGTGGCCGGGCAGATCGCCCTGCTGGCCGCCTTCCTGCCGTCCTTCTTCCTGTCCGGGTTCATCTTCGAGCTGGCCAGCACCCCCCTGTTCATCCAGGTGCTCTCCTACATCGTCCCGGCCAAATACTTCGTCAACATCGTCCAGACGCTGTTCCTGGCGGGCAACGTGACCTCGGTCCTGCTGCCCAACCTGGCGGGCATGGCCGTCCTGGCCCTGGTCTTCATGACCCTGGCCTTCCGCAAGACACGCAAGAGCCTGGAGTAGCCCCATGGAAAGCGTCCGCCGCGTCATCGCCCTGATCATCAAGGAATTCCTGACCCTGTTCAAGGACCCCAAGAGCCGCACCGTGGTCATCGGGCCGCCGCTCATCCAGCTGGTCCTGTTCGGCTACGCGGCCACCTTCGACCTGACCAACATCCCCTACGCCTACGAGGACCTGAGCCGGTCCGTGGAGTCCCGCGAACTCCTCTCCGGGCTGTCCGGATCGCCCTATTTCCGCCTGGTGGGCGAGGTCCGGGGCGAGGAGGCCATCCGCGAGATCATCGACAGCCGCAAGGTGGGCTTCGTCCTGCGCATCGGGCAGACCTTCGCCCGCGACCTGCGGGCGGGCCGCGACGCCCCGGTCCAGGCCCTGCTGGATGGACGCAACTCCAACACCGCCGGAATCATCGGCAACTACCTGGGCAATGTGGTCAGCCGGTACAACGCCCTGCGGTTGCAAAGGGCGGGCCGGGCCAGCCCGTCCATCCTGGTCTCGCGCATCTACTACAACGAGAACGCGCTCAGCCGGGACTTCTTCGTGCCCGGCATCGTCGGGCTCATCGCCATGGTCGTGACCCTGCTGGTCACCGCCCTGTCCGTGGCCCGCGAACGGGAGCACGGGACCTTCGACCAGTTGCTGGTCACGCCGCTCTCCCCCATCGGCATCCTCATCGGCAAGGCCGCGCCGGGCCTGATCATCGGCCTGTCCGAGGCCACCCTGATCCTGCTGGCCGCGGTCTATTGGTTCGAGGTGCCCCTGCGCGGCAATGTCGGGCTGCTCTACCTGGGGCTGTTCTTCTTCATCTTTGCGGCCGTGGGCGTTGGGCTGATGATCTCGTCCCTGAGCGTGACCATGCAGCAGGCCCTGCTCGGCTCTTTCCTGTTCCTCATGCCCGCCGTGCTCCTGTCCGGCTTCGCCACGCCCATCGCCAACATGGCCACCGTGGTCCAGTGGATCACCCTCATCAACCCCCTGCGCTACGTCCTGGTCCTGATCCGGGGCGTGTTCATCGAAAACTCGCCGACCTACGTGCTGCTCATGCAGGTCTGGCCCCTGGCCCTCATCGGCCTGGCCTGCATGGCCCTGGCCGTGGTCATGTTCCGCAACCGAATATATTGACGACTCGCCACACAAAAGAAATGTCCGGGACCGGCCGGAGGCGGTGTGGAGGTGCGGACTCTGGAGAGGAAAAGACGCGGAAAAACCGGCCGTCCGGGTGCACGGCGGGGATGCGCAGGGCGTTCCCGGCAAAGGAAAAGGGCTTACGATTCGCATCGTAAGCCCTTGATTTCTGGCGGAGAAGGAGGGATTTGAACCCTCGTATGAGCTTTACACCCATAACACGCTTAGCAGGCGTGCGCCTTCAGCCAGCTCGGCCACTTCTCCCGTTCTCAGCGCGCACGAGAACGTGCCGTGCGCATTGAGGAAAGTCCGTCTACACTTTTCCCGCGCAAATTGTCAACAACGGGACGCCCTATTTGCCCTTTTTCCGGGTCCCGGCCTGCTCGTCGGCCGCCTTTTCCTCGCGGCGGCGCTTGCTCTTGAGCGCCTTGTATTTCTCCTCGTGGCGGCGCGTCTTGGCCCCGCCGATGCGCTCGCGGCCAGGACCGCGCTTGCCCAGCGCCGAGATGCCGCGCGCCTTTTCCCACTCCTTCTTGTCGTGGCTGGAGCGGAAGACCACGTTGACCGGCGCGGACTTGATGCCGAGCATCTTGCGGAACTGGTTCTCCAGGTAGCGCACGTAGGACGTCTTGACGATGGTGTGGTCGTTGCAGAAGAAGACGAAGGTCGGGATGGGCTCGTCCGCCTGGGTCACGTAGTAGAACTTGGGCCGCTTGCGCTTGACCACCGGGGGCTGGAGTTTCTCGACCACGGCCTGCATGATCCGGTTCAGCTCGCCGGTGCCCACGCGGATGTCGCACTCCTTGCGCATGGTCTCGGCCAGGGGCAGGAGCTTGCCGATGCCCAGTCCCTTGACCGCGCTGGTCATGACCACGGGCACGTGCGGGACCAGGCGCAGTTCCTCGCGGAAGGCCTCCAGGGCGCGGTTGGTCTCGCTCCTGGGGATGAGGTCCGCCTTGTTCACGACCACCATGAACGGGGTCTTCTCCTTGGCCAAAAATTCGATGAGCCGCTTGTCCTGCCGCCCCACGCCCAGCGTGATGTCGATGGTCAGGACGGTCACGTCGGACCGCTTGGAGTTCTTGAGCGCCCGGATGACGCTGATCTTCTCCAGGTGGTCCTGGATGTTGGCCCGCTTGCGCACGCCCGCCGTGTCCACGAAGGTGTAGCGCTTGCCCCCCTTCTCGAAGGTCACGTCGATGGAATCGCGGGTGGTCCCGGCCACATCCGAGACGATCAGCCGGTCCTTGCCGATGAGGGCGTTGATGATTGAGGACTTGCCCGCGTTGGGACGGCCGAGCATGGTCAGCCGAAGCCCCTTCTCCACCCCGTCGTCCTCCTCGACCGGAATGCCCAGGTCCTCGACGAACCGCCGGACCCGGTCGCGGACCTCGTGCAGGTTATAGCCGTGAGCCGCGGACACGGGCAGGAACTCGATGCCCAGCTCGTGGAACTCGGCGGTCATGTGGGCCTCGAACTCGCTGCCGTCCACCTTGTTGATGAGCATGAGCACCGGCTTGCCCGAGCGGCGCACGAATTCGGCGGCCTGGCGGTCCAGCGGGGTCAGCCCCTCCTTGCCGTCCACCACGAAGACGATGGCGTTGGCCTCGTTGATGGCCTCCTGGGCCTGCTCGAAGATCTCGTCCTCGAAGTCCTTGGACAACTCGGGCGTGGCCTCGGATTCCAGGACCATGCCCCCGGTGTCCACGAGGTCGAAGCGGGTCTCGCCCATGATGCACTCGCCGTAGATGCGGTCGCGCGTCACCCCCGGCAAGTCGTGGGTGATGGACCGCGACTTCCTGAGCAGGCGGTTGAAGAGGGTGGATTTGCCCACGTTGGGGCGGCCCACCAGGGCGACGATCGGCAGCATGTTCGGCTCCGGATGGTTGATGCGCGTTGAAAAATCGGGACCCAGCACTCCCCAGTGGCGGGAAGCGCGGGGTTATCTTATCTTCATTCGAAAGTCGAGTCCATTGTTCCGGGAGGGGTCCGTTCCCCGGCCGCCATGTCCTCGATGCCCCCGCTCGGCCGGATGGCCCGACCGGTCCCGAAACGAAACGGGGAAAACCGCAACCCGGCTTCGCCCCGAAACATACCCGGACAGGAGTTACAGGCTGAACAGCTTCCTGATGGCAAGGTCGTAGGGCGGATAGAGCACGCCCTTCTCGGTGATGATGCCCGTGATCAGCTCGTTGGGCGTGGGGTCGAAGGCCAGGTTGTAGACCTCCACCCCCTCGGGCGGGATGCGGTGGTCGCCGATATGCGTCACCTCGCGCGGGTCGCGGTCCTCGATGGGCACGTCGTCGCCGGTGGGCGTCTCCGGGTCGATGGTGTAGACCGGCGCGGCCACGTAAAAGGGAATGTTGAACCGTTTGGCGATGATGGCCACCCCGAAGGTGCCGATCTTGTTGACCGCGTCGCCGTTGGCCGTGATCCGGTCCGCACCGACCACCACCTTGTCCACCAGGCCGCGCTTCATCAGCAGGGCGCAGGCGTTGTCGCAGGCCACTTTGACCGGAATGCCGTCCTTGTGCAGTTCGTATGCGGTCAGTCGCGCGCCCTGCAGGAACGGCCGCGTCTCGTTGGCGATGACCGAGACCTTCTTGCCCTGGTCGATGGCCCCCCGGATGACCCCGAGGGCCGTGCCGTATCCGGCCGTGGCCAGGGCCCCCGCGTTGCAGTGGGTCATGACCGTGTCGCCGTCGTCGATGAGCGCGCCGCCGAACCGGCCGATCAGCTCGCACATCTCGATGTCGTCCGCCTGTATCTCCCTGGCGCGCTTGAGCCACAGGGCCAGCAACTCGTCCAGGGACACGTCGCCCGCCTCGTCCCAGATGCGGCGCATCTCGCGCACGGCCCAGCGCAGGTTCACCGCCGTGGGCCTCGCGTCGTGAATCTGGTCCAGCTTGGCCGACAGGTTCGCCTTCCAGTCGCCGTCCATGCCCTGCACCTCGCGGCCCGCCAGATAGCAGCCGTAGGCCGCGGTCACGCCGATGGCGGGCGCGCCGCGCACCACCATAACCACCAGGGCGTAACAGATGTCGTCCGTGGTCCGGCACTCGAACCACTCCTCCCGGTTGGGCAGGTAGCGCTGGTCGAGCAGGATCAGGGCGTCCTTCTCGGGGGAATACTGAATGTGATCGGTCATCGTTGGTTGCCTCCGGCGGCCAGGGAACCTTTTGAAAAAGGTTCCCTGGACCCTCCAAAACTTTTTGTCGCGGCGCGGGTCAAGCGAGGGTCATCGGGACGCCTCGTTGGCACCGAATGGTGCGGGCACCACTCTCCGTCTATAAAAATAGAGTACGGAAACGCACCCCCACGCCGCCTAGAGGAATGGACTTTCCCCTATAAACTCCCTGGCGGCGTGGCGACAAAAAGTTTGGAAAGGGGGTCCGGGGGAAAACTTTTTCAAAAATTTTCCCCCGGTCTTCCTTACGAAAGTTTCTTCGTGAACAGCTGCGTGACCACGCCGGGGTTGGCCTGGCCCTTGGACAGGCGCATGACCTGGCCCATGAAGAAGCCCATGAGCTTGGTCTTGCCGCCCTTGTAGGCCTCGACCTCGGACGGGTTATCGGCGATGACCTTGTCCACCATAGCCTCCAGTTCCGAGGTGTCGGACACCTGGACCAGTCCCTTGGCCTCGACATAGGCGGCCGGGTCGTCGCCGGTGGCGCACAGGTCGCGGAAAATGTCCTTGCCGATCTTGACCGAGATGGTCCCGTCGTCCACCAGGGCGAGCAGCGCGGCCAGCTTGTCCGGGGTCAGCCGGACCCCGCAGGCCTCGGTCCCGCTCTCGTGGCAGAACGGCAGCAGTTCGCCGACCACCCAGTTGGTGACCTTCTTGGGATCGCCCGCGTAGGCCTTGACCGCCGCCTCGAAGTAGTCGGCCACGGCGAGGTCGCCGGTGATCAGGGCCGCGTCGTAGTCGGCCAGGTCGTACTCGGCCATGAACCGGGCGCGCTTGGCCGAGGGCAGCTCGGGCAGCTCGGACCGCCACTTATCCACCCAGGCCTGGTCCAGGACCAGGGGCACCAGGTCCGGATCCGGGAAATAACGATAGTCGTGGGCCTCCTCCTTGCCGCGCATGGAGTGGGTCGTGCCCTTTTCCACGTTGTACAGCCGGGTCTCCTGGATGACCTGCTCGCCGTCCTCCACCAGGTCGATCTGGCGCTCCACCTCGTACTCGATGGCCTTCTGGATGTGCTTGAACGAGTTGAGGTTCTTCAGCTCCGCGCGGGTGCCGAACGCCTCCTGGCCATAGGGCCGGATGGACACGTTGGCGTCGCAGCGGAACGAGCCCTCCTCCATGTTGCCGTCGCAAATGCCGAGGTAGAGCAGGACCGAGCGCAGTTCCTTCAGGTAGGCCACGGCCTCCTCGGCCGAGCGCATGTCCGGCTCGGACACGATCTCGATGAGCGGCACGCCGGTCCGGTTGAGGTCCACGAAGCTGACGTTGTCCGCCGCCGAGTGGATGTTCTTGCCCGCATCCTCTTCCATGTGGATGCGGGTCAGACCCACCCGCTTCCTCTCGCCGTCCACCTCGATGTCGACGTGGCCGTGCTCGCAGATGGGCTGCTCGAACTGGGAAATCTGGTACCCCTTGGGCAGGTCGGGATAGAAGTAGTTCTTGCGCGCGAACACGGACTTGAGGTTGATGACGCAGTCCGTGGCCAGGCCCGCCTTGGTGGCGTACTCGGCGACCTTCTCGTTGAACACGGGCAGCACGCCGGGCATGCCGGAGCAGACCGCGCAGACGTTCTCGTTGGGGTCGTTGCCGAACTTGGTCGAGCAGGAGCAGAATATCTTGCTCTCGGTCTTCAACTGGGCATGGACTTCCAGGCCGATGACGGTTTCGTAGCGGGACATGGGGGCTCCCCTATTTCTTGTTTCCGTAGAGTTCCGGGTTGAGCTTGGGGTCGTTGTACATCTTGAACTGGAAGTAGACCTTGGGCTTCTTGGACCCGGCGAAATACTCGTCGATCAGTTCCAGGATGGCCCGTTCCAGATCGTTGTGCTGGCGCTTGAGCACGCCGACCTTGTCGTCGCACTGCTGGATGTGCTTCTCGTCCACGTCCTTGCGCGCGCACTGCTCCTTCATATGGTAGATCTTGAGCGCCTGGATGGACAGCCGGTCCAGGGCCGCGCCCACGGTCTCGGTGTTGTATCTCTCCGAGGTATCCTCGGGCAAAAGCGGTCCCATCATGGCGATCAGGCACGCGTCCACCCGTTCGATGAGGTCGTTGCGCTTCTGGTTGAGCTTGTCGATGGCGTATTTGCAGTCCGCGATGACCCTCGGGTCCACGTCCTTGCGCCGGGCGCGGTCCTCCACGTGCCAGAGCTGGAAGTTGGCCCAGTGCTGGCGGGCCACCAGCTCGCGCAGTCCCTGCAATCCGGCCAGGTCGTCGGCGGGATCGCCCTCGTACACGGGTTCGCCGTAGTGCCAGTCCATGACGGACCGGATCTGATGGGCCACGGCGTCCCGAAGGGTATTCTTGATGGAATCGTGTGTGATGTCAGCCATTGATCAATGCTTCTTTGCTTATGAGCAGGTAGACGGTGGCCTCGGTCTTGATGTTGCTGGCGATGGGCGCCACCGCGTTGCCCTCGCCGATGTAGTAGTCCACGTGGGGACCCTGGATGGCCGTGCCCGTGTCCTGGGCCAGGCCGATGCCCGCGACCTTGCGCTTGCCGGTGGCGCGGCCGTCCCGTGCCTCGGGAATCTCGGCCTCGAAGGCCAGCAGGCTGCCGAGCGGCAGGAGCTTACGGTCTGTAGCCAGTGAAACCATCGGCGTCAACGGCTTTCCTATGGTCCCCTCGGGCGGCGAGTCCTCCAGGCGGAAGAACACGTAGCTTCGGTTTTCGGCCATGAGCTCGAACATCCGTTCGGGATGCTTGGCGAAATATTCCTTCACGTCCTCTTTGGCCAGGTGTTCCCTGGGCAAGAGTCCGCGAGCGTTGAGGATGCGTCCCAGGGAGCGGAACCCGTGGCCGTTCTTGGCCCCGTAGAGCACGTTGCGGGTGGTCCCGTCGGGCAGCCGCAGCCGTCCGCACCCTTCCACCTGCATGTAGAAGACGTCCACCGGGTCCTTGGCCCAGGCGATCTCGAGCCCGCGCCCGGCCAGGACCTTGTCCACGTCCACCTCGCCCCGCTTCCAGTAGGGCAGGACCCGCCCCTTTTCCACGCGGTAGAACCGGTTGCTGCCGCGCACCGGGCCGTAGCGCAGGTCCTCGGGCACGCCGTAGATGGGAAATTCGTAGCCGGGTCGCTTTTCCAGGCTGGCCTCGATCTCCGGGGTGTAATAGCCGGTCATGAGCGGCTTCTGGCGCATGCCGAACCAGACGAACCGCTCGGCCAGCAGGTCCGGGTCCGCGTCCAGGTGGGGCAGGAGGTCGAGAAATTCGGTCAGCGAGCGGACCACCTGGCCCCAGGTCAGGGACATGCCGGGCCGGGCCAGGGCGGGCTCGTCGGCGGGCATGTTCAGGGCGTACTCCAGGCTGCGCTGGACCGGGCTCTCCAGGGCCCGCCAGGAGTCGAGCCCCTGACTCCGGATGTCCAGCCGGGCCATGTTCTGCGCGCCCTCCACGTTGGACAGGGGGAAGAACATGTCGCAGGCCGGGATGGTCGCGGGTTCGCGCACGGGCCGGAGCGTCAGCCGCCCCACCGCCTCCGCGCGGTACAGGCAGGTGCCCTCGGCCGCATCGGGGACATCGGCGACCTCATCATCCGCCGCAGCGGCGGCATCATCGACAACGGCGGCGTCCGCAGCCACGGCACGGGCCTCCACGGGCCCCGCACCGGAGGTCCGGACCGTCCCGGCCCGCACGCAGGACAGCAGCGCGGCCAGGCAGGCCGCGGCCAGCAACAGCCGGACCGCCCGCCACAGGGGTTCCCGTATGTCATCGTAGCATAAATGCATGGCGTACCTGGTTTCGTCTTCCTAGCCGCACGAATCGATGGCCACGTCGCAGAACTTGCCCACCCCGTACTCCCGCCGCCGGAAGAACTTCTCGGGGCTGGGGCCGATGATCTGCAATTCCGGGTGGGCCCGCTGCACGTCCAAGGCGATGTGCATCTCCTTGGTGCAGCCCGTGGAGTAGGTGGAGTCCTTGCCGGCCCAGACCGGGGGCACCTTGCGGCCCATCAGCTCGAAGCTCTTCTCAATATCGAAATACGTCTGGAAACGCCAGACATTGATATACCCGCTGCGCTGGACCTTTTCCCACATGAACATCAGGTCGTCGGCGTCCATGCCCTCCTCGAAGTGCTCGCCGGGATTGATGATGTACACGTCGTCCAGCTGTCCGCGCAGGTGGCTGACGAAGGTGGTGATGACCTCGATGGCCGCCTGGGTCTGGCCGGGCACCGAGCCGATGATCCCGGAATAGAACATGATCGTCTTGCCCTGGGCGCGGGCCAGGCGCATCTCCCGGATGATCTCGTCGGCCTTGCCGGTGATGTACTGCTCCGAGAAGATGCGCACCCGCTCGGGCTTGGCCCGGAAGTGCACGTGGAACTCGCCCTCGGCGTCCCGGCGGAAATTGAGGATGTCCCGGGTGAACTCGTGGGAGTTGAGGATCAGCCGGTCGTACATGTCCTCGCCCTTGGCCAGGATCAGGTCGCACTCCTTCCAGGCCCTGGCGAAGGTCACCGAGGTCCGGTAGGGGTTGAACTTCTCGCGCGTGCCGTCGGAGATGACGATGAACGGATGGCGGGCCATGACGGCCAGCAGGTCGTTTTTGGAAAGCTTGTCCTCGCTGACGAAGTGCGCGCCCTCGAAGGCCTTGGCCAGCTCCAGGTCCGTGTCCCGGTCCCAGAAGGTCGGGTGGTCGAAGAAGAACCCCTCCTTCAGGGCCATGACCACGCGGTGGCCCAGCCGGAGCAGTGCCTTGACCACCTTGAGGTCGAACAGGATGCCGCCCGCCCGGTTGGGCAGGTAGAGGATGCGGCGGCGCTGCTCCCCGTCCTTGCCCAACAGCTCGAACATGGGGTCCAGGAGGTCCGAGCCCTCGCGCACCTCCTCGGCCATGCCCGAGGCGCGCAGCCCGTCCAGGGAAAACATCTCCGGATTCCAGTGGTCCGTGAAGGTGGCGATGCGCATGAGCCGCTCGATCTCCAGCCGGTCGAGCCGGAAGCGCAGGTCGTCGGTCCGGCCGCCCAGGTCGCCGCCCACCGGGCTGGCGTGGACCATCTCGTCGAAGTCCGCGCTTCCGACCATCTCGGCGGCCCGCCGGTTGAGGCCCCGCCGGATGTGCAGGTAGGGATCGTCGATGCCGGACTGGGTCATGAAGATGGTGACGAACCACTTCATCAGCCGCGAGGGCATGAGGATGGGCGAGGCCAGGACCATGCGGAACTTGTGCCGGGCCAGCTGGATGAACCGCCGGGCCATCATGCGGTCCGCGCAGAAGTCGCGGGACAGGTGCAGGAACCGCTTCCACTGCTCCAGGTACTTTTGCAGCAGCCGGTCCGGCAGCCGCTGGTCCAGGAGCATGAAGAACATCCAGTCCGAACATGGGGCGTAGAACTCCCCCTCCCGCAGGGCGATCATGAAGCGCATCTGTTCGCCGGAGGCGTTCTTGAGGGGGTCGATGGTGTATTCCAGATGGTTTTCCGACATGAAGTGGAGCAGCAGCGCGTCCAGGGCGGGGTCCAGTCCGTATCGGACGTCCAGGACCGAATCGTACTCTTTGGCCAATCCCATGTTCACCTCTCGATCAGGAAACCGTGTTTCTTCAATTTCGCGAAATACGCGTCCGGCCCCAGGTCCGCCACCAGCAGGTCGGTGGGCGACTTCTCCACGACCACCTCGTCGCCCGGCATGAGCCGGACCAGGCCCTGCCCGTCCTCGGTCACGTTGACCTCGCCCGCCTGTTCCTCCACGCGCACGCCCAGGACCACGTCCGGCGGCAGGACCAGCGGCTTGAAGCCGTTCAGGAAGGGACAGACCGGGGTCACGCACAGGGCCGCGAGCCCGGCGTGGACCAGGGGGCCGCCCGCCGACGCCCCGTAGGCCGAGGAGCCCATGGGCGTGGACACGATGAGCCCGTCCGCCCGCAGGGAGGAGACCGCCACCCCGTCGCAGGTCACGCCCAGGTGGATGAGCCGGGCCAGATCTCCACGGCTGACGACCAGTTCGTTGACCGCCAGCCCGGCGTGGACCGGCTCGCCGCCGCGCTCCACCCGGTAGGCCAGGACCAGACGGTGCGCCGCCCGGAACCCCTGGTCCAGGACCCTGGCCAGCCAGGGGCGCCAGTGGTCGCGCTCCAGCTGGGTCAGGAAACCCACCCGGCCGAGGTTGACGCCCATGAGCGGAATCTCCAGGCGGAGCAGCCGCCGGGCCGCGCCGATGAAGGTGCCGTCCCCGCCCAGGACCACGGCCAGGTCGAAGGGACCGCGCAGGCGCTCGGCTTCGCCGCAGGAATCCTGTCGGTGTTCGCAGGTCTCGAAGGGGACGCCCCGCTCGGTCAGAAACCCGGTCATGGCGGTGCGCACGGCCTTGGCGGCCGCGTCGCCGGGCTTGGTCACGACGAGCATTTTTCGTACGGTGCGGTTCATGGTCGTTATTTTTTAGTTAAATTTTGAGAACCATTCAACCTTTTTCCCCTTTTCAGACGATTTTTCCAGACCTCGTCCAGCGGCTTTTCTGGATTTTTTTCCGTTTTGCCCCTAAAGTTTTTTTGGTCGGGGACGATTGTATCATTCAAGGAAAGGGATAATACCGTGAATGCATCGTCAGCCAATGTTCGCAACATGCTGCGTACCTATGGAAAGCAGCTTACGAGCGCGAAGCGCCTGGCGCGCTTCCGGCAGGCGATGGGCGGAGCGGAGCCCCCGGACGACATCGCCCGGCAGGCCCGGCGCCGGGAACTGGTGCAGCGCATCGCCCACGAGGTCATTGAAAACCTGATCGTCAACTCCGAACGCTCACCGGTGGTCCGGGCCGTACTGGACCAGTTGGAGCGCGAATTCGGCAGCCGGTACGTCTTCGAGTACCCGCTGGACGGAGGCGACGTTCAGATAATCAGGGAGACGCCGCAGGGTCCGCAGGACGTAGAGGGTTCCGAGAGGAACAAGGTCATGCGGAGACTGTGGGAAATAGCATTGTCAAAGGTGGATGGCACCATGCTTTGATAGTCCCGTCCCCACGGGAGGTACAACATGGTTATTCGAAACATCGTAGGGGATCAGAACCCTTACGCAAACAAGAAGATCGAACGGCCCGAGGCCAAGGAGGTCCGGCGGACGCAAGGGAGCGTCAAGACCTCCGGCGAATCCGCCGACAGCGTGGTCCTCTCGTCCGAGGCCCGGCTGCGGGGCGCCGCCCTGCAGACCGCCAAGGAGGCGCCCGACGTCCGCCGCGAAAAGGTGGACGAGCTCAAGCGCCAGGTCAAGGACGGGACCTACCAGCCCGACCTGAAAAAGGCCGCCGCGAATCTCATCCGCGACGACCTGGATCTTCTGGTTTAGCGAGGGAAACGACCGAGCGATCAGGACCCTATCGGCCGGAAGTGCGTGGGATACCCGGCTTCCGTCTGTGGAATCTGAAGACCTATCTTCGTCTCCGTGTTGATGACAATCGGCCCCTGGAGATTGAGGGTGGTGTCTTCAGGTTTGTCCTGTGGGATGGTCACGGTCACCAGGATGGCCAGCTGCCGGATGTTCCCCACCTTCAGGGCCTTGCGGTCCGGATTTTCGATCTTCACGTCATAGTCGTCGAGAAAGCTGTAGGGATCGGCCACCAGCAGGCCGAGGCCCGGATCGGTGACGCACTGCAACAGCAGAAACGGCGAGTCCCCTTCCCTGACCGGCAACAGCGTGAACACGCGCTTGTCCTCGAGCCCCACCAGTCCCCGGGGAAAATGGAGGATGGCGTCGGTGCTGATCTCCCGCTCGCCCAGCCGGGTCATTATTTTTTTCGTTCTTTCTTTTGCCATAGCGCTGCCGCCGCGAGCAGGTCCTGCTGGCTGATTTCCAGCGCCTGCCGGTTCTGTTCCTTGATCTTCAAATAGACCTCTTCCCGATAGACGGTCATGTCCTCGGGCACGTCCAGGCCGATCTTTATCTGCTTCCCCTGAACGCTCAGGATCTTCAGTTTGATATTGTCGCCCAGGTAGAGGCTTTCTCCCGGTCTCCGGGTCAGAATCAACATGTCGTTACCAGGTCTTTCCTTCGGCTTGTCCGCGTTTCCCGCAGGGTGCTGCCTTGCCGACTACATGAGGTTCACACGCAAGTAAAGTCCATTATTTTTCTTAAGTTATATAAACTTTGAAAGATTGAGCTGCATGATCATGGAGGTCGAGCGCAGCACGGACTCGTAGACGATCTGCTGCTGGGCCAGCTCGGTCATCAGCTCGGACACGTCCGCGTCCTCGATGGAGCTGAGCAGGGACTTCTCGTTCAGGGTCAGCCCCTCCACGATGGTCTGGCTGACGGCCAGCCGGTTCTCCCGGCCGCCCACCTCGGCCACGGCGTTCATGATGTGCTCCTGGGCCTCCACGAGGTTGGCCAGGGACTGCTGGCAGCCGGTCTGGTTGTTGGTCTCGGTGAAGGCCACCAGGTTGCCCATGACCTCGAACAGGTTCATGGAGTACTCGTCGTCCCCCTGGATGGACAGGGCCATGTTCGACGCGCCGTTCGAGTGGAACACGCGGCTCGCGTTCTCGCTGCCCAGCGTCAGGATGGACCCGTCGGCCGCCAGGACCGCGTCCGGGTCCATGTAGATGCCGCCGAAGATGTCCTTGCCCACGCTGTTGACCTGGATCTGCTCGCTGGAGGAGACGTCCAGGTTGATGGCCGCCACCCTGGGGCGGATGACGAACTGCTGGCCCGGCTGCAACTGGTTGGAGCCGTTGGACGAGAGCGTCAGGATGCCGCCGTTGGCCACGGACAGCACGGCCTCGTCCGCCGTGGTGTCGGCCTGGGCCACGTTGCCGGTCACCCAGTTGATGCCGCCGTCCAGGCTGTAGGAATAGTGGATGTCCTCGTCCATGGTCGCGGCCGACTGGTTGTCGATGCGGATGGTCACGTTGGAGTCCAGGAAGGAGCCCGAGGCCTCGGCCGAGATCAGGTTCACGCCCGGTCCCAGGGAATCCACCAGGGGCGGCGCGTCCTCGTCGTCGCCCACGTACTGGGCCGAGGGCCGGATCCACATCCAGGTGCCGTCGGACACGGACACGTCGTCCGGGTCGTTGACCTTGATGGTCGCGTCCCCGTGGAAGGTCACGCTGGTCCCGCTCTGGGGCAGGTTGAGGGTCCCCTCGGTGCCCACGAAGGTCATGGAGCCGTCGGTCTTCCAGGTGCGCCCGCCGTCGATGGAGTAGCGCACGCCCAGGTTGGGGTCGGACAGGTTCATGTCCCCGCCCACCGGGGTGGCCCCGGTGGTGTCGTAATACTGGACCAGGACCGTGGTGTCCGACGAGCCGTTGACCGTGAACTCCGCGTTGCCGAAGGTCTCGTCGTTGGTGGTCAGCCACATGATCTGCTTGAAGGCCGCGCCGTCGGTCTTGTGCCCGGCGAAGATGGAGTTGTCCTCGAAGTCGGAGTTGGACAGGGAGACGAGCTGCTCGAACAGGGAGCGCATCTCGTAGCTGATCTGCTCGCGGTTGTTGTCGTCCACGGTGCCGGTGGCCGCCTGGGTGGCCAGCTCCTTGGCCCGGGTCAGGATGGTCGAGACCTGCATCAGCGCCTCGTCCGCGCTGCCCAGCCACCCCTTGGCCGTGGAGATGTTCTCCGAATACTGATCCAGCGAGCGCAGGGTGTCGCGGTGGTCCAGGATGCGGGTCATGCCCGTGGGGTCGTCGCTGGGCTTGTTGATCGCCTTCTGGGTCTGGGCCTTGATGTTCAGGTCCATGAGCGAGGTCAGGGACGTGTTCAGGTTGAACACGTACCGGTCGAAGAGCATCTGTTGTGTCACGCGCATTGCCGGTTCTCCCCGCCTACGGTTTGAGCGACAGGATGGTCTGGAGCATTTCGTCCGCCGTGGTGATCAGCTTGGCCGCCGCCGTGTACGAGGCCTGGTACCGGATGAGATCGCTCATCTCCTCGTCCAGGTTCACGCCCGAGACCTCCTGCTGGCGGTCGTTCAGGTCGTTGGCCAGGGTCTGGTAGAAATTCTGATTGAACTGCGCCCGGTTGGTGTCCGTGCCCACGTTGCCCACGATGCCGTTGTAGTAGTCGAGGATGGTCTGCGAGGTGGTCCCCTCGAAGGCCGTTGACGTGGTCACGCTGACCTCGCGCAGGGCGTACATGGACAGGGCCGTGGTGTTGTCGCCGGTGTTCATCTCTCCGGCCCCGTTGACGTGGCCCGTGGCCAGGTAGTCCAGGTCGCTCGTGATCTTCTCGTTGATGGCCATGGAATTCGCGTCGTCGCCCTTGAAGAAGGTGTTCAGCCCCAGCCCCGCGTAGAGCCCGGCCGTGTCCGTGCCGAAGGCGAAGGTGTAGCCGTCCTCGGCCTCCAGGCGCAGCTTGTTGTTGACGATGGTCGCGTTGATGGCCCCCGCGTAGGTCCGGTTGAAGGCGTCGCGCACGTCCTCCAGGGTGTGGATCTCCGGGTTGAAGGTCCCGCCGCTGCCGTCGAAGTCGAGCGCCGCGCTGGAGGCCAGCAGTCCGGTGGAGGCATTGTAGATGTACATGAACGAGCTGCCGGACTGGAGCTTGTCGCCGAAGGCCAGCCCCGTGGAGTCGCTGCCCAGCGCCTTGTCGATGTAGTCCACCCCGTAGGTCCCGTCGGCCACGGTGAAGGCCTGGAGCCCCGCGCCCTGGCTGTGCCGCCGGTTGGTCTCCCAGATGACGGTCCCGGACAGCTCGTCGAGCTTGGACCGGTACTTGCCCACGTAGTTGTCGCGGAAGGAGAGCAGCGCGGCGATGGAGCCGCCCGTGAGCCGCTCGGTGTTCTCCTCGCCGTTGAAGTGCAGCTGCGGGGTGATCTCCTCGGCGTGGGAGGTGTTCTGCACCCAGTACAGCCCCTGGTGCGGGCTGATGATGAAGCGGTCGCCGTCCACGAAGGTGCCCGTGGGCGAGCCCTGGGAGTCCGTGGCCGAGCCGAACCAGATCTGCAGCCCCTCGACGTTGACCCGGTCGTCGTATTCCCGGGCCGAGAAATACCGCGTGTTGCCCGCCTCGTCCGTCAGCCAGGTCACGCCGCCGTCCAGGGAGACCTTGAACTTGGCCGCCGAGGCGCCCGAGCCCACCTGCCCCACGGGGTCGCCCGCGTTGGAGGCCACGAACTGGATGGTGTACTCGTAGTCGTCGTTGCCGTCGAAATAGATGTTGCCCTCGAAGGTGGAGTCCGGGCGCAGATCCGTGGTCTTGGTCGCGGACCGAAAATCCAGGGAAAAGGAGCTGGCCCCGTCCACCAGGGTCTGGCCCGACTGGGTCAGGACCGTGAAGTTACCGCCGCCGTTGTCGATGGTCTTGACGTCCACCAGCTCGGCCAGGGCGCGGACCTTGCGGGCCCGCTCGTCGTACAGGGCGTTGGCGTTGTTCTGGCCGGGCACGTCGTGGATCTGGATCTCCTTGTTCAGGTCCGCGATGTCCTCCATCAGGGAGTTGGCCTCGGCCACCTGGGACGCCACCTCGCTGTTGATCCGCTCCTGCATGAGCGAGAGGTTGGTTTCCACGGCCTTGAGGGTGGTGATCAGGGTGGCCGCGTCGTTGACCACGGTCTGGCGCGCCCCGTAGTTGTCGGGCCGCTGGGAGACCTCGTTCCAGGAGTTGAAATACTGGGACAGGGCGTCGCTCACCCCGCTGTCGCTGGACTCGTTGAGCAGGTCCTCCACGCCCTGGAGCTGTTCGAACAGGTTGCCCCACATGTTGCTCAGGGAGGACTGCTGGAGATACATGGCCTCGACCATCTCGTCGAAGCTGCGGACCACCTCCGTGGCCTTGACGCCCGTGCCGAGCTGGCCGGGCGAATAGTCGATGTAGGTGCCCTCCTCCAGATTCACCGAGCGGCGCGAATACCCCTCGGTGTTCACGTTGGCGATGTTCTCGCCCGTGACCTGCAACTGGGCCTGCGAGGCGAACAGGGCCCACCGGCCCATGTCCAGGATGGAGTTGGCGCCGAAGGACATTACAGCCTCCCGCTGAGCAGGCGCGCGTCGTTGATGCCCTTGGCGAAACGGCCGGTGCGGGCGTAGGCCGTGGTGGACTTGGGCTTGATCTGGTTGTGCATGAAGTTGAGCAGCCCCTTGGACTGGTCGAACAGGGCCATGGCCATCTGCTGGTTCTTGGCTGCCTGGACCCCGCAGCGCTGCTCGGTACCGTCGAGACGGGCCAGCAGCTCGGTCAGGGCCGCGCCCTCCTCCTCGCTGATGACGGGCATCAGTTCGCGGACCCGCTTGGCGGACGGCTCCACCCGGGCGACCAGACGGCGCAGGGAGACGCGCTCGGCCGCCACCTGGCGCATGAGTTCCTGGATGGACAGCTCCACCTGGGACACGGACTGGGGCTTGAGCTGGGTGAGGCGGGAAAATTCTTCCTCGAGCAGGAAAAACATGAGCAGCATGGCCTTGTTCTGGCGGACCAAATTTTCCTCTATCAGGCGGATCATCCTGCTACCTCATCATGGCTAATCTGTTATATTCTCTTAACAAATCTTAATCGTCTTCCGTTTTCGCTCCCGGGAGCTCACCCGATTTCTGCAAGTTTCCGGCCAACCATGCCGTCGTCGTCAGCGCCCGTCGCGTAGCCGGTCCGCCTGGCCCCGGACGCGGTCGTTCCGGCCAGTCCGTCGCGGATGCGCCGGGCTTCGAGCCTGCGGGTCAGTTCCTCAAGCCGGGCCTTGACCTCCACGTCGCTGAGCAGGCCGGGGTCGGTCCGCTCTTCCCGCTCCACGGCCACTGCCTCGACCTGGGCCGCGCCACGGGAATCGACCACCTCGCTGCCGCCCCAGTCCTCCAGGGTCATGCCCTGGCGGCGGTTCAGGGCGATGGGCTCCTGCCCGCGCTTCAGCGGGATGCCCCCGCCCTCCACGGCCTGGATCGACACCCCGCCGGACAGGGTCTCCTGGCTGGCCTCCTTGAGCTTGCGGCTGAGCTGGTCGTAGATCATGTCCGCCAGGCCGATGCCGCCCGACTGGGCCATCTTCTCGGAAAAGTCCCGGTTGAACATGCCCATGTAGGACTCCTCCTGCTTGGAGTGCAGGTAGCCCTCCTTGGGCACGGTCTGGCGCATCTGGTCCCAGAGCTTGCCGATGAACACGGCCTCGAAATTCTGGCAGGCCTCGCGCAGCCGGGTCAGCTTGTCCGGCCGCTTGTCGGAGAAGTCCTTCTTCAGCCCCTCCATGCGGGACTTGAAGCGCTCCAGGTCGTCGGCCTCGGCCACGTTCGCGGCCAGCCGGGGGTCCATGTTGCCGTCGATCATGCTAGATAACCTCCACTTCGGCGTGCAGGGAGCCCGCCGCCTTGAGGGTCCGGATGATGGAGATGAGGTCGCGCGGGGTGGCCCCGATGGAGTTCAGGCCGTCCACCAGCTCCTGGAGGGTGGCGCCCTCCATGAGCATCAGCTTGTTGTTCTGCTCCTGGACCTGGATGTCGGTCTGCGGGGTGACCACGGTCTCGCCGTCCGAGAACGGGCCGGGCTGGCTGACCTGCTGGGTCTCGGAGACCACGATCTGGAGGTTGCCGTGGGCCACGGCCACGCGGCTCAGGCGCACGTCCTGGCCGAGCACCACGGTGCCGGTCTTCTCGTCCACGACCACCTTGGCCTTGCCGTCGGGCGAGATGTCCAGGTCCTCCAGGGAGGCCATCAGCGGGACCATGTCGCCCCGGAACCGATCCGGCAGCTCCAGGTCGATGGTTGAAATGTCCTTGGCCTTGGCGAACTGGCCGCCCATGCTGGCGTTGATCTTGTTGACCACCTGCATGGTCGTGCCGAAGTCGCGCACGTCCAGGTTCACGGTCATGTGGTCCTGGTTGTTGAACTTGAAGGGCACGCTGCGCTCCACCACCGCCCCGTTGGGGATGCGCCCCACGGTGGGGATGTTCTTCTGGGCGTCGGCCGCCACCCCGCCCACGGTGAAGCCGCCGATGGTCAGGGAGCCCTGGCCCACGGCGTAGACACGGCCGTCCAGGCCCTTGAGCGGCGTGACCAGCAGGACCCCGCCGAGCAGGGACTTGGCGTCGCCCAGCGACGAGACCGTGATGTCCAGGCTGGAACCGGGCTTGGCCGAGACCGGCATCTTGGCCGAGACCATGACCGCGGCCACGTTCTTGGGCTTGAGGTCGTCCGGGTTGGTCTCCACGCCCATCTTCTCCAGCATGTTGGACATGGAACGCATGGTGAACGTGCTCGACGTGCCGTCGCCGGTGCCGGCCAGGCCGACCACCAGGCCGTAGCCCACCAGCTCGTTGGTCCGCACCCCGCTGAAGGAGGCGATGTCCTTGAGCCGGGCCGCCCGCGCCTCCACCGGCGCGATCAGGGCCGCCAGATACAGGACGAGCAGGACGAACAGCGCCGTCAGGACCAGGGTCCTGGCCGCTTGGCCTGCGTCCACGGGGTTGGTGCGTTCATTCAGGGTCATGGCGTTCACTCCTCGAACCTCTTCAAATGCATTGTTCAGCCGGCTCGGCTAGAAGGGAAAGACGTTGTCCAGGATGCGCGACAGCCAGCCGGGCTTCTGCTTGTCGGCGAGCACGCCCTGGCCGTAGATCTCGATCTGGGCCTCGGCCAGGCTGGTGGACGGGATGGTGTTGCTCGACGAGATGTCCCGCTCGCGGATCAGGCCGCGGACCACCAGGAACTGGGTCTCGTTGTTCACCCGGATGCGCCGCGCGCCCTCCACCTGGAGGATGTTGCCGGGCAGCCTGCGCACGATGCGCGTGGCCACCGTGGCCTCGAAGTTGGACTCCTGCTTGGTCTCGCCGGTGCCCGAGAACTTGGAGGACTGGTTGGCCAGGATGCCGACGCCCGCCTTGGCCCCCAGGGTTTCGGCCAGGGGCACGTTGCCCACGATCCCGGTGGTGGGCATGGCCGAGACCGAGGTGTCCACGTCGTTGGACTTGTCGGCCGTGGTCTCGGACTTGATCTTGGTGGTCGCGGTCTCCGCCACCTGGACCAGAACGATGTCACCCACGCGGCTGGCGCGGTTGTCGTCATACAGGAACTCGGACCGGTTGGTGTCGTACAGGGACCCCGGATTGGACGCCGGGTCCTGCTCCTCGTAGGCGGGCGGGGTCAGTACGGGCATGGGCTCGTTCTCGTACTTCCGGGCGCAGCCCGAGGCCAGGAGGATGGCGGCCATGACCATCAGAAAATAGCGTCTCATGACGATGCTCCTTGTCTACCTGACGACCACGGTCTCGCCGTCGACGACGGTCGCCAGGATGATCTTGTTGCTCTGGATGTTGCGGACCTCGACCTGCTGGCCCGCTCCGGCCTCGCCCATGGCCTCGGCCTTGATGGACAGGTGGATGCCCCGCCCGTTGTAGACCAGGTTGACCATCTCGCCCCGCTCGATGAGCGGCACTGGCTCCAGGTGGGACAGGGTGAAGACCTGCCCCCGGCCCAGGGTCCGGGCCATGCGCCACGGCCCGCCCGTGCCGTCCCAGACGTCGCGGTTGTAGGCCAGGTTCATGCGCTTGAAGGAGACCTTGTCGCGGGTCACCCGCTCCATGCGGTTCATGGGCCGGCTGGCCACGGGCACGGCCTTCCACACGTCCGCGAAGACCACGGCGGAGCGGCGCGAAAGGACCTTGCCGTCCGGGGTCATGCCGCTCAGGAGGATCTCGTTGCGGCCCGGTTCGAGGTTGTCGGTCATGCTGATGACCAGCCTGTCGTAGTCGTTGGGAAAAAAGATGTGGTTGGGCATCTGGAGGTCCTTGAAGTGCACGTCGCCCCCCAGGTCCCTGGCCCTCGGCGTCAAAAAGGCGACGACGCGCTCCTTGAGCTCGGCCGAGGTGATGACCCGCCCGCCGGTCTGCACGGTCAGCTGGCTGGGCAGGGCCAGGTTGGCCGCCGCGTCGCCCATGTAGTACTTGAGGACCTTCCCGAGCTTGTCGCGGGGCACGGTGACCACATGGCCGGTCTTGTCCGAGGCCTTCCAGAGCCGGATGGTCGAGAGGGTCGGCCACTGCCGCCGGGCCGCGCCGTCCACCGGGTCCGCGATCTCGCCCAGGAGGACGTCCGGTCCCTTGACGCAGGCCACGTCCCGGACCAGCCCCTTCCAGCGCTCGCCCTTGGCCGCGCCGGTCGGTGCGGGAGCGGCCAGAAGGATCGCGGCCAGGCACGCGGCCAGGACGCAGCGGACCACGCCGCCGGTGTCGATGCTCGGATGCTGCTTGCTCTTCATGGACATGAACCTGCCTCGCCGCGTGATTATCCCGATCAGCCGCTACCGTTTGATGTTGATGGCCGTCTGCAACATGCCGTCCGAGGTGGTGATGGCCTTGGAGTTGATCTCGAAGGCGCGCTGGCCCACGATCAGGCCGACCATCTCGTCCACCATCTCCACGTTGGACCCCTCCAGGAAGCCCTGGGCGATGGTCCCGTAGTTGTCGTCCCCCGGGGTCCCGGCCACGGCCACGCCCGAGGCGTCGCTCTCGCGATAGAAATTGCGCCCGGTGGCGATGAGCCCGGCCGGGTTCTGGAAGCGGTAGAGGTCGATGTCCGCCGTGGCCAGCACGGTGCCGTCCTTGTCCAGGGCCGAGATGGTCCCGGTCTCGGAGATGGAGATGCTCGACGTCTCCGGGGGCACGGTGAACTCCGGCTGCAGGGGGTAGCCGCCCGCCGTGACCACGCGGCCGTCGCTGTCCAGCTCGAAGGAGCCGTCGCGGGTGTAGACCTCGTCGCCGTTGACCATGACCTGGAAGAAGCCCTCGCCCTCGATGGCCATGTCCAGGGGGTTGCCGGTGTTCTGGAAGTCGCCCTGGGTGAAAAACTTGTGCACGGACACGGGGCGCACGCCCATGCCGATCTGCATGCCCACGGGCGTCTGGGTGCCGTCGGCGTTCTCCCCGCCGGCGATCTTCAGCGTCTGGTACATGAGGTCCTCGAACTCCGCCCGGCTCTTCTTGAAGGCCGTGGTGGAGACGTTGGCCAGGTTGTTCGACAGGGTGTCGATCTGGGTCTGCATGGCGATCATGCCGGTGGCGGATGTCCACAGTGAACGCATCATGATGGCAAGCCTCCTGGGCTAGGCGGTGGGACGTCCCACCTGGTTGATCAATTTGGAGTCCAGATCGCTGTCGCCCTGGATCATCTTGGTATACATGGTGAAGGCCCGCTGGGTTTCGATCATGGAGACCATCTCGGTGACGACCTCCACGTTGGACTTCTCGATGAAGCCCTGGGCCACGGACACGTCCTGGGGCGGAATCTGGGCCCCGCCGGTGGGCATGATATAGTTGTTGGACCCCACCCGTTCGAGCAGTTCCGGGCTGTCGAAGTCCACCACGTCGAAGGACCCGGCGGGCTCGCCGTTGACCTGGATGTTGCCCTCGTCGTCCACCTGGATGCGCCCGCCCTGCGGGATGATCAGCGGGCCGCCGCCGACCATGACCGGATAGCCGTCCACGGTCTTGAGCATTCCGTCGCCGTCGGTGACGAAGTTCCCGGCGCGGGTGTAGAGCATGGCGGTGTCGCCCTGGACGGAAAAGAACCCCGGCCCGGACAGGGCGAAGTCGAGCTGGTTGCCCGTGCGCTCCATGCTGCCCTGGGACAGGTCCGCCTGCTGGGCCGACAGCCGCGCCTTGGCCATGATGTGCCCCTCCGGGAACATGTCCTCGCCCCGGATGTAGGTCTTGGCGTCTACCAGATAGTCATGGGCGAAACGAATGAAGGTGTCATGGAAGGCCAGCTTGTCTTTCTTGAAGGCCGACGTGTTCACGTTCGCCAAATTATTGGCGATGGACGACATCCTCAATTCATTGGATAAAGCCCCGAAAATGGCGCTCTGTGTACTGTCCCGCATAGGGTGATCCTCCTGTTCGACGGAGGATTTGCACTATGCATGCCAACCCAGCCCCCCCCTTTCCGGGCCGGAAACGACCTGCACGATGGTTGTTGACAACCCTGTTGTATATGTATAAATAGGCTCGTTTCCGAGCGGGTGTAGCTCAGTTGGTAGAGTACAAGCTTCCCAAGCTTGGTGTCGCGGGTTCGACCCCCGTCACCCGCTCCAAAGCCTTTCGCAGGGTTCAATAAAAGGACCGTGCGGGGTTCGCGTAGGTGAGCTCGGGCTCACCTTTTTTTTATTTGTCGGACCGGGTCCCGGTCCGGCGGGAGAAGCACCGCGATGCGCCAGACTTTCGAGGAAATGTTGTCGGACATGATCCGGCCCGAGGTGGAAAACCTCGGCTATGTCTTCTGGGGCCTGGCCTCCCCGTCGTCGGGCAAGAAGCGCGTCGTCCGCATCTACATCGACGCCCCCGGCGGCGTGAACATCGACCAGTGCGCCGAAGTCAGCCGCCAGGTGGGACTCATGCTCGAGGTGGAGGACGTCATTCCCGGCGCCTTCGTGCTCGAGGTCTCGTCCCCCGGCCTGGAGCGCCCCTTCTTCGCCCCGGCCCAGCTGGCCGACTACGTGGGCCGCAAAGTGGACGTCCTGCTCTTCGAACCCCTGGACGGCCGCCGCAAGTTCAAGGGCGAGCTGACCGGGGTCGAGGGCGACACGGTCACCGTGAACGTCGATGACCAGACCATGAACTTCGACTGGACCGCCATCAAGAAGATCACCCTGGTCCACGAATTCTAGCAGATATCACTGCCGGGGGGAGAGGCCCCGACCGGCACAAGCGGAGGTTTATCATGTCGGAGCTGAAAAGAGCCATCGACCAGATTAGCAAGGACAGGGGCATCGACCGCGACCTGCTGATCGACACCCTTGAGGAGGCCGTGCGCTCGGCCGTGGCCCGCAAGTACGGCGAGACCATGGACATCGAGGTGGCCTTCAACGAAGAGCGCGGCGAGATCGAGGTCTTCGAGTTCAAGGTCGTCGTGGACGAGGTCCACGACCCCATCAGCGAAATTTCCCTCGAAGACGCCCGGACCCACGATCCCAACGCCCAGCTGGACGACGAGATGGGCTTCCCGGTCAAGGTCGAGGACCTCGGCCGCATCGCCGCGCAGTCGGCCAAGCAGGTCATCATCCAGCGCATGCGCGACGCCGAACAGGAAATCATCTACGAAGAATACAAGGACCGCGTGTCCGAGATCGCCAGCGGCATCATCCAGCGCCGCGACCGCACCGGCTGGATCATCAACCTCGGCCGGACCGAGGCCCTGCTGCCCAAGGAAGAGCAGATCCCCAGGGAGCGCTACAAGCGCGGTGACCGGGTGCAGGCCTATATCATAGATGTATTGAAGGAGTCGCGCGGACCCCAGGTCATCGTCTCCCGCTCCCACCCGGACTACATGGTCGAGCTGTTCAAGCGCGAGGTGCCCGAGGTGGCCGACGGCACGGTCAAGATCATGGGCGTGGCCCGTGATCCGGGCCTGCGCGCCAAGGTGGCGGTCATGTCCCGCGACCGCGACGTGGATCCGGTGGGCGCCTGCGTCGGCATCCGCGGCTCGCGCATCCAGAACGTGGTCCAGGAGCTCAAGGGCGAGCGTATCGACATCGTGGTCTGGTCCCCGGACATCGCCATGTACGCCCAGCACGCTCTGTCCCCGGCCGTGATCACCCGGATCACCGTGGACGACGAGGAAGAGGCATTGGAAGTGGTCTGCCCCGACGATCAGCTGACCCTGGCCATCGGCCGCAAGGGACAGAACGTCAAGCTGGCCGCCAAGCTGCTCGGCTGGAAAATAGACATTTTCACGGAATCCCGGTACGGCGAGCTCAACGCCGCCCGCAAGGGCATGGACCAGATCGCCAGCGTGGCCGAGGTCCCCATGGAGAACTTCTTCAGCGCGGGCTTCGAGTCCATCGAGTCCATCGTCCAGGCCTCCGACGAGGAGTTGCTGGCCATCAAGGGCATGACCGAGTCCAAGATCGGGGACATGCGCCTGGCCATCAACATGCTCGCTCCCGACCTGGAGGCCACCGCTCCGGCCGACGCCCATGAGGCCGAAGAGACGGCCCCCGAGGCGGTCGAGGAAGTGGTCGAGGAAGCGGCCGAAGACGAGACCGAAGACGAAATCGAAGACGAAACCGAAACTCCCGCCGAGGGCGAGGAGAACAAATAGACTCCGCAAGGGGGCGACGCATGGGCGGCAAGGGACACGAACCCGAACGCATGTGCGTAGTCTGCCGAGGGCGGTTCCCCAAGGGGGAGCTGTCGCGGTACGTGCCCCCGGTGGAGACGGACGGACCGGACGCGAGTCCGGTGCCGGACCCGGCCATGACCCGGCCGGGACGTGGATATTACGTATGCGGCCAGGCCAGGTGCAGGGAAATATTCCCCAAGATGATCGCGGGCCTGATGAAGAAACGTGCGAGGTGATTAGATGACGGCGAAGGTTCGGGTAGAAGACTTGGCTGCTGAGCTCGGTCTCAGCAACAAGGAGATCATTCAGCAGCTTCGTGAGATCGGCGTTCAGGCGAAAAGCCAGAAGACCGTCGTGGAAGACGAAGATGTGGACCGCCTCAAGGCGGAATTGAAGAAAGGCGGCTCCGGCAAGAAGGAGGTCCGCCGCGTGGGCGAATCCGGCGTCATCATCCGGCGCAGGCGCAAGAAGGCCAAGTCCCCCAGGGAAGAGGCCGAGGCCCCCGAGATCGAGGAATCGGACGAGGAGTCCGAGGAGTCCGTCCCGGAGACCGAAGCGCCCGAGGCCGTGGAGGCCGAACCCGCCGCGCAGGAGCCCGTGGCCGAGCCCGTCGAGGAGCCCGCGCCCAAGCCGGCCCCGCGCAAGGCCGAGCCCAAGGTCCGAATCATCAAGCCCGCCGTGGAGGAGCCCGTTCAGGCCCCCGAACCGGTGGCCGCCGAAGCCGAACCGGCTCCGGTCGCTGAAGCCGTGGCAGAAGAGGCCGTTCCCGAACCCGCGCCTGCCGAAGCCCGGCCCGAAGCCGCACCCGCACCCGAAGCCGTCGCCGAACCCGAAGCCGCACCCGTTGCCGAACCCGAAGCCCCGGTCGCCGAGGCTGCCGCTCCCGAAAAGCCGGCCGGCAAGGCCGTGCGCGAGGAGCCCGAAGCCTCTTTCGAGGACGAGGACAAGGCCGAACGCGGCGAGCCCCGGAAGAAGAAAAAGAAGAAGCGCGAGGTCGAGGCCCCCAAGGTCAAGATCATCTCCATGCCCACCGAGGCGGAGGTGCAGGCCCGCGAAGCGGCCAAGATGGCCCAGCCCGAACGCCGTCCCGCAGGCGGACGCCCCGCGTCCCCCCGTCCGGCGGGCGCTCGCCCGGCCGGACGTCCCGGTCGGCCCGGCGCAGGTCCCGAAGGCGGTTCCGACGGTCCCATGCCGGATCCGTCCGTGGGCGACGGCCGCAGCAAGAAGAAAAAGGGCAAGAAGGACCGCCGCGTGGTGGAGTTCGCCACCGAGAGCGGCCAGGACCACACCAACAAGCTGTACAACGACAGCAACTTCCCGGCGGGCCGCAAGGGCCGCAAGAAGAAGGGAGGGGCACGTCGCGGCCAGCAGCCCATCATGCAGCAGGAACAGGGTCAGGCGCAGCCCATGAAGGCGGCCAAGCGCAAGATCAAATTCGACGAGGCCATCCGGCTGTCCGACATGGCCCACCAGATGGGCGTCAAGGCCCAGGACCTGATCAAGGCCCTGTTCGGCATGGGCGTCATGGCGACCATCAACCAGTCCCTGGATCTGGACACCGCTTCCCTGCTGGCCGGCGAGTTCGGCTACGAGGTGGAGAACATTTCCTTTGACGAGCAGGAATTCCTCGTCCCCACCCAGGCGGACAAGGATGAGGACCTCAAGCCGCGTCCGCCGGTCGTGACCATCATGGGCCACGTCGACCACGGCAAGACCTCCCTGCTCGACGCCATCCGCATGTCCCACGTGACCGAGGGCGAAGCGGGCGGCATCACCCAGCACATCGGCGCATACCACGTGCAGACCGACCGGGGCGAGATCGTCTTCCTGGACACCCCCGGCCACGAGGCCTTCACGACCATGCGCATGCGCGGCGCCCAGGTGACCGACATCGTCATCCTGGTGGTCGCCGCCGACGACGGCGTCATGGACCAGACCCGCGAGGCCATCTCCCACTCCAGGGCGGCGGGCGTGCCCATCGTCGTGGCCGTGAACAAGATGGACAAGGAAGGGGCCAACCCGGACAACGTCAAGCGCGAGCTGGCCGAACTCGGCCTGTCTCCCGAGGAATGGGGCGGCGACACCATCTTCGCCCCGGTCTCTGCCAAGAAGAAGGAAGGCATCGACGAGCTGCTCGAGATGGTCCTGCTCCAGGCCGAGGTCATGGAGCTCAAGGCCAACCCGGACAAGCACGCCCGGGGCCACATCGTCGAGGCGCGCCTGGACAAGGGCCGCGGCCCGGTGGGCACCATGCTCATCAGCGAAGGCACCCTGAACCAGGGCGACTCCTTCGTGTCCGGCATCCACTTCGGCAAGGTCCGGGCCATGTTCAACGACCAGGGCAAGAAGATCAAATCCGCCGGACCGGCCTTGCCCGTGGAAATCCAGGGCTTCGACGGCCTGCCCGAGGCCGGTGACGAGCTGTTCGTGGTGGACGACGAGAAGGTCGCCCGCCGCATCGCTCAAAGCCGCGCCATGAAGCAACGCGAGAAGATCCTGTCCGCCAAGACCAAGGTCACCCTGGAGTCCTTCCTGGCCTCCAGGCCCAACGACGAGGCCCAGACCCTGAACCTGGTCCTCAAGGCCGACGTGCAGGGTTCGCTGGAAGCCGTGACCGAGGCCCTGAACAAGCTGTCCACGGACGAGGTCAAGATCAGCGTGGTCCACGGCGGCGCGGGCGCCATCACCGAGTCCGACATCCTCCTGGCGGGAGCCTCCGAAGCGATCATCATCGGCTTCAACGTGCGCCCGAACCTGAAGGTCAAGCAGATCGCCGAACAGGAAGGCGTCGAAATCCGCTTCTACGACATCATCTACAAGCTGGTGCAGGAAGTGAAGGACGCCATGAGCGGCATGCTCACCCCGGACATCGAGGAGGTCTACCTGGGCCAGGCCGAGGTGCGCGCCACCTTCAACGTGCCCAAGGTCGGCGTCATCGCGGGCTGCTTCGTGGCCGACGGCAAGATCACCCGCAACGCCAAGGCGCGCCTGCTGCGCGACGGCGTGGTCATCTACACCGGCCAGGTCGCGTCCCTGCGCCGCGAAAAGGACGACGTCCGCGAAGTGGTCAAGGGCTACGAGTGCGGCATCGGCCTGGAGAAGTTCAACGACGTCAAGGTCGGCGACACCATCGAGGTCTTCGAGACCAAGGAAGTCGCCCGCACCATCGACTAGCGCAACGGATCGAAAATCGCGGGCGGCTCATTGGACAATGGGCCGCCCGTGTTTATTTTACAGGGGACCGGCATGATTATCGGCGTGCTCCACCTCGAGTTCAGGCTCCACGGCAACCGCTCCCTCAAGGACAAGCGCAAGGTTTCCCTGAGCCTGAAACAAAAGCTGCGGAACAAGTTCAATGTTTCCGTTGCCGAGGTGGATGCCCTCGACGTACATGACAAGCTGGTCCTGGCCGTGGTCACCACGGCCAACGAGTCCGGCCGCGTGGAGAGCACTTTGTCCAAGGCCCTGGCCATGGTCGAGGCCATCTCTCCGGCGGAGCTGACCCGCTGCAACACGGAAATCTTCTCGGATTCCGAATAGAGGATACGGTTATGAAAGCATCCACTTCCCGCCGCGCCGTGCGCATGGGCGACCAGATCATGCGCGAGATCGGCACCCTCCTCGTGGAGGAGGCCGCTGACCCGCGCCTGAACCTCGTCACCCTGTCCGGGGTGCGCATGAACTCCAACCTGCGCATCGCCGAAATCTTCTACACCGTGTCCGGCGACGCCGAGCACCGCCGTGAGGTCCAGGAGGGCCTGGAAAAGGCCACCGGCTTCCTGCGCTCCCGGCTCGGGCGCATCCTCAAACTGCAATACACCCCGGAACTGCGGTTCCAATTCGACGAATTTCTCGAGGACGTGGTCTATGGAAAGCCCCATCCGACGGATTAGCGAGGTCATCGCGGGCCACGACGAGTTCCTGGTCGCCTCGCACTACAGCCCGGACGGCGACGCCATCGGGTCCATCTGCGCCCTGGGCCACATCCTGGCCGCCCTGGGCAGGAAGGTCTCCCTGTACAATCCGTCCGGACTGCCCTCGCGCTACGCCTTCATCGACCTGCCCGCGCCCATCGAGCGCGACCTGCCCGACGCCCTGCCCGCCTGGACCTTCGTCCTGGACTGCGGCAGCGGGGAGCGCATGGGCGAAGCCCTGGCCGCCCGCGCGGGCGAGACCAGGATCGTCAACATCGACCACCACCTGGGCAACGACCTGTTCGGCGAGGTCAACTGGGTGGACGCCAAGCAGCCGTCCGTGGGCGGCATGATCGCCCTGCTGGCCGACGCCCTGGGCGTGCCCCTGACCGGCCCCCTGGCAGAGTGCGTCTACCTGGCCGTGGCCACGGACACCGGCTTCTTCACCTACGGCAACACCACCCCGGAGTCCCTGGAGCTGGCCGCCGGGATGCTGCGCAACGGCCTGGACATCGCGGGCATGAACGAGCGCATCACCAAGCAGTGGTCCGAGAACCGCATGAAGCTCTGGACCGAGGCCATGTCCGCCATGGAGCTCTTCCTGGACAAGCGGGTCAGCGCCACGGTCATCACGAAGGAGATGTTCGCGCGCACCGGCACGACCAACGCGGACACCGAGAACCTGATCAATTTCCTGCGCCGCCTGAAGACCGTGCGCGTGGCCGCCATCCTGCGCGAGGAGGGGCCGGACCTCTACAAGTTCAGCCTGCGCTCCTACGGCGACGACAACGTCCAGAAGGTGGCCGCCCGCTTCGGCGGCGGCGGACACAAGAACGCGGCGGGCGGGTCCATCCAGGGCCCCCTGGCCGAGGTCAAGGCGCGGCTTGTCCGGGCCGTGGCCGACCAGTTGGGGATCGCCTAGATGGGACGCCGACGCAACCAGCGCAGCCCGTTCCAGCTCGACGGCCTGCTGATCCTGAACAAACCGTCCGGGCCCACCTCGGCCGCCTGCCTGAACGACATCAAGCACCGCCTCAGGCAGTACAAGATCGGCCACGGAGGGACCCTGGACCCAATGGCCGAGGGCGTGCTCCTGGTCCTGCTCGGCAACGGCACCAAGCTCGCGCCGTACCTGACCGGCGGGACCAAGACCTATTCCGGCACGTTTCGGCTCGGAATCACCACCGATACGTTTGATATCCAAGGAGAAGTCCTCAAAGAATGCCCGGTGGACGCCACCCCCGGCGATGTCGAACGTGAAATTTTGTTTTGGAAAGAGTTGACAGAGCAGGAAGTTCCTGCCTATTCGGCTGCCAAACACCAGGGCAAGCCGCTGTACGCCCTGGCCCGCGAGGGCCTGGAGACACCGGTCAAGACAAAGCCCATTGTTGTTTCTCATGTGGAAGTGTTGGACGCGAATCCGCTCAACGCGGCATTCAGGGTCAGCTGTTCCGCGGGCACCTACATACGATCCCTGGTCCACAGCTTGGGGACACGAATGGGGTGCGGCGCGGCGCTGACCAGCCTGGTCAGGGAGGCCAGCGAGCCCTTTCGGCTCGAACAGGCCTACTCCCTGGAGGACGTCCTGGAGCATCCGGAGCTGTTTCCGGAACGGGTGATCCCCCTGCGGGACACCCTGCCCCACTGGCCGAGGTTTCGGTTGACCGAACCGCTGGCCGGACTCGTCATGAACGGGTCCTGGCTGCCGGTGGCCGACCAGCCCGGCACCCTGCTGGCGGGCGAACTCGGCGACCAGGCCATGCTGCTCGGTCCCGACGACGAACCCCTGGCACTGGTGGAGGCCAAGCTTCAGGACGGCAAGCCCAGATGGGCCATTCTCCGGGGACTCTGGAACCGGGACTGATCCGCTTCGGGCATTCGGTCCGGCAAAACGATACAAGCAACATCCAACTTAGGAGGATACCGCTGTGGTGATGACTGCTGAAGAAAAACAGAAGATTATCGACGAGTACAAGACCGCCGAAGGCGACACCGGGTCTCCCGAGGTCCAGGTCGCGCTGCTGACCGCGCGCATCACCTACCTGGGCGAGCACTTCAAGACCCACAAGAAGGACCACCACTCCCGCACCGGTCTGCTCAAGCTTGTCGGCCAGCGCCGCAAGCTGCTCAAGTACTTGCAGAACAAGGACATCCAGCGCTACCGCGACCTCATCAGTCGCCTTGGTCTGCGCAAGTAGTTCTTTGAAGAATTGATGTTCGGGGGAGGGTCGCACCTCCCCCGTCACGTATGTCACTTTCTGCGTCGGAGCCGTCTTTCCGGACCCAGCTCCGAAATCCCCACGCACAGTTTAGTTGGCTGCGGAAGGCGTTTTTGGGACCAATTCGGTTCCATTGCCCCAAAAGCTCCTCCCCAAGCCGGCTAACCCCACCCGAGGGATACTCGCAGAAAGTGATTCACCTTTATTGCCTTGCATCCAAGGCAGGAGAATCTCTATGACGATGATTCCGTTCAACGCCACCCGCGTCACCGCGAGGGTCGGCGATCTCGACATCACCCTTGAAACCGGAAAATACGCCCGCCAGGCCTCCGGCGCCGTGACCATCTCGTCCGGCGACACCACCGTGCTGGTCACCGCCGTGACCCAGCCCCTGGCCGAAGACCGGGGCTTCTTCCCCCTGACCTGCAACTACCAGGAAATGGCCTATGCCGCCGGTCGCGTGCCGGGCAACTACTTCCGCCGCGAAGTGGGCCGCCCGTCCGAGCGCGAGACCCTGGTCTCCCGGCTCATCGACCGTCCCATCCGGCCCCTGTTCGCCAAGGGCTTCACCGATGAGGTCCAGATCATCGCCACCGTCCTGTCCGCCGACAAGCGCGTCAACCCGGACGTCCTGGCCCTGACCGGCGCCTCCGCCGCCTGCCACATCTCCAAGATGCCCTTCCTCGGCCCCATCGTCGGCGCCCGCGTGGGCTACGTGGACAACGAGTTCGTCCTCTACCCCTCCTACAAGGGCATCGAGGAGCGCTCCTCCCTGAACCTGATCTTCGCGGCCACCCGCGATGCCATGGTCATGGTCGAGGGCGGCGGCAACTTCGTCTCCGAGGACCTGGTGGCCGACGCCCTGGCCTGGGGTCATGAGCAGGTCCGCCCGCTCTTCGACATCCAGGACGAGCTGCGCGAGAAGGTCGGCGTGCCCAAGCTCGAGGTCACTCCGCCCCAGCGCGACGAGCAGGTGGCCGAATACCTCGGCGAAATCCTCACCGACGACCTCAAGAAGGCCCTGACCACCCCCGAGAAGATGGTCCGCTACGCCGCCAAGGACGCGGCCAAGCAGAAGGCCAAGGTGGCCGTGGCCGAAAAGTTCCCCGACGACCCGTCCAAGCTGGCCGCCGTTGAGGACATCGTCGGCGACATGACCAAGAAGATCGTGCGCGAGCGCATCGTCAAGGAAGGTCTGCGCATCGACGGCCGCAACACCACCACCGTGCGCCCGCTGTCCATCGAGGTCGGCGTGCTCCAGCAGACCCACGGCTCCGCCCTGTTCCGTCGCGGCGAGACCTGCTCCCTGGCCACCGCCACCCTGGGCTCCACCCGGGACGAGCAGCGCTACGACTCCCTGCTCGGCGACGCCACCAAGCGGTTCATGCTGCACTACAATTTCCCGCCCTACTGCGTCGGTGAAGCCCGCATGCTGCGCGGCCCCTCCCGCCGCGAGGTCGGCCACGGCGCCCTGGCCGAACGTGCCCTGACCCCGGTCATCCCGGACCCGGAGAACTTCCCGTTCACCATCCGCGTGGTCTCCGAGATCATGGAGTCCAACGGCTCCTCGTCCATGGCCTCCGTGTGCGGCGCGACTCTGTCCCTGATGGACGCGGGCGTGCCCATCTCCGACCCGGTGGCGGGCATCGCCATGGGCCTGTGCAAGGAGGGCGACCAGTACTTCGTCCTGACCGACATCCTCGGCGACGAGGACGCGCTGGGCGACATGGACTTCAAGGTCGCGGGCACCCGTGACGGCATCACCGCCATCCAGATGGACATCAAGATCGCCGGCATCCCGCAGGACGTCCTCAAGAAG
The DNA here is from genome assembly GCF_000189295.2 of Pseudodesulfovibrio mercurii. Classification (NCBI taxonomy): domain Bacteria; kingdom Pseudomonadati; phylum Thermodesulfobacteriota; class Desulfovibrionia; order Desulfovibrionales; family Desulfovibrionaceae; genus Pseudodesulfovibrio; species Pseudodesulfovibrio mercurii. The sequence continues at coordinate 43,208 of NC_016803.1, read as the reverse complement.
GCCCTCCAGCAGGCCAAGGAGGCGCGCACCCACATCCTCGACCACATGGCCGAGGTCATCGCCAAGCCGCGCCCCGAACTGTCCACCCTGGCCCCGCAGATGGACGTGGTCTACATCGATCCCGAGAAGATCCGTTCCGTCATCGGACCCGGCGGCAAGAACATCAAGGCCATCACCGCCGAGACCGAGGCGGACATCGACATCGAGGATTCCGGCAAGATCTCCATCTTCGCCCCGACCCTGGCGTCCATGGAAAAGGCCAAGGAAATGGTCCTCTACTACGACCAGAAGCCCGAGCCCGGCAAGAACTACAAGGGCGTGGTGCGCAAGATCCTCGAGGTCGGCGCGCTGGTCGAAATCCTGCCCGGCCAGGAAGGCATGCTGCACGTCTCCCAGCTCGACTTCGAGCGCGTGGACCGCGTGGAGGACGTCGTCCAGCTCGGCCAGGAAGTATGGGTCAAGTGCATCGCCCTGGAGCCCGGCGGACGCATCCGCCTGTCCCGCAAGGCATGGCTCATGGAGCAGGCCGGCCAGGAAGTGAACCTGGACGACTTCAAGCGTCCCGCCCCGCGCGGCGACCGTGGCGACCGTGGCGACCGCGGTGATCGCGGCGACCGTGGCGGACGTGGCCGTGACCGTGACCGTGACCGTGGCGGACGTGGCCGCGACCGCCGCTAGGCCCCATACGCTGTAAACACGACGCCCTGCCCGGCTCCCGCCGGACAGGGCGTTTTTTTTTGCGGCCCCCCTCCCCCGGCCGTCCCCCTGGGGGTTGTGGGACCGGGGACCGGGTGGTAGCCTTAAAAAAACCGAGGAACCGCAATGAGCGAGATCGTCATCTACGGCAAACCCACCTGTCCGCACACCAAGCGGGCCCTGGCCGCCCACCCCGAGGCGCGCTTCGTGGACGTCCTGGCCTCCGAGGCCAACATGGAGGAGATGCTGAAGCTCTCCGGCGGGCAGCGGCGCATCCCGGTCATCGTCGAGGACGGCCACGCCTGCGTCGGCTTCAAGCGGGGCTCCTGACACGTCTGATCCCCGGCGGTCAGCCGGGCACGAAAAAAGGCCATCCATCGGATGGCCTTATTTTTCACTACGCCAAAAACGCGGCGTCCGACGGTCAGGCGACCAGCACGCCCGCGTAGCCCACCACCTGTTCGAAGTCGCCCGAGACCTCGCCCGAGGTGGCGTAGGCCACCAGCTCCGCGCGCTCCGCACCCAGTTCCCCGGCCGCGAACAACCCCATGGTCATGGGCAGGACCCCGCACATGGAGATGCGCCGGGAGCGCACGGTGTCGTAGAGCCGGGCCGGAGCCAGGGTCATCATCGGCTCCAGGGCCATGCCGTCCATCTCGCGGGCGTCCTCGTGGGAGATGTAGTGGCTCATGTCCGAGCTGACCACTATGGACACGGGCTCGGGATAGTCCGCCAACACCCTGCCCACGGCCCGGCCCACGCGCTCCAGGGAGTCCAGGGACGGCGCGGAGACGCACACGGGCACGATGGTCGTGGCCGGATTCAGCCGGAAAAGGAACGGCAGGACCACCTCCAGAGAGTGCTCGCCCATGTGCGCGGCCGTGTCCGCCATGATGGCCGGATCGGCGGCCAGCAGCGCCTCGGCCAGCCCGGTGTCCACGGCCAGGGACCCGCCCGGAATGAGCCAGGACCCGTCGGGCCACAGGGCGAACCGCTCGCCCCGGCCCGTGTGGTTGGGCCCGAGCAGGAGCACGGTGGACGCGAGGTCGGCCGTGCCCAGGGTCTTGCCGCAGACCGCCCCGGAAAAGACGTACCCGGCATGGGGCACCATGGCCAGCAGGGTCTGTTCCGCCTGCCGTTTCTCGGCAAGGCCGAGGAAACCGTCCACCATGGCGTACAATTCGTCCGGCTGCGCATCGTAAAACCGCCCGGCTACTATGGGATGTCTGTCCATATTTCCACCTCGATGAACAAGCGTTTCACAACTCCACGCCCCCTGTGTACCACACTTTCGCGGGCAACCATACCGGCAAGGCGAAAAATCGCGAGAAAGGGGAAACGAAGGTGGGAACGGCGGCCGGGGCCGGTCGCTACCCCGGATTGGGGGCGTACTGGCTGGCCTTCTGTTCGAGGTCGTAGGTCTCCAGGGCGGACTTGGCGAGCTGGGCCTGGAGGGAGTCCGGCTTCTTGTCGATGATGTCCTGCAGGAGCTGCTTCCACTCGTCCATGGCCCCGGCCTTTCGGTAGATGCGGGCCAGCTTGAACCGGGTGGAGGCCCACTCGGGGTTGTCCGGGGAGATGTACTTGTCATACTCCCTGGCCCACTTCAGGGCCTCCTCGTAGCGGCCGGACCGTTCGGTGGCGTAGATGGACATGAGCACGGCATCCTTGATCTTCTCGGGGTCGCCGTCGGTCTGGAGCAGCAGGGATAGGGCCTCCTGGGAATAGACGAAGACCCGGCGCAGGTCCTGGCGCTCCATGGCGTCCTTGGCCATGTAGTACATGGCGTAGGCCCGGAAGGCCGGGTCCACGGTCATGTCCTTGGCCAGATCGGCCCACAGGGTCACGGCGCGTCGGCTGTCGCCCAGGTTCTGGAGGGCCATGGCCCTGGCGTAGTCCAGCTGGCGCTGCTGCTCGGGCTTGAGCTTCCAGTTCTTCGAGGCCATGGACACCAGGTCCGAGATGTCCTGCCAGGCCAGCTGGTCCAGGTGGATGTTCACGGCCAGGCCCAGGGCCTGGTCCGAGATGCCGGGAATCTGCTTCTTGGTCAGATACGGTTTGAGCAGCTCCAGGGCCTTGGCGGGCTGGCCGATCTTCCAGTAGCTGGTGGCGATGGCGAGCCGGGTGTTGTCGTCGACCTTGGAGTCCTTCTTGCCGATGAAGTCGTAGGTCTCCCAGTAGCGGACGATGCGGCCGTAGCGCTGCTCGGCGAGCATGCCGGGCACGGCCCTGACAAAGACCGAGTCGCCGAGCGTCCGGGCCTTGTCCGCCAGCGGGCTGTCCGGGTACTTCTCGATGAGGTCCTGGGCGGCGGTCAGCGCCTCGGGGTACTGCTTGTGGAAGGCGTGCCACATGGCCAGCTTGAGCTGGGCGATGGGGGCCAACGGGCTGTCCGGGTGCTGCGAAACGATCTCGGTGTAGACCCGCTTGGGATTGAGGTTGTACGGGCGGTTGAAGACATCGACCATCTCGTTCATGGCCGGATCGTCGTAGATGCCCTCCTCGGCCAGACGCATCTTGGCGATGAGCCCGCCCTCCTTGTCCGGGAAATCCTTGACCGCCTTCTCGTAGACCTGCTTGGCCGCGTCCTTCTGATTCTTGCGAAGATAGATGTCCCCGATGCGGGCCAGGACCACGTCCGCGCCGTCGGCCTCGGGGTTCAGGTTGTAGTAGGTGAAATAGTGATTCTTGGCCGGGTCCCACTTCTTGAGCTGCATCTCCACGCCGCCCGCCAACCGCAGGAACTCCATGTTTTCCATGTAGTAGTCGGGCCAGCGTTTGTCGATGTAGTCCACGATCTGGTAGGCCTGGTCCAGGTAGCCCAACCGGTCCAGGGAATCGGCCAGGTAATAGGCCGCCTGCTTGGCCAGCTGGTGCTCGGGATAGGTCTGGATGAGCTGCTGGAACTGGTCGGCGGCCTTCTTGTAGTCGCCCTTGCGGTACCAGTATTCGCCCCAGTAGTAGCTGATGGACGGAATGTTGTCGTCGTCCGGGTACTTGTCCTGCAGGATCTTGAAATAGGCCCGGGCCTCGGGGAAGTTGCCCACCTGGAGGTTGAGCAGACCGAGGTTGAGCAGGGCGCGCGGCACGCGGTTGGAGCGCAGGTTGGCGTTCATGGCCTGGATGTACGCCTGGGCCACCTCGTCGAACTTGCCCGGCAGGTCGTTCGCGTCGAGCTGCTTCTTGATGTCGGCCACGGCGTACAGGGTCTCCTCGCGCACGTCGTCCGGCAGCTTGGGCTGCTTGAGGATGTCCTCGAACAGGGGCAGGGCCTCGTCCAGGGCCCCGTTGAACATCAGGGACTGGGCCTCGCCCAGCTTATCGTTGATGGCCTCAAGCCGGGCCTTCTCCTTTTCCTCGGGCGACAATTCCGGGGCGGGCGCTCCCTCGGCGCCGGGTGCGGCGGCCTGCTCCGGCTGCGCGGCCTCTGCCGGCTGCGCGGCCTGTTCGGCCTCGGGCTGGACTTCGGGGGCGGGCTGTTCGGCCACGGGCTGCACGGGCGGCTCAACCGGCTGTACTGTCTCGGCGATCGGGGCGCTCGGGGCGGCCGGAGGCGGAGGCGGCGAAACCGCGCCGCCAGCCTGTCCCGCACCGGATACCGGCGGCGGAGGCGGCGACACAGCGCCACCCGCCTGGCCCGCGCCCGAGACCTCGACCGGGGCCGGGGGCGGCGTCACCTCGGCGACCACCTCGTTGGCGGCCTGGGGCTCCTGCGCCGGGGCAGGAACTTCGACGGCTGGTTGCGGCTCGGGCGCACCTCCCTGCTGCGGGGGCGTCACGGCCTGGCGCATGGCCGGTTCGGCGGCCGGTTCGGCGTCGGTCCCGGCCGGCGCGGCCGCCGGGGAACCGGTCCCGGCGTCACCGGCCAGTTCCGCGAATTTCACTTGTTCCGCCGACTTGTTCACCGCCTTGAAGCGCAGTTCGCTGGCGGGCGGATAGTCGCCGGTCACGGTCTCGGCGGGCGCCGCGCCCCCTGCCGGGGCGGCCGTCTGGTCGCCGGGGGCCTTAACCTCGTCGCGCACGGAATAGGGCACCGCGAAAAACGGCTTGCGGTCGGCGGGCGGGGTCTCGGGCGGCAGGTCCGCCTCGGCCCGCGCCGGGCCGGGCTGGTCCGGACGGACCGTGGAAAGATTGCGGGCCACATCGGCGGCCGTGGGGGCCTTGGGTTCGGGAGCCGGAACGGCCGGGGCTTTCGCCGGCGCGGCCGCCGGGGCTTTCGCGGCCTGGGCAACCTGGGGTTTCACGGCCGGGGTCGCGATCCGGGCGGCCTGGGCGGTCCGGGCGGGCGGCGCGTCGGGCGATTGCCAGCGCGCGCCGATGGGGTCGCCATAGACCTGGAGCACAAATTCGGGTTTGCCCTGCTCGGGCACGCGGATGTAGCCGAAGGCGTCGGTCGAGGTGGTGATCTCCACCCCGTTGTCCGTGATGGCCATGGATTTGACCAGCCTGCCGGGGAAATTCCGGGACTCGGGCCTGGCCTCGCGGTCCCAGATGCCGACAGGCAGCAGGACCTTCACGGACGTCTTGCCTGTCCGGGCCACGGACGACTTGGGCAACGTCGCGGAATCAAAAGCGAAAACCAGCCTATCTCCACCGCCCTGGGAAGAAAAATCCACCCGCAGGGCTTGGGCGGGATCGGCCAGGATCAGTCCCAAGACAAGGGCGGCCGCCAGGGGCCAGGCTATGCTTTTGACATATTTCACAGTCACGGCAAGCAGTTATGCAATTGTCGTGCTACCCGTGAAACGGGCAGCTCTTGCCCTACCCCGCAGGTTACAACAGATCCCTTTTTTTCAGCTTCTCGATGAGGGTCGTCCGCTTGATGCCGACCAGCTCGGCGGCCTTGTTCTTGACCCCCTCGGCCTGGTCCAGGGCCTCGCTCAGCAGGCGGCCCTCGATGGCCTCCAGGAAATCCTTGAGCTTCATGTCCTTGTCGCGCATGTCCTTGAGCGAGGGCCAGGCGAACCCGACCGGTTGCATGGGCACAATCTTCTCTTCGCGCCGGAGCGGCTTTTCCCCGATGTCCGTGAAGATCTTCTCCGGCAGGTCCTCGGGCTCCACCTCGCAGCCGTCGCACAGGATGGTCAGCCGCTCCATGAAATTCTCCAGCTCGCGCACGTTGCCGGGCCAGGAATAGGTCAGGAGCATCTCCCGCGCCTTGTCTGACAGGGTCAGCGCCTTGCGCGCCTTGCTGCCGCAGTGCCGGTTCAGGAAGTGCTCGGCCAGGAGCAGGATGTCCATGCCCCGGCTGCGCAGGGGCGGCAATTTCAGGGGGATGACGTTGAGGCGGTAGAACAGGTCCTCGCGGAACCGGCCCGAGGACACCTCGCCCTCCAGGTCCCGGTTGGTGGCCGCCACCACCCGGACGTCCACCTTCTTGATGGACGTGCCGCCCACGCGCTCGATCTCCTTTTCCTGGAGGGCGCGCAGGATCTTGACCTGGAGCGACAAATCCATGTCCCCGATCTCGTCCAGGAAAATGGTCCCGCCGTCGGCCAGCTCGAACCGGCCCGGCCGGGAACGGATGGCGTGGGTGAATGCGCCCTTCTCGTGCCCGAACAGCTCGGATTCGAGCAGTTCCCTGGGGATGGCCCCGCAGTTGATGGGCACGAACGGCATGTCGCGGCGCTCGCTGTTGCGATGCAGCGCCCGGACCAGCAATTCCTTGCCGGTCCCCGACTCGCCCGTGACCAGCACCGTGCTGTCCGTGGGCGCGACCTTGCCCAAGACCTTGAACACCCTGGCCAGGGCCGGACTGTTCCCGATGATGCCGTCCAGATTGAGCGACATTTCCCCTCCGAATACGCATGGATACACGACCGACGGGACCCCCTGCCCCGCAGCCATATCTTTACTATACGTCTTCTCTGTCAATTTACTGACGGCATGTCAACGACTATAACCCCCTCATATAAAGAAATTCTGGAAAACCACCCCCCTGCCCTGTGGGGAGAAGAACGCCTCCGGCGGCCGGGGCGCCGCCCCGGACCCCGCTCAAGAACCTTTTGTGTGCCTTCGGCAGGTCCGTGCGGAAGCACCAACCATGCTTTTGAGCTTTTATTTCGCCAACGCTCGAATCCCGGCATTCCACAAAAAACAACCGCCCTCGCCTCCCGCGAAGCGGCACCAAAAAGTTTAGGAGGGTGAGAGGGAGGGGGGAAGGGGGAGAGAGGGCAGCCCTTTTCAAAGGGTGCCCTCTTTCCCCCTTCCCCCCTGGCCGCCGGAGGCGGCTCACGCATCCGCCGCCTACGAGCGGCGGATGATTTCCTTGGCGGGGATGAGGGCGGTGGCGGCGGCGCCGACGATGTTGCCGGCCACGCCGGGTCCGTCGCCGGCCACGAACAGGCCGTCCACGCTGGTTTCCAGGTGTTTGCGGGTATCCACCTGGGTGGCGAAGAACTTGATCTCCGGGGCGTAAAGCAGGGTTTCGTCGTTGGACACGCCGGGGACCACGTTGTTGAGCTGTTCCAGGCCGTCCATGAGGTTGGTCAGGATGCGTTCGGGCAGGGCCATGGCGATGTCGCCGGGGACCACGTTGCGCAGGGTCGGCTCGATGTAGCCGTTGCCGATGCGGTCCCAGGTGGACCGTCGGCCGCGGCGCAGGTCGCCGAACCGCTGAAGGATGGGCTTGCCCCCGCCGATGAGGGTGGCCAACCGGCCGATGGACTCGCCGTAGGCCTGGTTGTCCTCCACCGGGTCGTTGAGGACGACCTTGGAGAGGAAGGCGAAGTTGGTGTTGTCGGACTTTTTGTTCATGAGCGCGTGGCCGTTGACGCAGACGAAGTCCTGGTAGTTTTCCAGTGCCACGTAGCCGCCGTAGTTGGTGCAGAAGGTCCGGGTCTGGTCGTCGTACTTGTTGGTGCGCACGAAGAAGGTCGGGTCGTAGATGACCGAGCAGAGGTCCTGCATGATCTCGTTGTGGACCTCCACGCGCACGCCCACCTCGATGCCGCGCTGGGACACCTGGATGCCGTGCTTGCGCGCCTCATGGGCGACCCATTCCGCGCCCACGCGGCCGGGGGCGAGGATGACGTTCTTGGCGGTGTACGTCTGGCGGTTGGTGACCACGCCGGTGACTTTGCCCTTGGTCACGACCACGTCGGTGACGGTCTCGGAGGTGTGGAAGGCCACGCCCTTGTCGCGGATGTGGTCGGCCATGCCCGCGATGTGGCCGGGCAGATTGTCGCTGCCCAGATGCTTCTGCTTGATGACCAGCAGGTCGATACCGTGCTTGCGGGCGTCCTTGCGGATCTGCCTGGCCGCCTCCATGTCCGTGGGGAAGACCTTGCCGTCCATGCCGAAGGTATTGAAGATGTGCTCGGTCTCGTCGATGAGCCGGAGGGCCTCGGAGGTGCCCACGAACTGGGTCAGGTCGGTCTTGCCGAGCTTGTGGATGTAGTTGAGCTTGCCGTCGGAGAACAGCCCCGCCCCGCCCACGCCGCACAGGATGTTGCACGGGCGGCATTTGACGCACTCCTGGTCCCCGGACAGGGGACAGTTGCGCTTGAGGGAACGCTTGCCCTTGTCGATGATCAGCACGTCCAGGTTGGAATGCTCGCCCAGGTAGTAGGCGGCGAACAGCCCGGCCGGGCCCGCGCCCACGATGATGACGTCGTAATCGGTCTTCACGGTCTTGGTCATGGTGTGATGCCTCCGGCGGCCGGGGGAGGGGGAGAAGGAAACCTTTTGAAAAAGGTTTCCTTCTCCCCTTCCACCGGACCCCCATCCCCTCATCCTTCCAAAACTTTTTGTCGGCGCAGTGCGCGCGGATCGAAGGAGAGCGGAAGTGAATCCCCTGCTCAGGGGTTTGGTGTTGTCACGCAAGTATGGCCCGTGCCGTGCGTCCGGGAAAAAGGGGAACGCGCACAGACGGGCCATGATAGACCGTAAGACATGAAAAGGGAGGCTGTCAAGGCGGGGCGGAAAGCGGCCGGGCCGCCCCCGGGCTGAGGGTCAGGCGATCATGTCCAGCAGGTGGCCGGTCATCTCCTCGGACGCGCGGATGAAGGTGGTGTTGGCCTCGAAGGCGCGGCTGGTGACGATCATGTCGACCATCTCGCGGCCGACGTCGGTGTTGGAGGTCTCCACCCCGTTGATGAAGGCGCCGGGCGCGGTGGACTCGGTGATGGAGGCCACCTCCACGCCCTGGCCACCGGGGCCGGACTCGAGGCTCACCGCGCCGGCCCGGAAGCCGTCGGTGTTCATGTTGGCGATGTTGTTGGCCGAGACCTCCTGCACGGTGGACAGGGCGGACAGGGCCGAGACATTGGCGTCGGACATGAGAGATCACCCCCTGGCGGGGTTGGGGAAGCAGCCGGGATTCACCATAGCCGTTTGCGGCGCGGGATGCAAACCGGGAGGGAAACGGCTACCCGTCGCTCTCGATGACCGCGAAGGCCGAGTGGTTGTGGATGGACTCGAAGGACTCCACCTCGACCTTGTACCAGGTGACCTTGGGGTGCTCGTCCAGCCCCTTGGCCGCCTCGCGGACCACGTCCTCCACGAAGGTCGGGTGGGCGAAGGCGGTCTCGGTGACGTATTTCTCGTCCTCGCGCTTGAGCAGGGAGTAGACCTGGCAGGACCCGGCGCGCTCGCCGATCTCGATGAGGTCCTCGAGCCAGAGGAAGCCCTCGAAGCGGGTCAGGATGCGCACCTCGGCCCGCTGGGAGTGCGCGCCTTCGTCCGAGATGGCCTTGGAGCACGGACACACGGTCATGACCGGCACGTCCGCGCCCAGGGTGAAGGTCAGCTTGCCGTCCTTGAGGTAGCCGTCCACGCGGCAGGTATAGTCCATCATGCCGCCCGCCTTGGAGACCGGCGACCGGCGGCGCAGGAAATAGGGGAACACGAAGCGCAGGTGGGCGCTGCGGGCCTGGAGCCGGTCCACGATGTCGTCGAGCAGGGTCAGGAAGGAGTGGTAGTCGAGCGTCCCCTCCCAGTGCTCCAGGGCCTCCACGAAGCGGCTCATGTGCGTGCCCTTGAACTCGGCGGGCAGGTCCACGGACATGGACACCTGGGCCACGGTGTGCTGGACCCCGGACTCGCGGTCGCGGACCACGATGGGCAGCCGCAATCCCTTGACGCCCACACGGTCGATGGGCATGGCGATGGTCGCCTGACTCTGCTGTACGTCTTCCATAAATATCATCCCTTACTTTCTCCCCCTTCCCCACTCGCGCCGGATGACGCATCCCCTCCCCCGGCCCCGCGAAGCGGCCCCAAAAAGTTTGGGAAAAGGGAGGGATGGGGGTCCGGTGGAAGGGAGGGAAAGAACCCTTTCCAAAGGGTTTTTCTCTCCCTTCCACCGGCCGCCGGAGGCCCTCTTAAATCAAGTCTTTGCCCGTGGTTGTCAAGGCGAGGTTGCCGTGTTTGACGCCCTTGGTGGAGATGAGCTTCTGGCCGAGCTCCTTGATGGTCTCGGCATCGCCCTTGAGGATGATGACCTCCAGGCAGTTGAAGTGGTCGAGGTGCACGTGCAGCGAGGACTGGATGACCTCGTGGGAATCGTGCTGGATCTCGGTCAGCTTCTGGGACAGCCCGGACTTGTGGTGGTCGTAGACCAGGGTCAGGGTCCCGGCCAGGTCGCCCTCGGCCTGTTCCCATTCGCGCTGGACCAGGGTGTTGCGGATGAGGTCGCGGATGGCTTCGGAGCGGGTCTGGTAGCTGCGCTCCTCGCAGTGTTGGTCGAACTTTTCGAGCAGGTCGGAGTCCAGAGACACGCCGAATCGGATGGTCTTGCCCATAGTGTCCTCCACTATCGGGGAATGGTGATTTCCCACAGGTTTACCGTGGCGTTCTGGCCGCACAGGGCGACCTTCTCCACGGTCAATTTCTCGGTCGCGAACCCCTCGTCCTCGAGCCGCTCCCAGACGGGCCGGGACACGGTGCGCACGGGCTCGCCGATCCAGATGCGTCCGTCAGGCGCGAGCGCGTGGCGGAAGAGCCGGATCAGGGGGTCGAAAAATCGCTTTTCATAGAGCACGTCCCCGCCCCAGATGAAGTCGAAGCCGCCGGGTTTGAGGGCGGGATGCCGCCAGTCCATGAGCAGCCACAGGGGCTGGGGGACGTCGTTCAGCGCGGCGTTGTGCCGGGCGAAGCGCACGGCGGGCCACTCGTAGTCGAAGGCCGCCACCCGCGCCCCCACCGAGGACGCGATCATGCCGGTCAGGCCGAGCCCGCAGCCGATGTCCAGGCAGGTCCGGCCCCGCAGGCGCTCCGCGTTGCGCAGGATGTGCCGCCCGAGCAGCACGCTGGCGGGCCAGACCTCGGCCCAGTACGGCAGCCGCTCGTCCTCGTCCAGGTCCTGGCCGTCCATGGCGTCCCACAGGGCCTCCATGTCGGCGGCGCGGTCCAGCAGCCAGACGCGACCGCCCACCGCCACCTCCACGCGGGAGCCGGGGTCGGGCTCGCAGAAGCGGGCCGCGGGGGGGGATATGGACGGTGCACTGCTCATACGCACCCACAAGATTACCCCTGCCCCGTGCCATGGTCAACCGTCTTCGTAATACTTTTTACACCATCAGAATAAAACATGTATGACGTTATGGGATACGAGGACTTGCCCAATCGCCCGAAAACATGGGGCTATTTCAGGCGGGACCGAATCGGATTCGTCAGCTTTTTGGCGAATTCGCACGTTCGTCGGAAATTACGGATGAAAACCATGAAACTGTCATTATTTTTACTGTTTCCAACACATTCATCCCATGCTAAAGACTAGCGATCAACCACCCGATAACCCCCTTTTCGAATCAAGGAGAGAGATATGATTCCCGAAGATCTGTTGTATGCGAAAACCCACGAGTGGGTCCTGGTCGAGGGCGACGTGGCCACCGTGGGCATCACCCAGTTCGCCCAGGAACAGCTCGGCGACCTGACCTTCGTGGAGCTGCCCGAGGTGGGCGACACCTTCGAGGCGGGCGCGGAGATGGGTTCCGTCGAATCCGTCAAGGCCGCTAGCGAGATCTACGCCCCGGTTTCCGGCGAGGTCATCGAGGTCAACGAGGAGCTCGCGGACGCGCCCGAGAGGGTCAACGAGGAGCCTTACGGCGCGGGCTGGATGCTCAAGTTCCGGATCAAGGGCGCCCCCGAGGGGCTGCTGGACGCCGAGGGCTACGCCGCGGTGGTCGAATCCGAGGCCCACTAGGCGAAACGCCGACGGGGCCGGGGCACATGTCTCGGCCCTTTTCTTTTTCCCCATAACCGAGCAGGTTTCATCATGCCGTTTGTACCGCATACCGAAGACGAAGTGCGCGAGATGCTCGCCACCATCGGCGTGGATTCCGTGGAGGACCTCTTTGCCGAGATCACCCCGGACATGCGCCCCAAGAGTTTCGACATCCCCGAGGGGTTGAGCGAGATGGACGTCCTCTCCAAGCTGGAGGGACTGGCCGCCAAGAACGCCACCAACAGCGTCAGCTTCCTGGGCGCGGGCTTCTACGACCACTACATCCCGGCCGCCGTGGACGCCCTGACCATGCGCGGGGAGTTCTACACCGCCTACACGCCCTACCAGCCCGAGGCTTCCCAGGGCACCCTCCAGGCCATCTTCGAGTACCAGACCGCCGTGACCCGGCTGCTGGGCATGGAGTGCGCCAACGCCTCGGTCTACGACGGCGGCACCGCCCTGTACGAGGCCCTGATGATGGCCGTGCGCAAGACCAAACGGCGCAAGATCGTGGTCTCCGAGGCGCTCAACCCCATCTACCGGGTCATGCTCGGCTCCTACACCTCCAACCTGGACCTCGAGTTCGTCACCGTGCCCCACAAGGACGGCATGACCGACATCGAGGGGCTCAAGGCGGCCCTGGACGACTCCATCGCCGCCGTGCTGGTCCAGAACCCGAACTTCTTCGGCTCCATCAACGACTTCACGGGGCTGTTCGAGGCCGCCGCCAAGGTCAAGGCCGTGTCCATCGTGTCCGCCTACCCGGTGCTCCAGTCCCTGCTCAAGACGCCCGGCGCCATGGGCGCTGACGTGGCCGTGGCCGAGGGCCAGTCCCTGGGCCTGCCGCTCTCCTTCGGCGGCCCGTACCTGGGCATCATGACCTGCACCAAGGCCATGGTCCGCCAGATGCCCGGCCGCATCGTGGGCCGGACCACGGACACCAAGGGCCGCACGGGCTACGTGCTCACCCTCCAGGCGCGCGAGCAGCACATCCGCCGCCAGAAGGCCACGTCCAACATCTGCTCCAACCAGTCCCTGTGCGCCCTGCGCGCATTGGTCCACATGTGCGCGCTGGGCGAGCTCGGCCTCAAGCGCGCGGCCAGGGTGTCGGTGGAACGCGCCCACATCTGCGCCGGGAAGCTGACCGCTATCCCCGGCGTGGAGATGCTGACCAAGGGCGCCTTCGGCAACGAGTTCGCCGTGACCCTGCCGGTCAACGCCTTCGAGGTCATCGCCAAGCTGACCGAGCGCGGCTTTGTCCCGGGCTTCCCGCTGGGCCGCTACTTCGAGGGACTGGAAAACGGCCTGCTGGTGGCCTGCACGGAAAAGACCAGCGAAGAACAGATCGGCATATTCGCCGAGATGCTGCGAGGTGCGCTGAAATGAAGACCATATTCGAAGAATCCGTAGCCGGACGCGAGGGCTGCTGGCCCTGCGAAGGCATGGCCGAAGAGGCCTACATCCCCAAGGAACTGCTGCGTGACGGCGAGGTCGGCCTGCCCTCGGCCTCCGAGCTCGACGTGGTCCGCCACTTCACCCGGCTCTCCCAGCGCAACTACGGCGTGGACGGCAATTTCTACCCGCTGGGGTCGTGCACCATGAAGTACAACCCCAAGTTCACCGAGGTGGTCGCGGCCATGCCCGGCTTCACCCGGCTGCACCCTGTCCTGCCCCAGCTTCGCGGCGCGGGCGGGCTCTGCCAGGGCGCCCTTGAGGTCATGTACGAAACCGAGGCCCTGCTCTGCGAGATCACCGGCATGTCCGCCTTCACCCTGCACCCCATGGCCGGGGCGCACGGCGAGCTGACCGGAACCATGCTCATGGCCGCCTACCACAAGGACCGGGGCAACAGGAAGACCAAGGTCATCGTGCCCGACTCGGCCCACGGCACCAACCCCGCCTCGGCCGCCATCGCGGGCTTCGAGGTGGTCTCCGTGGAGTCGAAGGACGGCATCGTTGACCCGGCCGCCCTGGCCGAGGTCCTGGACGACGAGGTGGCGGGCATGATGATGACCTGCCCCAACACGCTGGGCCTGTTCGAAAAGAACCTGCCCGAGATCGTCAAGATGCTGCGCAAGGTGGACGCCCTGCTCTACTACGACGGGGCCAACCTGAACGCCATCATGGGCAAGATGCGCGTGGGCGACGTGGGCTTCGACATCGTCCACCTCAACCTGCACAAGACCTTCGCCACGCCCCACGGCGGCGGCGGCCCCGGCTCCGGCCCGGTGGGCGTGTCCGAGAAGGTCGCCCCGTTCCTGCCCATCTCCCGCGTGGCCAAGCGCGAGGACGGCCGCTACTTCCTGGACTACGACCGGCCCAAGTCCATCGGCTACGTGGCCCCCTTCTACGGCAACTTCGGCGTGTACCTGAAGGCCTACGCCTACATCCTGCGCCTCGGCGGCAAGGGGCTGACCAGGGCCACCGAGAACGCGGTCCTGGCCGCCAACTACATGCGCAAGCGGCTGTGCGACCACTTCGAGGTCCCCTACAACCGCATCTGCATGCACGAATTCGTGGCCTCGGCCTCCGAACAGGCCAAGAAGGGCGTGCACGCGCTCGACTTCGCCAAGGGGCTGCTGGACAAGGGCTACCACGCGCCCACGGTCTACTTCCCGCTGATCGTGCCCGAGGCGATCATGATCGAGCCCACCGAGACCGAGAACAAGGAGACCCTGGATCAGTTCTGCGACGACCTCATCGAGCTGGCCGGGCTGGTGGACACCCATCCCGAGGTCCTGACCTCGGCCCCGGTCACCCTGCCCGTGACCCGACTGGACGAGACCAAGGCCGCCCGCGCCATGGAGCTGACCGATGACCTTTGATCTCGTGGTCATCGGGGCCGGTCCCGGCGGGTTCGACGCCGCCGTGGACGCGGCCGGGCTCGGCCTGTCCGTGGCCCTGGTGGAAAAGGACTTCCTGGGCGGCACCTGCCTGAACCGGGGATGCATCCCGACCAAGCTCTGGCTAGGGGCCACCTCGGCCATCGAGGAGCTGCACAACCAGGCCCGCATGAAGGTCGCCTCCGGCGAGGTGACCGTGAACTTCGCCGGGCTGCAAAACCGGGTGCAAAAGCACCTGGCCGGCACCCGCAAGGCCATGGGATTGCAGCTCAAGAAGCTCGGCGTGGAGCTGGTCGAGGGCATGGGCCGCCTGTCCGGCGACCATCGGGTCACGGTGGCCGCGGCCGACGGCGAGCGGACCCTGGACTACAAAAAGCTCGTGGTCGCCACCGGCTCCAGGCCCATCTTCTTCCCCGGCCTGGAACCGGACGGAGAGTGCGTGCTCGACTCCGACATGTTCCTGTCCATGGAGGCCATGCCCGAATCCCTGATCGTGGTCGGCGCGGGCTTCATCGGCCTGGAAATGGCCCAGGTGGCCCACCGCTTCGGCTGCAGGATCACCGTGGTGGACGCCATGGACCGCGTGGCCCCGCTGGAGGACCCCGAGGTCTCCGCGACCCTGGCCTCGGTCTTCAAGCGCTGGAAGTGGGACATCCGTCTGGAGGAACGCGTGGCCGGGGTCCTGACCAGGAACGGCAAGGCCGAGCTGACCTTCCAGTCCGGCGACAAGCTCATCGCGGACAAGGCCCTGGTGGCCGTGGGGCGCGGCCCCGTGACCATGGACATCGGGCTGCGCAAGGCGGGCGTCGAGCTGCTCTTCAACCAGATTCAGGTGGACGACTACCTCATGGCCGCGCCCGACATCTACGCCATCGGCGACGCCAACGGCCACATCCAGCTGGCCCACGCCGCCTCGCACCAGGCTCGCTACGTGGCCCTGCACGCGGCCGGAAAGGTCGAGGGCCCCTACGTCTGCCCCCCGGTGCCGAGCGTGCTCTACGGCGCGCCCGAGGTCATGCGCGTGGGCATGATGGAGAACGAGGCCTTCCTGGCCGACTACGACAGCACCGAGGTATCCACGGCCCAGCTGGCCGCCAACCCCATGGCCCAGGCCCACGCGGCCACCCAGGGGTTCGTCAAGGTGGTCTGGTCCGGCGGCAAGGTGGTCGGCGTCACCGCCGTGGGCCACGACGTGTCCCGCCTGGTCACCCCGGCGGCCATGATCGTGCACCAGGGCTGGACGGCCGACGCCATCCACTCGATCATCTTCCCGCACCCGTCCCTGGACGAGGCACTGCTCACGGCCCTCACGGCCGAACGGAAGAAAGTGCAATGATCCTGGACGTCCTCGACAACGCGGACCGCTACGCGGCCCTGAACCCCCGCTTCCCCGCCGCCTTCGCCTTCCTGCGCAGGCCGGACCTGGCCGACCTGCCCGTGGGCCGGATCGACCTTGAGGACGGCCTGTACGCGGTGGTGGCCAAAGGACCGGGCCGCAGCCCCGGGGACGCGCTCATCGAAACCCACGACCTGTACATCGACCTGGCCTACGTCATCGCCGGCACGGACAGGATCGGCTGGAAGGCGCGACGCGACCTCGGCCCGGCGGCCGAGGCCCCGGACCCGCGCGCCGACGTGGCCTTCTACGCGGACCCGCCCACCCACTGGACCGACGTCGCGCCCGGCATGATCGCCGCCTACTTCCCGGAGGACGCGCACATGCCCATGATCTCGGACAACGAGATTCACAAGATCATCATGAAGGTCCGCGTTTAGGCGCGGACCTTTTTTTGCCTCCGGGCCTCCTAGCCGTTGGCGAGTCTTCGAGCCTTACGGATGAGGACAGCAGCGATTAGCCGGGGGAAGGGGAAGGAAAACCCTTTGAAAAGGGTTTTCCTTCCCCTTCCCCCGGACCCCCATCCCCTTCCTTTCCCAAACTTTTTATTGCCGCTTCGCGGGGTGCGATGCGGGGGTTCGGTTTGGCTGAATGGGGGGATCGGGAATTGCCGTTGGTGCGTCGGTGGAGATCCGGCTAGGGTGAGAATACCCCGACCGCCAACCCATAGGAGACGTCATGCGGGACCAAGTGAGCCACTACGAGAACAAGCTGCGCTGGGAGATGGATTCCTGGGACCTGAACCAGGCCCGTGAAAACGGAGAGAACGTCGTGGTCATCGACGCGCGCGGGGGCTCGGCCTACGCGGCCGAACACATCCCCGGCGCGGTCGGCCTGCCCCACCGGGAGATGAGCGCGGACGCCACCGCCGGATTCGACCGCCAGGCGCTCTACGTGATCTACTGCGACGGCATCGGCTGCAACGCCTCCACCAAGGGGGCCCTGAACATGACCCGCCTGGGCTTTCGGGTGAAGGAACTCATCGGCGGCCTCGACTGGTGGCGGCGCGACGGCTACCCCACGGCAAAGGGCGCAGGCGCACCCGGCATAGGCTGCGCCTGTTGACGGGGCGGCCGTTCCCGACGCCCCGTCCCCTGCCGCGAACGGCAGGCCGCTTGCAGGACAAAAACCGGCGGGCCGCCATGGCCCGCCGGTTTCCTCATCACCCCATCGTGGTCAGGGCCATGGGATCGTAATCGCCGATGGCGTCCAGGCGCACGGCGGAAACACGCCGCTTTTCGAGCATCTGCATGACGGACTCCGGGTCCGCCCCGAGCAGGTAGCCGGGGATGGACACGGTGTTGGTGAAGCGCAGGCTGACCACGGCGAAGAGCAGGCGGCAGAAGGCGGACGGGAACTTGGGCCGTGCCGAGCCGTTGATCTCGATGCGCAGGACGCTGCGGAACGGCATCCGGCTCCTGCGGAAGGCCAGCACCTCACCGAACCGGATCATGGCGTAGCCGAAGGGCGTGTACACCGAGAAGCGGTCTTCGAGGACCTTGACCATGGGCTGCCGGGCCATGACCGCCACGGCGTTGATCATGGACACGGCGAACCCCGCCATGCTCAGGCAGTACACGGCCAGTTTCAGGTTCTTTTCGTCGATGAACTGGAACCCGGCCACGGCCAGGCACAGGCAGAAGGCGGCACGGACAATGCACCCTCTGAGACTCCACCGATTGGGATAAATCTTTATTGGCACGTACATGGGTGCCCCCCCGTTTCCGGTTGTCGTTCCGGCGAACCTCGGTCCGCCCCGAAAAGCAGGCACTCCTCCCGCGGGCAATGACGCCCGAGCCCTGAACACAGTTCCCCCGAACGGTTCCCCCGAACGGCGCAAGGCGGCGCACGCAACAGACGTGCGCGATGAAAACGGCTTTGGTTGGGATCGTAAACAGACATGTCTGCTCCTCCTGATGGACGGGTCCACCGGAAAAGCAGCCGGAGCATTTACAGAGACAATAGACCATTTCCCGGAAATACGCAAACGCGGTATTCCAGATGCGCCGAAAAACTAATGCAGGGCGTGGCCCTCGGGTTCCACGGCGTAGAAGCCGCCGTCCTGCTGGGGGATTTCCAGGGCCAGCAGCCCCTCCTTGGACAGGTCCGGGCCGACCCACAGGGTGCCGGTCAGGTGGAAGCCCCGGGCGATGCGCTTGGCGTGGTCCAGGGCCATGGAGACCTGCTGGAGGTAGAGGTCCCTGGGGAAGATGAACTCGGCCTCGTGCTCCCAGTCGGGCCGGGGCTCGTCCGGCGGCCAGGAGATGGGGTTGATCAGCCGCCAGACCACGGTGTCCGGGGTGTGGGAGACCATGACTCCGTCGTCGATGCCCTGGCAGGCCGGGTTGCCGCAGTCGCAGGTGTAGATGAAGAACTCGCCGGACATGGTCGCCGAGGTGACCAGGTCCACGGGATCGACGTAGACGTTGACCTCGTGCAGATACTGCCCGTCCACGGACAGGTTGAAGTCGATGTAGCCGTCCTCGGGATGCTGCTCGTCCAGGGACAGAGTCACGGAAATGCGGATGTCGTTCATGCGGTCGGTTCCTCGAAATGCGATTGCCCGGCCAGACCGGCCGGTGCCCGGAGGCTAGCACAAAGGTCGGCGGGCCTCAACGGCTATCCACGGCCCGGATCGGCGGGCCTAGGACGCCATCCGCTCCTCGTCCTCGGCGATCTCGGCCTTGACCGTGGCCGAGTTGTAGGCCGCGTCGATGGCCAGCTCTGTCAGGGTGCCCACCAGCCTAGGCTCCCGTCCGGTAGAGAGCACCGGCAGCTGGGACACGCCCCGGTCCGTGATCCGGTCCAGGGCGTCCTGCAGGGTGTCGTCCGTGGTCACGGTCACGGGGTTCTTGGTGGCCAGGTCCTCGGCGATGAGCAGGTCGCCCAGCCCCTCCTCGTTGAGCACGGCCCGCAGGTCGCGGAAGGAGATGATCCCGGTCAGCCGGTCCTCCTCGTCCACCACGTGCAGGTAGGGCGCGTTCTGGGTCTTGAAGGTCCAGATGATGCTCGTCAGGGTCATGGTCCGGGGAATCGTCACGAAGTCGCGGACCATGACCTCCTTGACCAGCATGTGCGAGAGCAGGTGCCGCTCGCGGCCCGCCTCGATGTCGATGCCGCGCCGAAGCAGCTTGGTGGTGTAGATGGACGCCCGCTGGATGGTCGAGTTCATGACCGTGGCCGTGATGCATGTCAGCATGAGCGGCAGGATGATGGAATAGTCCGAGGTCATCTCGAAGATGATCAGGATGGCGGTGATGGGCGCGTAGGTGGTGCCCGCCACCAGGCCGCCCATGGCCACCAGGGCGTAGGCCCCGGGCGTGGCCGTGTAGGCGGGCAGCAGCCAGTGGACCACGTGGCCGAAGGCCCCGCCGGTCATGCAGCCCATGAACAGGCTGGGTGCGAAGATGCCGCCCGACCCGCCCGAGCCGAGCGTCACGCTGGAGGCCGCGATCTTGACGAAGATGAGCACGAACATGAGCTGGAACGGGGTCTGGTCGATGAGCGCCGCGTTCATGGCCCCGTAGCCCACGCCGAAGACCTGGGGCCAGACCGCGAAGATGCCCCCGAGCACGACCCCGCCCAGGGCGGGCTTGCTCCAATCCGGCACGGGCAGCGCGTCGAAGCGGTCCTCCAGCCAGTACAGGGTGTTGGTGAAGGACAGGGCGACCAGTCCCGTGATCACGCCGAGCACTGGGTAGAAGAGGTACTCCCACAGGGAGACGATGGAATAGGCTGGGATGTTGAAATGCGGAAAGTCGCCGAAATAGTAGCGGGAAATGGCCGTGGCCATGACCGAGGACAGGACCACGGGCGAGAACTGCATGACCCCGAAATCGCCGATGATGATCTCCAGGGCGAAGAGCACCCCGGCGATGGGCGCGTTGAAGGTGGCCGCGATGCCCGCAGCCGCTCCGCAGCCGACCATGGTCTTCATGTGCACGCGCGGAATCTTGAATATCTGGCCCACGGACGAGCCGATGGACGCCCCGATCTGGACCATGGGCCCCTCGCGGCCCACGGACCCGCCCGAACCGATGGTCACGGCCGAGGCGAAGATCTTGGCGGCGGCCACCCTTTTTCGGATGCGCCCGCCCCTGAGCGCGATGGCCTGCATGACTTCGGGCACGCCGTGCCCCTTGGCCTCGGAGGCGAAGAAGCTGACCACCAGGCCGACCACCAGGCCGCCCGCCACGGGCATGGCGATCTTCATCCACAGCGGGACGGTGGCGGCGAAGGTCAGCCAGTCCCCGGTGTTCCGGTAGAAGACCCACTGCATGTACTTGAGGATCAGCTTGAACAGGACCGCCCCGTACCCGGCCAGTCCGCCGATGATGATGGCCAGGAACAGAAATCGGATGTTGGGGCGTCTGAGCTTGAGAAAGAGGGGTTCGCTTCGGTCAGGGGCCATTGAATCTCCAATTCGCTCGCTGCGGCACGGTGTTGACAATGCGGGACCGGGCCCTATCTCCCTTGGATGCAATCGTAACCTCACTTTCCCCGGAAGCGCAACGAATTGACCGGAAAACTTGAGCGCGGCCGGGAAAAAGGGTAAGCAAAGCCTCCCCTACGCACCCAATTCCCTTCACGGAGAACCGACATGGCCAAATACGACATCACCCCCCTGACCCCGAACCCCGATTTCGACATGATGTATTTCATGGAGGTGGCGGGCGAAACCCGCATCGAAGGCGACATCCTCGAAGAGTTCGAGGAGTTCTGGGACAAATGGGCCGCCGAGAGCCTCAAGGCCTATGAACTGAAGAATCCCGAGGGCGAAGGCAAGTTCGTGCTCATCTTCCTGGACCAGGCCGCCGAGGACGCCATCGAGGGCATCTGGCAGGACTCGCCCACCCACGGCCTGCTCTTCCACGCCCTGGCCATCACCATGGTCATGAGCGCGGCCCAGGGGTTCGTGCCCGAGCTCCAGCAGGGCAAGTGCGCCCCCCTGCCCCGGCCGGGCCAGGGCATCCTGGCCGCCTTCGAGGACCTCGGCCTGACCTGGAACGAGGAGGGGTCGGTCAACCGCAAGTACGCGGTCCTCACCCCCTACCCCTACACCGGCGGGTGCGAGGTCTGCCACCTGAGCGCCAACTGTCCCAAGAGCACGGTGAGGAGCTAGCCATGCAGTTCACGGTCAAGGACGTTCTCTCCATCCAGGTCGCCCCGGCGCTCGGCTGCACCGAGCCCGTGGCCATCGCCCTGGGCGCGGCGGCCGCCGTGTCCCTGCTCCCCGGCAAGCATTTCGACCGCCTCGAGGTGGCCGTGGACCCCAACGTCTACAAGAACGGCCTGGCCGTCTCCATCCCCGGCGCGGGCGGCCTGTCCGGTCTGGACACCGCCGCCGCCCTGGGCGCGGCGGGCGGCGACCCGTCCCTGCGCCTTGAGGTCCTCCAGACCGTGACCGAAGAGGACGTCAGGACCGCCAAGCGGGCCCTGGCCGAGGGCCGGGTGGACGTCACCCTGATCAAGGACCACCAGGGGCTGCTCATCCGCGCCAAGGCCGTGTCCGGCGACCAGGTGGCCGAGTCGGTCATCGAGGGGCTGCACGACAACATCGTCTCCCTGACCCTGAACGGCAAGCCCGTGGAGAGCCCGCTCATCCGCACCCGGCCCGACGGCGCGCCCTCCCCGGTGGCGGCCATGGAGGCCTGGCTCAAGACCCTGACGCTGAACGAGCTCATGGCCCTGACCGACGAACTGGACGAGGACGACTACGCCTTTCTCCAAGAGGGCGTGGACGTGAACATGCGTCTGGCCGAACAGGGGCTGAAGTACGGCCTGGGGCTGGGCGTGGGCAAGACCCTGGAACGGCTCTGCCGCCAGGGCCTCATCAAGAAGGACATGATGCTGGCCGCGCGCATCCTGGCCTCGGCCGCGGCCGACGCGCGCATGTCCGGCGCGTCCCTGCCCGCCATGTCCTCGGCCGGGTCCGGCAACCACGGCCTGACCGCCATCCTGCCCATCTGGGCGGTCAAGGACTACGTCGAGGGCGTGGAGATCAAGGCCGTGCTCGAGGCCGTGGCCCTCTCCCACATCGTCACCGCCTTCGTCAAGGCGCACACCGGCCGCCTGTCCGCCATCTGCGGCTGCTCCGTGGCCGCCGGGGCCGGAGCCACGGCGGGCATCACCTTCCTCCTGGGCGGCGACGCCCACCACATCGCCGGGGCCATCAAGAACCTCATGGAGGACCTGGCCGGGATCATCTGCGACGGGGCCAAGACCGGCTGCGCCCTCAAGCTCGCCACGGCGGCGGGCACGGCGGTCCAGGCCGCCCTCTTCTCCCTCCAGGGCGTCAACGTCCACCACACCGACGGGATCATCGGGTTGTCGTCCGAGGACACCATGCGGAACGTCGGGACCCTGGCCGTGGACGGCATGATCCAGACGGATCAGACCATCTTGCAGATCATGTTGGATAAGCGGTTCTCGGACGTGTAGGGTTGGTTTTTTGGGCGGAAAGCCCGCTGAATTTGCGAATATGGAGGAGAGCCGTCGCTGGCGCTCCTCCATTTTTTTTGCAGCCCTCCCGGCGGGGTTCTTTCTTTTGCGAGCCCAAAAGAAAGAACCAAAGAAAAGGGCTTGGGAGGTTGCGGCCGCCCGGGTCCGGACGCCGAGAATCCGATCCGCTCGGGGCGGCTCCATCCGATCAAAAGTATGGTCCGCGCCTCCACGGAAACGCCCCTTTTATGGGCCACCTCCGGGCCACGGGAGCGGAGCCGCCGCCTGACGCGATGACGGACGAAGAAAGAAGGCCTTCGGGCGGAACATTGTGAAATGCGAAAGCCGCTGTTTGAGGCTACGCCCCAAAACCGCTTCAGAGGAGGTTCGCCTGTTATCCGCCCCGCGAAGCGGCATAAAAAGTTTAGGAAGGATGAGGGGATGGGGGTCCGGGGGAAGGGGAGAAGGGGACCCTTTGAGAAAAGGGTCCCCTTCTCCCCTTCCCCCGGCCGCCGGAGGCGCTAAAAGTACGCCAACCCCTGGGGCGGGGTTTTGTCCTGGAACAGGGATTCGATGCGGGGGCGGTCGGCGGCGGAGATCTTGAGGTCCGAGACGTTGAGGATGGTGCCGAGGCCGCCGTAGGTCTTGACGGCGCGGTCGATGAAGTCGGCGTCGACGAAGGCGCCGGTCAGGGTCACGGCGCGGCCGGTCCAGCTGACGGTCAGGGGGATGAGCGGGTCGCGTTCCGGGGATTTGGTGATGAGGTTGCCGGTTTTGACCAGGGTTTCGAGGACCTGGTCCGGGAACATGCCGCCCAGTCGGCCGAGGGTTTCGAGGAAGCCGGGCATGACCGCCAGGTAGTAGAACTGGTCGATCTTGCAGGCCACGGAGCGGCCCGGCAGGTTCAGCAGCCAGGGCTCGGCGGCGAACGCCCTGCCCAAGGCCTTCTGCAGGTGATCAACGCTCGCCGTGTAGTCCGCCAACGCCATGTCGCCCTCCCATGGTTTGAAAGGATGCGCCACGAAAAACGCCCCGCTGGGCGGGGCGTTCGGATATGCTAGTTCAGGCGCTTGTCGAATCGCTTGAGGTAGTCGGCCCGGAGAATGCCGTTGACCTTGCCCTCGATGTGCTCAACGCCGGCCGGGTCGTTGATCTTGGCCGACAGGGCTTCGAGCTTGGCCGGGATGATCCGCTGGCAGTAGTCGCTGCGGGCGTAGGTGTTCAGGTTCACGTGCGTGTCGTGGCTGACCACGTAGCAGGCCACGACCTTGGCCGCGTAGTAGTTCTCGTAGGCGGCCGCGTAGTCGGACGCATCCTCGGCGCAACGGGCCTTGAGGAAGTAGGCGTAGGCCAGGTCCATGGCGCTGTCGGGCTGGGCGATGGTGCTCTCCAGATAGGGCTGGGCGCCGGCGCAGTCGCCCTGCTTGACCATGGCCCATCCCGTGTCGAGGTCGTTTTTCTGCGCGCCGCAGGCGGCGAGCAGGGAAATCATGGCCGTCATGGCCGCTGCAAGCAGAATTCGTTTCATGTCGCGTATCCTCTCGGAAAAAGCATCTCTTTCGGTTTATTGGACTATCTAGCCCAACATCGGGGCGAAGTCCAGACGCTAGATGGAAATGACCAGGGGCACGACCACCGGGTCGCGGCCGAGCACCTTGCGGAAGAAGCGGCGCAGGGCCGAGCGGATGCGTTCCTTGAGCTTGGCCGTGTCGCCGGGCGCGATGTTCTCGTGCACGTCCAGAACGATGCACTTGGCGTCGTCCAGCAGGTGCATGTACTGCTGCTCGAAGACGAACCCCTTGCTCATGATGTCCGGGCCCATGGAGATTTCGCCCGAGGCTTCGTCCACCACCAGGACCACGATGACCATGCCCTCGCCCGCCAGCAGCTGGCGCTCCTTGAGCACGCTCTGGCCCACGTCGCCCACGCCCTTGCCGTCCACCAGGATCTTGTCCGCCGCGATGCGCGGCATCATCTCCACGGACCCGTCCTCGAAAAAGGTCACGGGCTGGCCGTTCTCCACCACCATGGCCTTGTCCTCGTCCACGCCGCAGTCGATGGCCAGCCGCCGGTGCTTGACCAGGTGGCGGTACTCGCCGTGCACGGGGATGAAATATTCGGGCCGCACGGTCTGGAGCATGAGGGTCAGTTCGCCCGCATGGGCGTGGCCCGAGGCGTGGATGCCGTGCATCTTCTCGTACAGGACCTCGGCCCCGAGGCGGTAGAGGTTGTTGATGACCCGGTTGATGGCCTTGACGTTGCCGGGAATGAACCGCGAGGAGAGGATGAACAGGTCGTCGGGCCGCACAGACAGCTGCCGGTGCTCGCCCATGGCGATGCGCGACAGGGCCGCCAGGGGTTCGCCCTGGCTTCCGGTGACCAGCAGGACCAGTTGGGAATCGCCGTATTCGTCCAGGGCGTCCAGCTCGATGAACGTGCCCTTGGGCACCTTGAGATGGCCCTGCTCCAGGGCCAGCTCGATGTTGCGGTGCAGGGACTTGCCGGACACGGCCACCTTGCGCCCTTCGGCGTCGGCCAGGTCGAAAATTTCCTGGATGCGCTGGATGTGGCTCGAAAAGAGGGAGACCAGGATGCGCCCCTTGGCCGTGTTGAATATCTCGCGCAGGGAGACCTTGATCTCGCGCTCGGTCAGGGCGAACCCCTCGTTGCCGATGTTGGTGGAGTCCGAGAGCATGAGGCGCACGCCCTCGTCCGAAAACTTGCGGAACGCGGCCAGGTCCGTGGCGTGGCCGCCGAGGGGGTTGCGGTCGATCTTGAAGTCGCCGGTGTGGACCACCCGGCCCGCCGGGGTCTCGATGCCCAGGCCGAACCCCTCGATGATGGAGTGGCAGACCGGGAAGAAATTGAAGCGGAAGTCGCCGAGCAGGAGGCGGTCGTAGGGACGCACGGGCCGCAGGTCGGCCCAGCGGTCCAGGTCGTGCTCCTTGAGCTTGTTCTCCACCAGGCCGAGGGTGAACTCCGAGCCGTAGACCGGCACGTCCACGTTCTGCAGGAGCCAGGGCAGCGCGCCGATGTGGTCCTCGTGCCCGTGGGTCAGGACGATGCCGTTGAGCTGGCGCTTGTTGCGCAGCACGTAGTCGAAGCAGGGAATGACCACGTCCACGCCGAAGTGGTAGTCTTCCGGGAACATGAGCCCGCAGTCCACCATGACCAGGGATTTCTCGGTCCGGTAGAGCATGCAGTTCATGCCGATCTCGCCGAGCCCGCCCAGCGGGTAGAGGGTGAAGGACGTTCCGGCCATCGCGTCTACCCCTTTGCCAGCAGTTCCTGGTAGGCCGTGTTCATCATGGCGTACAGGTCTTCCTTGAACTGCTCGCGCTGTTTCAGGTTGTACCGGGACGGGTCGATGATCGGCAGGGCCTTGAACCGGACCACGGGCCGGTTGTCGATGAAGAACTGGCCCTTGCCCATGACCCGGCCGGTGTTGGTCATGACGAACGGAACCACGGGCAGCCCGGCCTTGAGGGCCAGGATCATGGCCCCGATCTTGAAGTCCATCAGGTGGCTCAGGTCCATGTTGCGCGTGCCCTCGGGAAAGATGACCGGGGAGATGCCGCCCTTGGCGACCTCAACGGCGTCGTTCAGGGACTGCATGGCCGCCCGCCTGTTCTCGCGGTCGATGCAGATGTGCCCGGCGTGGGCCAGGGCCTTGCCGTAGATGGGAATCTCGAACAGGGACTTCTTGGCCACAAAGCGGATGCGGTTGCCCCTGAGGACCTTGAACAGGACCGGGATGTCCAGGTTGGACTGGTGGTTGCCGATGAACACGTAGTGGCCCTCGGGGTCGGCCTCGCCCAGGTCCGCCTCGATGCGGATGCCGGACAGCTTCACGGCGGCCGCGCCCCAAGCCAGCCCCCAGCGGTCGTATTCCTCGGGCGTGGCGGTTTCCCGGTCCACCTTGAGCATCTTCAGGGAATACCAGATGGTTACCGGCACGAGCAGGATGATGAAGAACAATCGTCGAAACATGGTCCGTCCTTGTTGAGCAAACTCCCGTGTAAGTAAACCAAAAGACTGCATGAAACAATGACAAAAAAAAGGCGACGGACCAAGCCGTCGCCTTTTGATTCGTGTTGCGGGCCGAAACTACTCTTCGGTGGCCTTCTTGTGGGCCGCGATGACCTTTTCGGTCTCCTGGGGCGGGCATTCCTCGTAGGCGGCGAACTCCATGAAGAAGGTGCCCTGGCCGCCGGTCATGGAGTTGAGGTCCGGGGCGTAGCGCAGCATCTCGGCCATGGGCACGTTGGCCTTGACCTCGGTTATGCCCGCCTGGGAGTCGGAGCCCAGCACCTTGCCCCGCCGCGACGACAGGTCGCCGATGACGTCGCCCATGAACGAGTCGGGCACGGCCACGGTGACCAGCATGATCGGTTCGAGCAGGGCCATCTTGGCCTTTTCGCAGGCCTTCTTGAAGGCCAGGGAACCGGCCACCTTGAAGGCCATTTCCGAGGAGTCCACGTTGTGGTAGCTGCCGTCGTACAGGGTCACCTGGAAGTCGATGACCGGGAACCCGGCGAGCACGCCGCGCGCGGCGGTCTCCTGGACGCCCTTGTCCACGGCCGGGATGAACTGGCGCGGGATGGAGCCGCCCACGATCTGATCCACGAACTCATAGCCTTCGCCCGAAGCCCTGGGGGCCACGTGAATCCAGCAGTCGCCGAACTGGCCGCGGCCGCCGGACTGCTTCTTGTGGCGGCCCTGGATTTCGCGGGCGCCGGTCTTGAAGGTTTCGCGGTACGGGACCTTGGGGGTCTTGAGCAGGATGGCGGTCTTGTAGCGGCGCTTGGCCTTTTCGACCGAGATCTCGATGTGGTTCTGGCCCATGCCCGAGAGCAGGATGTCTGCGGACTCCTCGTCGCGGCCGAGCGTCAGGGTGATGTCCTCCTCGAGCAGCTTGGCCACGGCGGCGTAGACCTTGTCCTCATCACCCTTGACCTCGGGGGCCAGGGCGAAGGTGATCAGCTGCGGGGCCACGACGGGCTTGGCCAGCTTGAACTCGCCCTTCTCCACCAGGGTGTCGCCGGTGTGGGTGTTCTTGAGCTTGGCCAGGGTGACGATGGCGCCCGGACCCATGGGGGTCTTGACCGGGGCCTGCTCCTTGCCGTTCATGACCAGCAGCTGGCCCACGCGCTCCTTCTCGCCGTTGACGGTGTTGACCAGCTGGGAGTCGGGGGAGAGCTGGCCGGCCAGCACGCGGACCACGGTCAGCTGGCCCGCGAAGGGGTCGGCCTGGGTCTTGAAGACGAAGCAGGCCATGGGCTCGTCCGGGGAGCTCGGCAGTTCGCCGCCGTCCTCGCCGATCCACGGCTTGTGGTCCAGGGGAGAGGGCAGCAGGTTCTGGACGGTGTCCAGGATCATCTGGCCGCCCTGGCAGTTGAGGGCCGCGGCCACCACCACCGGGACCAGCTCGCCGGACGCGACGCCCGCCTGAAGGCCCTTGGTGATGTCCTCGGGGGCGAGTTCGCCCTCCTCGAAATATTTCTCCATGAGCTCCTCATCGCTCTCGGCGATGTTCTCGATCATGGTCTCGCGGATGGTCTCGACCTCGTCGGCGATGTCGCCGGGGACCTCGCCCTCGGTGACCGCGCCGTCCGCGCCGAACATCAGGGCCTTGCCGGACATCATGTCCACCACGCCCTTGAAATTCTCCTTGGAGCCGATGGGATAGTACAGCAGGACCGGACGCGCGCCCAGGGCCTCGGAGATGCCGTGGAAGGCCATGTCGAAGTCGGCCCGGTCACGGTCCATCTTGTTGATGACGATCATGGACGGAAGGCCCATGTCCTGAACCAGGCCCCAAACCTTGCGGGTCAGCGGCTTGACGCCGTCCACGGCGTCGATGACCATGACCACGCCGTCGGCGGCGGTGAGGGAGTAGGAGAGATCTCCGGCGAAGTTGGAGTCGCCGGGGGTGTCGATGAGAAAGTGGTCGTTCTTGTTCCACTTGAAGCTGGCGAAACCGGGCTGAATCGAACCGCGACGCTTGATTTCCTCGGGCTCGAAGTCGAGGACGGTGCTCCCCTCTTCGACTTTGCCGAGGCGGTTTACAACTCCCGCGTTGAAAAGCAGCATCTCGGCGACGGTGGTCTTGCCGCTACCGCCGTGACCGACGAGTGCATACGTTCTTTGGGTCTTGAGGTCAGGCATACTTCACTCCACATCGTTTCTGGTTGTCCTTATCGGCATCGCGGAGCCGTTTCACCCCGCGAAAAGCACAGCACTTGGTTTTTAACGGGTTTAGTCCTATAGGAAGACCAACGCGAGAATGTCAAGTCGCCGGGCACTCTTCAACTTTATTCCAATTAGTTGAAATACCGTAGCTTTTTTACAAGCTTCACCTTAAAATACCCTCTTTCGCAAACAATATCAATCTGTTGAAGCGACATTGAGAGAAACTTCCAGGAGTCCGCATTGCAGCTCACCAGCGAGATTTTCACGGCCCCGGCAGGGGCCATACGCGCCCACGGCGACCACCTGTTCTGGTCCGGCACCATTTCGGAATCACTGGCGAAATCCATCGAGGAATGGGGTCAGTCCGCACCGGTGCTGGTCTTCGAGGGCGACCACGGCCCGGAGCTCGCCGCCGGGGCCGCGCGACTGGCCGTGCTGGCCGGGCTCGGCAGGCCGGTCCTGGCCCGTCGGGTGGAGGGCGCGGACCCCGTTTCCCTGGGGCTGCTCTACCTGGCGGACAACGCCCACCGCGAACCGGACGACGCCATGCGCTTCCGGGCCCTGCAATACTTCGCCCCGCTCCTGGACAGGGACCGCCTGGAGACGGACGTCCTGCCCCGGCTCGGGGTCCGGCCCAAGTCCAAGGACGCCCGGCTGCTCCTGGACTGGCTCACCCTGCCCGCCCCCTGGCGTGAACTGCTCGGCCGGGGCGCGGTTCCCCTGGCCGTGGGCACGGTCCTGGCGCGCCTGGACGAGGCCGACCGCGACCCCCTGCGGCCGCTCTTCACCGGCATGACCTGGTCCAGGTCCAACGCGGTCAACGTGTTGACCTGGCTGTACGAGGCGGCCCGAGTGGCCGGAACCCCCGTGGCCGAGGTCATGGCCGGGGCGGGCATGGACGCGATCCTCGACCAGGGGCTGTCGCCCAAGGACGCCATCGCCCGGCTGTGCGCCGCGGCCCGGCAGGCGCGCCATCCCGAGCTGACCCGGCTGCGCGACCGCTTCGACGCGGCGGCCCGGACCGTGACCGCCGGGACCCCCTGGCGGGTCGTCCAGCCCGACAATTTCGAGACCGACGGGGCCGAGCTGTCCGTGCGCGTCAAGGACCGGGACGGCCTCGCCCAAGCCGTCGAGAGCCTGCGCGCCATGGCCGACGCCCCGGCCTGGGAGACCGTGTTCCGTCCGGAGGGCGACAATGACTAGCCTGCCCGCCCACCTGCGCAGGATCGGCCACGTCTTCGTGGACGAATCCATGACCGATACCCCCGTGGCCCGCCGGGTGCGCGAGCGGCTGGCCGAGGGCGGTCTGGACGTCCCCTGGACCGTGGTCCCGCCCGATCAGGACCGCGTGGTCTTCGACCGGGGCGAAACCCAGGCCGTGTACCTCAAGGAGTACAAGGGGCGGTTCCTGCGCTTCTGCCCCGGCACCCGCGCCTACCACTGCTGCGGCTACCGCATCATCCACATCGGCGAGAACTGCCCCATGGCCTGCTCCTACTGCATCCTCCAGGCCTATTTCCAGGACCGGGTGCTCAAGGTCTGGGCCAACCAGGACGACCTGTTCCGCGAGCTGGCCGACGGCTTCGGCGCGGACCGCGAGACCCGCTTCCGGGTGGGCACGGGCGAGTTCACCGACTCCCTGGCCCTGGAGCACCTGACCGGCTACAGCCGCGACCTGGTCCATTTCCTGGAGGACTACGACAACGTGGTCCTGGAGCTGAAGTCCAAGGTGGTGGACCTGTCCTGGATGGACGGGACCACGCGCACGGACCGCGTCCTGCCCGCCTGGTCCCTGAACGCCCCGTTCATCAACGAGCACGAGGAGTTCGGCGTGTCCACGCTGACCGAGCGCCTGGAGGCGGCCAGGACCTGCGCCGAGGCGGGCTTCAAGGTCTGCCTGCACTTCGATCCGATCATCCGCTTCGAGGGCTGGCGCGAGGGGTACGGCGAGATCATCGACCGCATCTTCGACTACGTGCGGCCCGAGCAGATCGCCTACATGTCCCTCGGCTCCTTCCGCTGCATGCCCCAGCTGACCCCGATCATCGAGGACCGCTTCCCGGAGACCACCTACATTTATAATGAGTTCGTGCCCGGCCTGGACGGCAAGGCGCGCCTGCTCCGCCCCCTGCGCGTGGAGCAGTTCAAGTTCATGGTCGACCGGTTGCGCGCCCACGGCATGGAGGAGCAGCTCTACTTCTGCATGGAGTCCACCCAGGTCTGGAAGGAGGTCTTCGGCTACGCGCCCCCGGACTTCGGCGGCCTGGGCAAACGGCTCATGAACCGGGCGTTCGGCGGGTGACGCCCCCCGGCGACCGTGGCGAACCGGGTAAAAACCGCAATTTCCCCCTTGCCAACCCGGCGATCATGCGTTAAGTACCCCCGACTTTAAATTCACACATCCCGCCCATAACTCCGGGTGGTCCGTGATGGCACGGGCTCCTTAATGGACCGCGGGATGGACGAAAAACCCAGGAGATCATTATGGCTTACGTTACCATGAAGCAGATGCTGGAGACCGGCGTCCACTTCGGCCACCAGACCCGCCGTTGGAACCCCAAAATGCGCCCGTACATCTTCGGCGCCCGCAACGGCATCCACATCATGGACCTGCAGCAGACCGTCAAGATGTTTGCCACCGCCCATGACTTCATCGTCGACACCGTGGCCAAGGGCGGCAAGGTCCTGTTCATCGGCACCAAGCGCCAGGCCCAGGAATCCGTCAAGGCCGAGGCCGAGCGTTCCGGCATGTACTACGTCACCCACCGCTGGATGGGCGGCACCCTGACCAACTTCCAGACCATCAAGAAGTCCATCGACCGCCTCAAGTCCCTCGAGCAGATGTTCGAGGACGGCTCCATCTCCCGCTACACCAAGAAGGAAGCCGTGGGCATGAACCGCGAGGTCAAGAAGCTCAACCTGGCGCTCGGCGGCATCAAGGACATGACCGAGGCCCCGCAGGCCGTTTTCGTCATCGATCCCAAGCGCGAGCAGATCGCCATCCAGGAATGCCGCAAGCTCGGCATCCCGGTCGTGGCCGTGGTCGACTCCAACTGCGACCCGGACATGGTGGACTACATCATCCCGGGCAACGACGACGCCATCCGCGCCATCAAGCTGTTCGCCACCCACATGGCCGACGCCTGCCTCGAGGGCGGCGCCATGCAGAAGGACTACAAGGCCGAAGCCAAGGCTGCCGCTGCGGCCAAGGAAGAAGCTCCCGTCGAGCAAACCGCAACCGAAGAGGTGGCCGAGGCCGCTGCCGAGGAGAAATAATATGTCGATCACCGCCGCACAAGTGAAGGCCCTGCGCGAGAAAACCGGCGCGGGCATGATGGATTGCAAGAAGGCCCTCAGCGAGTCCGGAGGGGACGAGGAAAAGGCCGTCATGTACCTTCGCGAGAAGGGGCTGTCCAAGGCCGCCAAGAAGGCCGGACGCGCCACCTCCGAGGGTCTGGTCACCCCCTACGTCTCCGAGGACGGCAAGACCGCCGTCATCGCCGAGCTTCTCTGCGAGACCGACTTCGTCGCCAAGGGTGACGACTTCCAGGCCTTCGCCGCCGCCCTGCCCGGCAAGATCGCCGCGCTGGACGTGACCACCGGCACCGCCGAAGACCTGCCCAAGGAGGTCGCCGACGTGACCGACCTGATCGCCAAGCTGGGCGAGAACATGGGCGTGGGCCGCTTCGCCAAGATCGTCACCGACGGCGTCATCGGCGTGTACATCCACTCCAACAACAAGCTGGGCGTCATCGTGGAGCTCAAGGGCACCGACGACGCCGAGATCGCCAAGGACGTGGCCATGCACGTGGCCGCCATGAACCCGGCCTGCATCTCCCCCGACGAGCTGCCCGCCGAGACCCTGGCCAAGGAGAAGGAGCTGTACCTCAAGCAGGCCATGGACGAGGGCAAGCCCGAAGCCATCGCCGAGAAGATCGTCATGGGTCGGCTGAACAAGTTCTACAAGGACGTCTGCCTGATCGAGCAGGCCTTCATCAAGGACGACAAGCAGACCATCAAGCAGATCCTCAAGGGCGGCACCGTGGCCAGCTTCCATCGCCTGGCTCTCGGTGAAAAGGCCGAGTAACCGAACTGCCGAAAAAATGAAAACGGGCCTCACGGCCCGTTTTTTTTGTCCGGAAAACATGCTATCGCCTTGGGGCGAGTTCGTGACGCAACAATCATACACGCAGGGGTATCCATGACCAAGACGCGTTATTCGCGGATTTTGTTGAAATTAAGCGGCGAGGCCCTGGCCGGGGAGCAGCAGTTCGGCATCCACCCGGAGGCCATCGGCCAGTTCGCCAAGGAGATCGCCGAGGTGGCCGCCACCGGCCTGCAGATGGCGCTCGTCATCGGCGGCGGCAACATTTTCCGGGGCATGGCCGCCTCCGCCAAGGGCATGGACCGCGCCCAGGGCGACTACATGGGCATGCTGGCCACGGTCATGAACGCCCTGGCCGTCCAGGACGCGCTCGAAAAGAACGGCTGCGACACCCGGGTCATGACCGCCCTGTCCATGGCCGACGTGGCCGAGCCGTACATCCGCCGCCGGGCCCTGCGGCACATGGACAAGGGCCGCGTGGTCATCTGCGCCGCCGGTACCGGCAACCCCTACTTCACCACCGACTCGGCCGCCGCCCTGCGCGCGCTCGAGCTCAAGTGCGACGCCATCTTCAAGGCCACCAAGGTGGACGGCGTGTACGACAAGGACCCGCTCAAGTATCCCGACGCGGTCAAGTTCGACACGGTCTCGTACATGGAAACCCTGGAAAAACGCCTCGGCGTCATGGACTCCACCGCCATCTCCATGGCCAGGGACAACAACCTGCCGATCATCGTCTTCAACCTGTACAAGGAAGGCAACATCCGCAGAGCCGCCAACGGCGAAAACATCGGAACGACTGTTCAAGGAGACTAATATGAAAACCGTACTCGACGACGGCAAGAAACGCATGAGCGGGGCCATCACCGCCCTGGACAAGGATTTCTCCAAGCTGCGCACGGGCCGCGCCACCACCGCCCTGGTGGACTCCATCCTGGTGGACTACTACGGCACGCCCACGCCCATCAGCCAGCTCTCCTCCGTGTCCGTGCCCGACTCCAAGACCATCACCATCCAGCCCTGGGACAAGGGCGCGTTCGGTTCGGTGGAGAAGGCCATCCAGACCTCGGACCTGGGCCTGAACCCGGTCAACGACGGCAAGATCATCCGCATCTCCATCCCGCCGCTGACCGAGGAGCGCCGCAAGGAGCTGGTCAAGGTCGCCAAGAAGTACACCGAGGACGCCAAGATCGCCATCCGCAACGTGCGCCGCGACATGAACGACGCGCTCAAGAAGATGGAGAAGGACAAGGAAATCTCCGAGGACGATCAGCGCCGCAGCGAGGCCGACGTCCAGAAGATGACCGACGACTACGTCAAGAAGGCCGACGAGGTCATGGCCGCCAAGGAAAAAGAGATTCTCGAAATCTAGGATGCACTCCTTGAGCACCATGCAAATTCCCACCCACATAGCCGTCATCATGGACGGCAACGGCAGGTGGGCCAAACAGCGCGGGCTGCAACGATCCGACGGCCATCGGGCCGGGACCGAAGCGGCCCGCGCCGTGGTCACCCGCTGCCGCGAACTCGGCGTCCGCCATCTCACCCTGTACACCTTCTCCAAGGAGAACTGGTCACGGCCCAAGGACGAGGTTCGGACCCTGTTCGACCTGCTGACCACCTTTCTCAAGCGCGAGGAAAAGAGCCTCAAGGAACAGGGCATCCGCCTGAACATCCTGGGCGAGATCGACGACATGCCCCTGGCCGTGCGCCAGGTGCTCAGGCACGTCATGCGCCAGACCGCCGGATGCACGGACATGACCCTCAACCTGGCCCTGAACTACTCGGGCCGGGAGGAGATCGTCCGCGCGGCCAGGGCCCTGGTCGCCAAGGGCGTGCCGCCCGAGGCCGTCACCGAGGAGACCTTCGCGGCCGAGCTGTGGACCGCGGGCCAGCCCGACCCGGACCTGGTCATCCGCACCAGCGGCGAGCTGCGGCTGTCCAACTATCTCCTGTTCCAGTGCGCCTATTCCGAATTCTACTTCACGGACATCTACTGGCCGGACTTCTCCCCGGCGGAGCTGGACAAGGCCATCGCGGACCTGAACGGCCGCCAGCGCCGCTTCGGCAAAACCGGCGAACAGGTGGACGGCGCATAGCCCGTCCGACGCGCTTTCCCCGGCCCGGCGTGTTGCCCCCGCCCGGCAAATAGCGTAGAGAAAATGGATTCATACGGCCACCCAAGTCACCATCAACCGCTGTGATCAACATGGATATCTCCCCGCATAAGCAACGAATCGCCACCAGCGCCGTCCTGGCCATCCTCCCGACCCTGGCCCTGATCTTTCAGGGGTGGGTCCTGTTCGCGGTTCTCGCCCTGTTCAGCGTCCTGACCCTGTGGGAGTTCTACTCCATGTTCCGGCCCGGGCAGTCCATGACCGCCTTCAAGTCCCTGGGCGCGGCCGTGACCTTCCTGCTCATGGGGGCCTACACCACGGGCGACGCCCGCTACCCCGGCGTCATCCTGGCCCTGGCCTTCTGGGCCTCGGCCCTGGTCTTCCTGCTGCGCTACAACAGGGACGTGGCCACGTCCTACCGCCACGCGGCCATTTTCCTGGCCGGGTTGTTCTACATCCCCATGAATTTCCATTTCCTGCTGTTCTTCGACCGCCTGGAGCTGCTGCTCGTCCTGGGCGCGGCGGTCATCTCCGACACCGCCGCCTTCTACGTGGGCACATGGCTCGGCAAGCGCAAGATATGGCCGCGCATCAGCCCCAAGAAGTCCTGGGCCGGGTCCATCGGCGGGCTGACCGCCTGCATGGCCGCCACCTTCGCCTGGGGCCTCGCCTTCGGCCTGCCCGAGACGGTCTGGTGGAAGTGGCTGCTCCTGGGCGCGGCCCTGAACGTGGCCGCCCAGCTCGGCGACTTCTTCGAGTCCGCCCTCAAGCGCTCCCTGGACATCAAGGACTCCGGGACCATCCTGCCCGGCCACGGCGGCCTGCTCGACCGGGTGGACAGCCTGCTCCTGGTCATCCCCTGCTACGGGCTGATCTCCATGTTCCAGCCCTATTTCCCCTAAGGCGCGCCAAGCCCATGAAGACCTACATCTCCGCCTGGCCCGCCACGGTGCCGAGCCCGCCCTTCCCGCGCAGACTGGTCATCCTCGGGGCCACCGGCTCCATCGGCGACTCGGCCCTCAAGGTCGTCGCCGGACACCCGGAGCGGTTCACGGTCACGGCCCTTGCGGGCGGGCGCAACGGCCGCAAGCTGGCCGCCCTGTGCGCCCGGTTCCGGCCGCAATACGCCGCCGTGCTCGACGACGCGGCGCGCACCGAATTTCTCGACAACCTGCCGGGCGACTACGCCCCGGAACTCCTGGTCGGCCCCGAGGCCTTTGATCGCCTGGCCGCCCTGGACGAGGCGGACCTGATCCTGTCCGCCATCGTGGGGGCCGCCGGGTTCGCGCCCACCCTGGCCGCCGCCCGCGCCGGCAAGATGATCGGCCTGGCCAACAAGGAGTCCCTGGTCCTGGGCGGCCACCTCATCCGCGCCGCCTGCCGGGCGTCCGGGGCCGTGATCCTGCCCGTGGACTCCGAGCACAACGCCCTGTTCCAGGGGCTGGCCGGGCACGGCCGGGACGAGGAGATCGCGCGCCTCATCCTGACCGCTTCGGGCGGCCCGTTCCGGGGAAAGGACCGGGCATTCCTTGAAACCGTCACCCGCGAGCAGGCCCTGGCCCATCCCAACTGGAGCATGGGCGCCAAGATTTCCGTGGATTCGGCCACCCTGCTGAACAAGGGGCTGGAACTGATCGAGGCCTGCCATCTCTACGGCCTGCCCCCGGACCGGGTGGACGTGGTCGTCCATCCCCAGTCCATCGTCCACTCCCTGGTGGAGTACGTGGACGGCTCGCAACTGGCCCACATGGGCACCCCGGACATGCAGGTGCCCATCGCCCACTGCCTGTGCTTTCCCGAGCGGGTCACCGTGGACGTGCCCCGGCTCCGGCTGGCCGAGGTGGGCCGCCTGACCTTCGAGGCGCCGGACCTCGACGCCTTCCCCTGCCTGCGGCTGGCCCGCGAGGCCTTCGACGCCGGGCCGAGCCACCCCATCGTGCTCAACGCGATCAACGAAATCGCCGTGGACGCCTTCCTCCACGAGCGCATCGGCTTCACCGACATCCCGGCCATGATCGAGGCCGGACTTGACCGCCACGCCCCTGTGGACGTATCCACGCCCGAGGCGGTCCTGGCCCTGGACCGGGAGGTCCGGCGGGAAACCGAGGCCCGCCTCTAGCCAACCGGCCGAGAATGGTTATAGTTATCCGAGCCGCACGCCTTTTTCATCAACGCGGCACATGAGGAATACATGATCACGAGCACCATCGCCATTGTCCTGGTACTGGGCGGACTTATCTTCTTCCACGAACTGGGGCATTTCGTCGTGGCCCGGATCTTCGGCATGGGGGTCAAGGCGTTCTCGCTGGGCTTCGGGCCCAAGATGGTCGGCTTCACCTCGGGCAAGACCGACTACAAGATCTCCTGGATTCCGCTGGGCGGCTACGTGGCCCTGGCGGGCGAACAGGGCGAGGAGGAGACGGACTTTCCCGACGACAAGCTCTTCTCCCACCGCCCGGCCTGGCAGCGTCTGTGCGTGGTCGCCGCCGGTCCCTTCTTCAATTTCCTGCTGGCCTTCCTGATCTACTGGTTCCTGGCGTTGGCCCAGGGCCAGGGCGTGGTCCTGCCCCTGGTGGGCGGGGTCCTGCCCGACTCCCCGGCCGCCGCCGCCGGATTCGTCAAGGGCGACATGATCACGACCATCGACGGCGCGCCCGTGAACTCCTGGACCCGGATGGTCGAGATCATCCGCGCGGCCGAGGGCAAGCCCCTGCAGGTGGCCGTTGACCGCGCGGGCGAGAAGCTGACCCTGACCGTCACCCCGCAGGTGAACACCTTCAAGGACCTGTTCGGCAAGGACGTCACCGTGCCCATGGTCGGCATCAACCAGTCCGGCCAGATGCGCTACGAACCCATCGAGGGCATCGGGGCCTGGCCCGCGCTGCGCCAGACCTGGTACATGTCCGAGGTGGTGGTCAAAGGGTTCCTGTCCATCATCGAACGGCTCATCCCGGTGGAATCCGTGGGCGGGCCGATCATGCTCGCCCAGATGGTCCACGAGTCCGCCCAGAACGGCCTCTTCGCCCTGCTCGGCATGATGGCGATCATCTCCATCAACCTGGCGATCATCAACCTCCTGCCCATCCCGGTGCTGGACGGCGGCCACATCCTGTTCTTCGCCCTGGAGATCGTCTTCCGCAGGCCGCTCAACGAACGGTGGAAGGCCATGTCCATGCGCGTGGGCCTGCTCATCCTGCTCCTGATCATGTCGCTGGCCATCTTCAACGACGTGCGCAGGCTCCTGGGCTAGCCCCGTGGCCATGCCCAAGACCACCCGCCCGCACGACCTGACCCTGGTCCTGTCCGGGCCCGAGGAGCGCCTCCAGCTCGTCCTGGGCCAGCCCGGCCCCGACGGGCCGCTCTCCGGCATGCCCCTGCTCGCCTCGCGCCAGTGGACCGTGCCCGGCCAGACCGTGCGCTTCCTGGCTCCGGGCCTGCGCGGTCTGCTCGACGAGTTCGGCCTGGACGTCGCGGACCTGGCGCGCATCGCCTGCGTGCGCGGCCCCGGCAGCTTCACCGGCCTGCGCCTCGTCCTGGCCGCGGCCGAGGGCGTGGCCGCCGGGCTGTCCCTGCCCCTGGCCGGGCTCGACTACCTGCCGCTCCTGGCCGCCGGTCCCGGTCCCCTGCTGACCGGCCCGCTCCACGTCCTGACCTACGCCCGGCGCGGCCTGGTCTACATGCAGTCCTTCCGCTGCCCGGACCTGGCCGAGATCGCCCCCCTGGACGCCCTGACCCTGGAGCAGGCCGGGGAACGCATGGCCGGATTCGGCCCGGACGCGCACCTCATGGGCTCGGCCCTGCGCAAGAATCCCGCGTTTTTCGCCGACCTGGCCCAGGCCAACCCCGGCTACGTCCCGCTGAATGCGGCCTTCGACAACCCCGCGCCCGAGATCCTGCTGGAAACGGCCGCCAGGGCGACCTTCGCCCACGACTCCATCGAGCCCATCTACGTGCGCCCGTCCGACGCCGAGGCCGACCTGGACCACATCGCGGCCCAGCGCGGCCTGGACCCGGACGAGGCCCGCCGCAAACTCGAGGCCCTGCGCCGGGCCTAGCCCCGCGAGGTTGCCAGACCGGCCCCCTTGCGGCTAGGTTCGGGCATGCAGACCCATCCCGTCCTCCTCGAAGTCTTCAAGAACCGCTTCTCCTCCATCGCCGAGGAGATGGGCGTCACCCTGACCAACACCGCGTTCTCGCCCAACATCAAGGAACGCCGCGACCTGTCCTGCGCGGTCTTCGACGAACACGGCGACATGATCGCCCAGGCCGCGCACATCCCGGTGCACCTCGGCTCCATGCCCCTGTCCGTGAAGTCCGCCATGGCCGCCATGACCGATAACGGCGGCTTCGCCCCCGGCGACATGGTCATGCTCAACGACCCGTTCAAGGGCGGCACCCACCTGCCGGACATCACCATCGTGGCCCCGGTCTTCGCCCCCGGCACGGACCACCCGGTCTTTTTCGTGGCCAACCGCGCCCACCACGCCGACGTGGGCGGCATGGCCTCCGGGTCCATGCCCCTGTCCACCTCCCTGTTCCAGGAGGGGCTGATCATCCCGCCCGTGCGCATCGTGCGCAATGGCGAGGTGGACCGCGAACTCATGCGGCTCATCCTGAACAACGTGCGCACCCCCCTGGAGCGCGAGGGCGACTTCTCGGCCCAGTTCATGGCCAACGTCACCGGGGTCCGGCGCATGACCGAATGCATTGAAAAATACGGCCTCCCGACCTGCGCCCACTACGCCCGCGCGCTCATGGACTACTCCGAGCGCATCACCCGACAGGCCGTGGCCGCCATACCTGACGGGACCTACCGGTTCGAGGACGTCCTCGAGGACGACGGCCAGGGAGCCCGCGACATCGCCATTCGGCTGACCATGACCGTGGAAGGCGACCACGCCCGCCTCGACTTCTCGGCCAGCGACGACCAGGTGCGCGGCGGGGTCAACGCGGTCCGGGCCATCACCCTGTCCGCCGTGCTCTACGTCTTCCGCGCCCTGGCCGCGCGGGACATCCCGGCCAACGCGGGCTGCATGCGCCCCCTGGACGTGATCACCCGCCCCGGCTCGGTGGTGGACGCCGAGTTCCCGGCCGCCGTGGCCGGAGGCAACGTGGAGACCTCCCAGCGGCTGGTGGACGTGCTCCTCGGCGCGCTGGCCCGGGCCCTGCCCGAGTCCATGCCCGCCGCTTCCCAGGGGACCATGAACAACCTGACCATCGGCGGTCAAACCGCTTCCGGCCCCTTCGCCTACTACGAGACCCTGGCGGGCGGCATGGGCGCGTCCCCGGACCGGGACGGCGAGTCCGCCGTGCACTCGCACATGACCAACACCCTGAACACCCCGGTGGAGGCCCTGGAATACGCCTACCCCTTCCGCGTCCGCGAATACGCCATCCTGCGCGGCACGGGCGGCCGGGGACGACACCACGGCGGCGACGGCCTGGTCCGCGAGATCGAACTGCTGGCCGACGCCGAGGTCACGGTCCTGTCCGAACGACGCACCCGCGCCCCATTTGGCGTGCACGGCGGCGAACCAGGCGCCCCCGGCCGCAACATGGTCGTCTCCGGCAACCAGACCCGCCTCGAGCCCGGCAAGTTCCACCGCGCCCTCAGGGCCGGGGACCGCGTGCGCATGGAAACTCCCGGCGGGGGCGGATTCGGCGAACCCGATCCGGATTGACGCCGCCGTTACCGGAAAGTTGATACACTCCGGTCATGGGAACGCCCTACGGCTGTAACCTGCCGAGGCTAGAGCAGTTGCCACAAGGAGCTGCTCCATGGACCCCATACGCGTACTCTTCGTCTGCCGACACAACAGCGGCCGCAGCCAGATGGCCGAAGCCTTCCTGCAACGCCTCGGCCGGGGCCGGTTCGAGGCCCGCAGCGCCGGGACCGAACCCACCGCCGTGGACCCCCTGGTCAGGGAGGTCATGCGCGAGGCCGACTTCGACTTCCGCAACAATGTCGCCACCAATGTCCGCGACCTGCTCCGAGACACCCCGCCCTACCACTACGTCATCACCACCTCCGGCCCGGACGTGCTCCGGGACATGCCGCCCCTGGCCGGCCGGACCGTACACATCAACTGGGCCTTCCCCGACCCCGAATACGTCACCGGCTCCACCGAAGACCAACTCGCCGCCGCCCGCGCCATCCGCGACGACATCCGCACCCAGGTCATCCGCTTCCTACACGACCAGGAGTAGGCGCAGGGGGATGCCGCCTCCGCCCCCCTTCCCCCCTGGACCCCCCATCCCCCCACTCACCCTCCCAAACTCTTTGGGCCGCTTCGCGGGAGACGGAATAACTTAAAA
This sequence comes from Pseudodesulfovibrio mercurii, assembly GCF_000189295.2. Taxonomy (NCBI): domain Bacteria; kingdom Pseudomonadati; phylum Thermodesulfobacteriota; class Desulfovibrionia; order Desulfovibrionales; family Desulfovibrionaceae; genus Pseudodesulfovibrio; species Pseudodesulfovibrio mercurii. The sequence continues at coordinate 1,936 of NC_016803.1, read as the reverse complement.
AACTAGTTTCCTCTCCCTCGTCCCGACACGCCGCCCTGACGACTTTACTTGTCCCCCGCCCTTCCAGGCGGCGTGGGCAACCGTCCCGAAGGGGGCGCGCCGGACGGCCCTCCGAGGCCCGTGGACGCCCGGCGCGACCCCTTCGGGACACCGCCTGGCCGCGTACAGCCAATCCCCCCGCTCAAACAGCACATACCCCGCAACCAACCTCCCCCCACCCCTCCGCCAACCCGCGTCCGCACGCCCCTGCCGAAGGCACACAAAAAGTTTGGGAGAGTCCAGAGAACCCTTTCCAAAGGGTTCTCTGGTCCCCCCGAAGGGGCCGCCGGAGGCATTCCCCATCCCTACCCCTCTCAACGCAAAAAAGAAGGCCGATCTTGCGACCGGCCTTAAAAATTCTCCTGGAGCGCCCGAGCGGGTTGGCTCCGGGAGAACATGCGGGGGGCTTTGTTAGGGTGTAAGCCGTTGGGTGGTATTTTCGATCTGTCGTCCCAGGGGGGTCTGGAGGGAGATTTCCCGTTCGACCTTGGTGATGCCTTTGAGCACGGTGGAGTGTTTTCGTCCGAGTCGTTCACCAATGGATTTGAGGGACAGTTCGGTATGTTTTCGGGCCAGGTAAAAGGCGGTGTTGCGGGCCAGGACCACGTCGCGCTTGCGGCTTTTGGAGCGCAACTCCTCTTCGGACAGCTCGTAGCATTTGCAGATGAACTGGATGATATGGGCGAAGTCCGGGGAGGCGTTCTGGACGGCGTAGTTTTCGAGCACTTCCCAGGCCAGGTTCATGGTCACGTCGCGGTTGAGCAGGCGGGCCTTGAGGATCAGGTTGTTCAGGCAGCTTTCGAGCTGGCGGATATCGGTGGTGATCCGTTCGGCCAGGAGTTCGGAGACCTCGCCGGGCACGGCGACTTGCATGCGCCGGGCCTTGTCGAGGATGATGCGGCGGCGGGTCTCCATGTCCGGACGGTTGATGTGGGCCAGGAAGCCGGAGCAGAAGCGGGAGACGAGCCGGTCATCGACCTTGGAAAATTCCTTGGGCATGAAGGAGCTGGTCAGGACGACCTTGCAGCCGCGTTCGCGCAGGGCGGTCAGGGTGCAGAGCAGTTCCTCCTGCATTTTTTCCTTGCCCTGGAAGAAGTGGACGTCTTCGAGGAGCAGGACATCGATGCCCTGGCGGAACTGGGCCTTGAACTGGTCCACCTGTCCGGATTTGAAGGCCAGGACCCAGCGGGTGGCGAACTCTTCGGAGGACAGGCAGGCGACCTTGAGGTGCTTGCGGTTGGCGGTCCGGCACAGTTCGTTGCCCACGGACTGGAGCAGGTGGGTCTTGCCCAGGCCCGGTCCGGAGCTGAGGAACAGGTGGTCGGAGTTGAAGGCCGAGGAGCCGATGGACTTGCTGGCCGCGCAGGCCAGTTCGTTGGACGGTCCGACGACGAAATCGTCGAAGGAGAACCGCCAGTTGGAGACCGTCACGGGCTTGAGGGTCTGGCCCAGGGGCAATCCCATGTGCCTCGGGGCCGGGGCCGCGACGGCCTGTTTTTTGCCCACGGGGGCAGCCGCCTTTGCGGCCGGTTCGCGCGCGCCGATGTTGATGGTGATGCGGGGCTCCGCGCCGAGGACTTCGGCGGCGGACTCGCGGATTACCTGGAGCAGACGGTCGCGGACCCAGTTGGCCACGAACTCGTTGGGCGCGGTCAGGGTCAGGCGGTTACCGTCCACGCGACCTTGCAGGGGCTTGATCCAGACAGTGAAGAGACCAGGGTTGAGGCTCTTTTCGAGCGAGAAGAGTATTTGCTTCCAGGCAGTGTCGAGCATGTTGTGTGAGATAGTGTATCGGGAGGGATTGGACAATTCGCGTTATTCAATGAAACGGCCGGGGACGGGACAGGTTATCGACAGTGCACTGAACAGATAACGCACTGTAATATATCAATTTATA